>JBILEY010000220.1:0-8508 GCA_044351865.1 Planctomycetota bacterium | reverse complement strand
GCCTCGCGCCCGTTCGACCGCGACCGCGACGGCTTCGTCATGGGCGAAGGGGCGGCGGCGCTGGTGCTCGAGGAGTACGAGCACGCGAAGAAGCGCGGCGCCCACATCCTGTGCGAGGTGCTCGGCTACGGCTCGACCGACGACGCCTACCACATCACGGCGCCGAACGAAGACGCCGACGGCCCGACGCGCGCGATGCGCCAGGCGCTGCAAGACGGCCAGCTGGCGCCCGAGAAGGTCGCCTACGTCAACGCCCACGGCACCAGCACCGAGCTCAACGACAAGATCGAGACCGCGGCGATCAAGCGCGTGTTCGGCGACCACGCCAAGAAGCTGTGCGTGTCGTCGACCAAGTCGATGGTCGGCCACCTGCTCGGCGCGTCGGGCGCGATCGAACTCGCGGTCAGCGCGCTGTCGATCCAGCGCGGCGCGGTCCATCCGACGATCAACTACGAGAACCCGGATCCGCTGCTGGATCTGGACTACGTGCCGAACGTCGCGCGCGAGATGCGCGTCGACTACGCCTTGAGCAACTCGCTCGGCTTCGGCGGCCACAACACGAGCCTGCTGATCGGCCGCGTGTGAGTCCGGGGGCGTCGGTTCGCACCAGCGAACCGGCACCCTGCCACGCAGTGCCTCTTCCAGGCAGTGCCTCTTCCAGGCAGTGTCTCGCCCAGGCAGCGCCGCGGCGGGCTGTCGGCCCAGCTCCGCGAACGGCCCTGGTCGGTCTGCGATGGACTTGTCCCCGAGCTACGGTGGGCGAGCTACGCACCGCTGCCGGCTCGCTTTGCGTCGCCAGCACCCCCTCGGCTGCCCCGCTGGGCCCGTTGCGGGGAATCCGCGGCATGGCTACGCAGGGTCTCGTTCCGTTCCTGAACCCTGACCACTGGAGTTCGCCGTGAAGAAGAAGCTCAAGGACGCCCTGCACCGGTTCAAGGTCGAGACCTTCAAGATGTCGCACCAGGGCGCCGACGAGCGCTCGCGCGAGATCCTCGAGGCCACCGCGCAGGCGCTGCAGAACGCCTACACGTTCCACTTCGGGAAGGAGACTTCGCCGGCGCGTGTCGAGACCTTCCAGATGATCAAGTCGGTGATGCTCGAGACCTTGCTGCCGCCGGTGCTGGAGAAGTTGATGCGGCGCATTACCGTGCTCGAGCATCAGAACACCGCGACCACCAAGCTGCTCGAAGAGCTGATGGAAGCCTTGTCCGAGGAGTGAATCGTTGCGCACCGTTTTGGCCGGAGATCTCGGCGGCACCAAGTGCCGGTTTGCATTGGTTGCCGCGGACTTCTCGGTCCACGCGGTGCAGCACGTGCCGACGGTGCGCGAACGCGCCACCTTCCTCGGCGCGCTCGACCAGGCGATCGCCACCATCCTGGCGGCGTTGCCGGCGGGCTGCGAACGGCCGACGGCGGCCGGCTTCGGCACCGCCGGCGTGATCCCGCGCGACGGTCGTTCGATCGAAGTGGCGCCGAACCTGCCGCTCGACCAGTTCCCGCTGGCCGAGCACGTGGAAACGCGCTTCGGCCTGCGCACGACGTTGTTGAACGACGGCCGCGCCAGCGCCTTCGGCGAGTTCCTGCGCGGGCACGCCGCTGGCAGTGATCCGCTGCTGTGCCTGTTCTTCGGCACCGGCATCGGCATCGGCCTGATCGCCGACGGCGGGCCGTTCGCTGGGGCGACCAACGCCGCCGGCGAGATCGGCCACACGATCTTCCGGCCGGGTGGTCGCCGCTGTCCGTGCGGCGGCCTCGGCCACTTCGAGGCCTACTGCGGCGGCCGCGCGATCACCGAGCTGGCGGCCGAGCAGCTCGGTGCGCCGCCGGCGGGCGCTGCGACCTGGACCGTCGGCGCCGTCGTCGCCGCCGCTGCCGCACCCGGTCCGCAGCAGGCCTCTGCGCGCGCGATCCTCGCCGATGCCGAACTCGCCGCGACGGCGCTCGTCACCAACGCCTGCACGCTGCTGAACCCGAAGGCGGTCGTGCTCGGCGGCGGCGTGTTGTCCGGCTGGCCAGCCCTCGGCCCGGCGATCGAAGCGCACGTGCGTGCGCACACCAGCGGGCCGATCCACCGCGACCTGCGCTTCGTGCCGACGCTCGGCGGCAGCGACGCGATCCTGTGGGGCGCGGCTGCCGCGACCGGCGTGTTGTGGCCCCGCCAGCCGGCGCGCTGACTGCCGGCGAACCGCGCGCTGGCCGCATGCGAAGCGGCTGCGGCGCCGCCAGAACGCCACCGCGCGCTCGCACCGTTCCGGCTCGTGCCTATGCTGCGCGCTTCACCACGGAGGGGTGATGCGATGGCGATGGACGTTGCGGTGCTGGCCGGCGGGCGCTCGCCGGAACACGAGGTCTCGTTGGCGTCGACGGCGCAGGTGCTGCAGCACCTGGATCGCCGTCGTTGGCGCGTCTGGCCGGTCTACCTCGACCGCGACGGCGGCTGGTGGCCGGCGCACAGCCCGTTGCCCGAAGGCGGCACTTGGCGGCCACAGGATCCGACGCACAGCATCGGTCGCCAGCGCCCCGGCGGTGCGATCGACTGGCTGATCGACCACGCGCACGTGCAGGTCGTGCTGCCGGTGCTGCACGGCCCGTTCGGCGAGGACGGCACCGTGCAGGGCCTGCTCGAACTCTACGACCTGCCGTGTGTGGGCTCCGGCTGTGCGGCGTCGGCGGTGGCGATGGACAAGCTGCGCACGCGCCAGGTGCTGCAGAGTGCCGGCATCCCGCTGGCGAAGGCCTACGAGCCGCGCGTGCCGCTGGCCCAGGCCGATGCCGCGCTCGAGTTCGCCGCGATGCAGCGGGCGATCGGCACGCCGGCGTTCGTCAAGGTCGACGCCTCGGGCAGCACGGTCGGTGTGCAGCGCGTCACCAGCGAGGCCGAACTGGCGGCGTTCTTCGACCAGTTCCGCGGCCGCTTCCGCCGCTGGTTCGCCGAGCAGGCGCTGCTCGGCGAGGAGATCACCGTGCCGGTGCTCGGCAACACCGGCGACACGCTGCAGCCGCTGCCGCCGGTCGGCATCTACCCGCGCGTCGCCAAGTGGTTCACGCAAGAAGCGAAGTACCAGGTCGGCGGCTCCGAAGAGCTGGTGCCGCCGCGCGGCTGGACGGAGGCGCAGATCGCCGTCGTGCAGGAACTCGCTGTGCGCTGCCACGAAGCCCTGGTCTGCGACGGCATGTCGCGCACCGACATGATCGTCACGGCCGATGGACCGCACGTGCTCGAGACCAACACCATCCCCGGCATGACGCGCACGAGCCTGCTGCCGCAGTCGGCGGCGGCGGTCGGCATCCAGTTCCCGCAGCTGCTCGATCGCCTGCTCGACCTCGCGTTGCAGCGCGGCGCCACGGCGCGGGCGGCCGCGGCCGCGGCGGCGCGTGCTCCCGGCAGTGGTCGTGCGGCGTCGACTGCTGGTGGCAGCGGCATGGCGGCGGGGGCCTGAGCGACGTGCCGTTCGGCTTGCAGGATCCGAGCGCTGCCGCCGCGGGGGCGGCGAACGCCACGAACCCCGCCAGTGCGGCGAACTCCGCCGACGGCGGCTCGTGGCTCGCGCACCTCGTCGCGGTGCCGGGCGTCGTCGAGTTCCTGCTGGCCGCGGCCGTGGTCGCCGCGGTGTGGACGTTCTGGTGGCGCATGGCCGTGCTCGTGCGTGGCGTGCGCTCGCGCCAGGTGCTCGCCGACTACCTGCTCGGCGTCGAGCAAGCGCTGCACGGCGACCTCGACGGCGCCTTCGCGCGGTTGTCGTCGGTGGTGCAGACCGATCCCGAGAACCACTACGCGCGCCTGCTGCTCGGCAAGGTGCTGGCCGAGCGCGGTGAGCCCGAGCAGGCGCACCAGCAGCACCTGTGCCTCAAGAACGCGTTCGGCCTCGACACCGCGGCCAACGAGCTGATGCTGGCGCAGAGCCTGCTCGCCGCCGGCCTTCCGCGCGAAGCGGCAGAAGCAGCGGAGCGCGCGCTGCGCCTCGACGAGCGTTCGGCCGCCGGCTGGGACTTCGTCTACCGCGCGCGGCTGCAGGCCGGCGACTTCGACGCCGCCGCGGTCGCCGGCAAGCGCCTGCTGGCGCTGCTCGACGACGACTCGAAGCGGCAACTGCGCAGCGACCTCGCGCGCACGTTCGCGCAAGCGGGCCAGAGCCAGCTGCTGCGCGGCGAACGCACGGTCGCGAAGGGCCTGTTGCAGCAGGCGCAGGGCCTCGACGACGCGGTCGACGCGGTGCCGCTGCTGGCGGCGCGGCTCGACGCCAGCGAACGCGGCGTGCCGGCGGCGGTGCAGGCGCTGCTCGCCGCGCCGGCCGCGGCTCCTGCCGCAGCGCCGGCGCAGTTGCCGGCGAACGTGCCCACGCGCGGCGCACTCGTCGTCGCCAGCCGAGCCGCCCATGCCGCGGCCTTGCCGATGGCGCCGCTGCACGGCCTCGCCCCGGCGAGCCGCTGGACCTGCCGCGCCTGCGGCGTGCCGCTGCCGGGCGACGTCACCGAATGCCCGCGTTGCCGCGCACGCACGCCGGCCAGCCTGCACGAGCCGATGCTGGTCGCCGAGCTGCGTTCGCCGACGTGCACGATGGACGCGATCGAGGTCAACGATGCGCACGTGCAGCGCCTCGTGCAGACGCTGGTCGGCGACGACGCCAGCGCGCGCGAGCCGGCGCGCACCGAACTGCTCGAGCTGCGCGAACGCGCGGTGCCGACCCTGCTGCGCGCTGCCTGGCAGCTCGGCGGCAACGCCCAGGAACTGGCGATCGCGACCTTGCAGGCGATGGGCCCGCAGATTGCACCCGCGCTGTTCGCCGCCAGCGACGAACTGACCGAAGGCCGCCTGCTGCCGCTCGGCAGCCGTTCGCCCGCGCACCTCGTCGGCCGCGTCGTGCAGGGCTTCGATCGTTCGGCGTTGCCGCACGTCGAGCCGCTGTTCAGCTCGGCGAAGCCCGAGCACCGCAAGATCCTGATCGACTTCTTCCTCGGCCTCGCCGACCTCGAGCAGTTCCAGCTGGTGCTCGAGCGCTTCCCGCCGGTCGAGATCCTGCATCGGCTGAACAAGGCCGAAGCGCCGGTGCTGCGCCGCTTCCTGCAGGTGGTGCCGAAGGGCCACTTCCTCGCCGAGTCGCTGCTGCTCGAGCCGACGTTCGACCGCGACGCCGAACTGCTGGCGGCGGTGCCGGGCAGCAAGCAGCCCGAAGTGTTGATCGCCGTGCTGCTGCGCCGCGGCGTCTCGCGCACGCTGCTGAAGGTGCTGCTGCGTGGCCTCGCCGAGCCGACGCTCGCCGACGTCGCCGAACGTGTGCTCGGCGAACTCGGCTCGGGCGTCATCGAGCACGCGCTGGCGGCGTGGGCCGACGCCGAGCGCGGCGACGACGAACGGCTGCGGCTCGCGCGCGTGCTGGTGCGCCACGGCCAAAAGGCCGCCGAGCAGATCGTCGACGAGTTCGGGCCCGAACCGAGTGCCGCCGACGACGCGCTGCGCGCGCTGCTGGCGAAGATCGGCGACGCCGCGGTGCCCGGGCTCGAAGCGGCCTACGCGCACTCGGGCTGGCTCGAGAAGGTCAGCATCGGCCTGATCTCGCGGCATACGAACCGCCGCGTGCAGATCGTGCTGGCGCTGCGCGCGATCGGCAGTGGGTCGGCGTTCGCGGCCTTGCGGCGGCTCGCCGACGGCGAGCGCGATGCGAACCTGCGCTTGCGACTGCAGCAGGCGCTGCACGGCAGCGAGGGGCCGGCGAACGGCAACTCGGCGAACGGCTCGGCGAGTGGCCCGGAGGCCCGGCCATGAGCAAGATCGGCGACCTGCTGCGCCGTGGCATGTTCGCGCCGTTCCGCGCGCTGCTGCCGAAGAACCCGTGGCTGCGCGTGCTCGTCTACGCGCTGCCGTTCGTGCTGGTGCTCGCCCTGTTCGGCCCAGCCCTCGAAGTGGTGCTGAAGCTGCTCGACTTCGTGCTGCGCATCATCGAGCCGCTGCTGCAGACGACGCTCGGCCGGATCCTGCTGCTGCTGGTCGTGTTCACGCTCGGGGGCCTGTTCACCGTCTGGCTGCTGCGCAGCCGCGTGCGCACGCTGCGCGGCGAAGCGGTGCTCGGCCGCCACCTGCAGGCGATCGCCGCCTTGGTCGGCTCCGACCCGAAGCGAACGCGCGACCTGCTGCGCAAGGTCGTGCGCTACCGCGGGCCGCTGCCGGAGCGCTACCCGCACGTGCTCGCCGACGCGCACCTGAAGCTTGCGCGCCTGTCGCTCGCCGCCGGCCGCGACGACGAAGCGCTCGGCCATCTCGCCCGCGTCGTCGAACCGGGGCTGCCCGACGAACTGCTGCGTTCGCTGCTGCAACTGCGCGTGCGCGCGTGGAAGCGCCAGGGCGAACTGTTGCCGGCCGCGTTGCGCCGCGAAGTGGAGAGCGCGCTGCAGCGCTTCCCGAAGGACTACGTGCTGCTCGGCGAACTGCGCGACCTCGCCGCCGCCGAGCACGACCACGAAGCGCTGCTGGCGTTGCAGGAGAAGGTGCACAAGCAAGCACCACCGGCCGAGCAGCCGCGCGAGAAGCAGCGCTGGCTCGATGCGCTGGTCGCCGCCGGCGCTGCGGCGCTGGCTGCCGGCGACCGCGATGCGGCGCGCAAGTGCGCGAAGAAGCTGGCGCAGGTCGACAAGGACGGGCCGGCGTCGGGGCTGTTGTCCGGCGACATCCTGCGCGCGGCGGGCGATCACCGCGGCGCGATCAAGACGTGGGGTGGCACGCGTTCGCCGGCCGGCCTCGACCGCATCGCCGAACTGCTGGCCGAGCATCCGGGCTGCGTCGAGCCGCGCGAGCTGCTCGAGTGCTGCCCGCTGCAGGGCACGCTGTTGCTGGTCGCACGCGAACTGGCGCGCGTCGGCGAGACGCAGCGCGCCGAACGCGCGGCGCGGGTGGCGGCGGAGACGCTGGGCCCGACGCCGACGGTGTGCGCGGTGTTGGCGGACGTGCTGGGGCTGCTGGGGCAGGACGGCAAGGCGCGGCTGCTGCGTGAGCAGGCGATCGTGCGGCTGCTCGGGGGTGGTGGGCCGGTGGTGGATCCGGCGGGTGGGTGAGCGATGGGGCTGCGGCCGCGGGTGTGTGTGCTGGCGGGGCCGAACGGAGCCGGCAAGACGACGTCGGCGGCGCCGCTCGTGCGCGATCGCTGGGGCATCAAGACGTTCGTCAACGCCGACGTCATCGCGCAGGGCCTCGCCGGCTTCGCGACCGAGGCCGTGCACGTCACCGCCGGCCGCCTGATGTTGGATCGGCTCGACGCGCTGGCATGTGCGCGCGAGGACTTCGCGTTCGAGACGACGCTGGCATCGCGGTCACTGCTGCCGCGGCTCGTGCAGATGCGCGCGGATGGCTACGAAGTGCGGCTGGTGTTCCTGTCGCTGCCGGGGGTGGAGCTGGCGCTGCAGCGGGTGCGGCAACGGGTGCTCGCGGGTGGGCACGACGTGCCGGAGGCCGCCATTCGTCGGCGCTTCACTCGTGGCCTGGTGAACTTCCGCGGGATCTACAGCTCGGTTGCGGACCGTTCGTGGCTGCTCGATGGCGGTGGTGTGCCTCCGCGGCTGTTGCCGGACTCGGCATGGGGAGGTGAGTTCGCCGTGTCCAATCCGGATCTCGACGAACTCGACCCGCTCACGCGCGACGTGCTCGCCGCGACCGCTGCCGGCGTCGAGCGGGCGCGCCGCATCCACAAGGCGATGGGCCTGCCGATCGTCATCGGGCGCGATGGCCGTCCTGTCTGGGTCGACGCCGAGACGCTGGCCGAAGTGCCGCCGCCGCCCGCGGTGCCGCCTGGCCGAGCCGCTCGTCGCTGAGTTCGCGAGCGCCGGCAACGCCGTTGCGCGCCGGAGGCCGCTCGCTACGCTGCCGCGCCCCTACTCGCCGGAGTGGCGGAATCGGCAGACGCACAGGTTTCAAAAACCTGCGCCCTCACGGGCGTGCGGGTTCAAGTCCCGCCTCCGGCACCAGCTTCTCGCGCGCCATGCGGGCAAACAGCGCGCGCGGTGCCACACGCGAAGCCCCGAGTTACGAGCTCGAGCGCAGCCGGAACAGATCGCCAGGCAGCGGCACCACGAGCCCGACCCGCTCCGCCGCCTCCAGCACCAGCCGCGCGTCGTCGAGGTCCGTTCCCAAGCGCTGCGCCAACGCGAACCGCAGTGCATCCCCGGTCACCGTGACCTCCGGTCCGCCGAGCGCCAGGAACGTGCGCGCCAGCAAGCCCGGATCCGGACCGGTGTCGATGCCGGGCGTCGCCCCGGCTTCTTCGGCGGCGTTCGCCCCGCTGCAGCAGGGCTCGATGTTGGTGCCGCAGCGTTCGCACTGGCCGTGGCCGTGGACCGGCACCGGGGCGCCTTCGTGGCCGCAGTAGGAACAGCGCGTCTTGCTCACGGCCGCCTCATCGGCTGCGGGGCGCGCTCGGCGCGACCCCGCGGCTCGCTCACGACATCGTCACGACCAGCTCTTCGTCGACTTCCGCCTGCAGCAGGTTCTGGATCGCCATCAGCGTGCCGCTGGTCGAGCTC
>JBILEY010000022.1:0-24828 GCA_044351865.1 Planctomycetota bacterium | reverse complement strand
GACGAAGCGCCGCCCGCCGTGCACGCCGATCGGCACGTCGGCGACCGCCGCCGGCGCCTCCGGCCCGAGCACCAGCAGCGGACAGCCTTGGTTCGCCTCGCCGACCAGCGCCACGATGGCCGCGCGCGGCCGCGGGTAGTCGACGTGGCGCACGTCGAGCCGCTGCCGCAGCTGCGGGTAGTAGTGCAGCACGCCGGTGATCTGCGCGCATTCCGGGCAGTAGTACGGAGCGCCGGGGCCGTCGCGGAAGTCGTGCTGCAGCAGGAACAGGATGTCGGTCATCGTCCGCATTCGAGGTCGACGGGCCGCCCACCGCAACCCTGCGCCGCCCGCGGCCGCGCACTACCATCCGCCGATGGCCGCCGAGTCGGACTCGCCCACGTTCACCTTGCTGACCCAGCAGCAGATGCCCGACGCCGACCGGCTCGAACGCCTGCTGCCGCTCGTCTACGAGCAGCTGCGCAGCCTCGCCCAGCGCCAGCTGCGCGGCGAAGGTGCCGCCCACACGCTGCAGGCGACGGCGCTCGTGCACGAAGCGTTCCTGCGGCTGGTCGGTCCGCGCGAACTGCCGTGGCAGAACCGCGCGCACTTCTTCGCCGCCGCCGCCGAGGCGATGCGGCGCATCCTGGTCGAGCACGCGCGCAAGAAGGCGGCGCAGAAGCGCGGCGGCCCCGACGCACGCAAGGCGGCGGTCGACCTGGCCGGCCTGCCGGATCCGAACTCCGAACAGCAGTCGGCGGGATTCCTGATCCTCGACGAGGCGATCACGCGCTTGCAGCAGGCGGATCCCGAAGCGAGCGAGGTCGTGCGCCTGCGCTACTTCGCCGGACTCAGCATCGACGAGACCGCGTCGGCACTCGGCGTGTCGGCACCGACGGTGAAGCGGCTGTGGACGTTCGCCCGCGGCTGGCTCAAGGAAGCGATCGACAGCGAACGGGACTGAGCTGCGCCCGATGCCCGACCGCCACCACGAACGCCTGCGCTCGCTGTTCGCGCGCTGCCTCGATCTGCCGGCGGACGGACGCGGGGCGTTCCTCGCCGAAGCCTGCGGCGGCGACGAAGCGCTGCGTCGACGCGTGTTGGCGATGCTCGTGGGAGCCGACGACGAGCGCTTCCTCAGCGAACCGACCGGCCAATTGCCCAAGGCAGCGCCCGCCCAGCCGGACGCGGCCGAGGTCGCCGAAGGCCCCGGTGCGCGGATCGGCCCGTACAAGCTGCTTCAGCAGATCGGCGAGGGCGGCTTCGGCGTCGTGTTCCTCGCCGAGCAGACCGAACCGGTGCAGCGGCGCGTGGCGCTGAAGGTGCTCAAGCTCGGCATGGACACGCGGCAGGTGGTCGCGCGGTTCGAGCAGGAACGGCAGGCGCTGGCGATGATGGACCACCCCAACATCGCGCGCGCGCTCGACGCCGGCGCCACCGTGTCGGGTCGCCCGTACTTCGTGATGGACCTGGTGAAGGGCCAGCCGATCGTCGCCTACTGCGACCAGAACCGACTGCCGATCGCCGAGCGGCTCGAACTGTTCGCCCAGGTGTGCGCAGCCGTGCAGCACGCCCACGGCAAAGGCGTCATCCACCGCGACCTGAAGCCGGGCAACGTGCTGGTGGCGACGGTCGACGGCCGGCCGCTGGCCAAGGTCATCGACTTCGGCATCGCCAAGGCCACCTCGCAGAAACTGACCGAGAAGACGCTGTTCACCGAGCACCAGCAGGTCATCGGCACCTTGCAGTACATGAGCCCGGAGCAGGCCGCGGGCTCGCTCGACATCGACACGCGGACCGACGTCTACTCGCTCGGCGTCCTGCTGTACGAACTGCTCACCGGCAGCACCCCGTTCGACGAGCGAACCCTCGGCGCCGCGATGTTCGGCGAACTGCAGCGCATGATCCGCGAGGTCGACCCGCCGCGGCCGTCGACGCGCTTGTCGGCCGCCCGCGAGACGATCGCCGCCATCGCCGCGCAGCGCGGCGTGGAACCGCGGCGCCTCGGTGTGCTGCTGCGCGGCGACCTCGACTGGATCGTCATGCGCGCGCTCGAGAAGGACCGCGCGCGTCGCTACGAGACCGCCAGCGACCTGGCCGCGGACGTGCTGCGGCACCTGCGCGGCGAGGCGGTGGTCGCAGCCCCACCGAGCGCCGGCTACCGCCTGCGCAAGTTCGTGCGCCGCAACCGCGCCCTCGTCCTGGCCGGCGCCGCGACCGGCACCGCGCTGTTGGCCGGCGTGATCGCATTCGCCTGGCAGGCACGCATCACGGCGGGCGAGCGCGATCGGGCCGTGGCCCTGCAGCGCACCGCGAACGAGCAGCGACTGCTCGCCGAGGACCATGCCCGCGCCGAATCGACGGCACGGCGCCGCGCCGAGGCGATCACCGGGTTCGTCACGCAGGCGCTGCGCTCCGCCGATCCGGTCCACGGCGGCCGGCAGGACTCGACCATCGTCGAGGCGATGCAGAAGGCGGTCCGCATGATCGACGGCGGCGTCCTGCGCGACGAACCGCAGCTCACCGCCGAGTTGCTGGAGACGATCGCCGAGGTGCTGGGCGACCACGGGCGCGCCGACGAGGCGCTGCCGCTCGCCGAGCGCGCGCTGGCCCTGACCCGCAAGCTGCACAACGGACCGCACGCGGCGACGGCACGCAGCCTGCGCACGCTCGGCTTCGTGACGTCGCAGCTCGGACGCTACGAACAGGCGCTGGCCGTCAACCAGGAACTGCTGGCGATGCTGCGGCAGCTTCCCGACGACGACGAGGCGATGTCGACGGCACAGAACAACATCGCCACCGCGCTGGCGCACCTCGGTCGACATGCCGAAGCCGAACCGATCCTGCGGCAGGCGCTGGCGACCACGGTGCGGCTCGTCGGAGCGGAGAGCGTGGACGCCGCCACCGAGAAGAACACGCTCGGCGGCATCCTCGAGCAACTCGGCCAGACCGAAGCCGCCGAGGCCCTGTTCCGCGAGGCCCGCGCCACCCTGCAGCAACTGTCGGGGGACCATCCCAGCAAGGTCGGCAACGCCTGCAGCCTCGGTCACCTGCTGTGGAGCACGGGCCGCGCCGCCGAAGCCGAGCCGCTGTTCGTCGAAGCGCTCGCCGCCAACCGTCGGATGTTCGCCGGCGACCATCCGGTCACCGTCAATTGCCTCGCCAACCTCGCCGCGACGCACGAAGCGCAGGATCAGCTCGATGCCGCGGAGCCGTTGCGGCGCGAAGCCGTGCGCATGTCGCAGGCCGTGTTCCCAGGCGACCACGCGCTCACCGCCGACATGTTCGTGGCGCTGCACGACCTGCATCGCCGACAGAAGCGCGACGCCGACGCGCTGCCGAACCTGGAGCAGGCGGTCGGCATGTGGCGTCGCCTCGGCATCGACGCGGAGCTGGCCACCGGCCTCAATCGCCTGGGTGCTCTGCTCTACGACCTGCGCCGCGACGCCGAAGCCGAGCCGGTGCTGGTCGAGGCGCTCGAACGCGACCGCCGCCTGCACGGCGGCGACCATGCCACGATCGTCAGTTCGCTGATCCTGCTGGGGCGCGCGCGGCTGGCACTCGACAAGCCGATCGACGCCCAGCAGCCACTCGACGAAGCGCTGGCGATGCACGCGCGCCTGCAGCCGGGCCCGTCGAAGGTCCTCGCCCGCCTGCACTGGTTCGCCGCCAAGACGCGCCTGCAGAACGGCGAGCCGGCGCGCGCCCTGCCCGGGCTCGAGACGGCGGTGGCGATGGCGGAGTCGCTGCTGCCGCCGGACAGCCCGCAGCTCGCCGACTACCGCGCGACCTTGGCGAAGTGCCGCGCCGCGTTGGCGAAGTAGCGCACGACCTGGCCGTCGCTCGCGCGGACGGTGGCGCCGGCGGCGCCCGAATCGGGCGGGCTTCGCGGCGGTTTCGCGCAGAAACCTGATCCGCCGCGCGCGGCGAGTGCGCTTGTCGGGGTCGCGGGTCGAGCCGCCACCGCGGCTCGACCGCCCCACCCTCGTCCCGAACCGTGCCTCCAAACGGCCCCCGCCGTCGGCGCGCCATGAGCCAAGATCCCAAAACCGCCGCCAACGACCGCCGCTCCGTGCTCGACCTGCTCGGCACGCGCCACGGCCAGGTGTCGAAGATCCTGCTGCCCGACTCCGGCTCCGAGCACGGTGGCTCGCCGATCGTGGCGCCGGGTTCGGCGCTGGCGAAGGTGAAGCCCTCGGGCCGCGACAAGTACCGCATCGTCGGCGAGATCGCGCGCGGCGGCATGGGCGTGATCCTGAAGGGCCACGACGCCGACCTCGGCCGCGACGTCGCGCTGAAGGTGCTCGACCAGGAGCTCGCCAAGAACCCCGCCGTGGTGTCGCGCTTCGTCGAGGAGGCGCAGATCGGCGGCCAGCTGCAGCACCCAGGCATCGTGCCGGTCTACGAGCTCGGCGTGATGGCCGACGAAGCGCCGTACTTCACCATGAAGCTGGTGAAGGGCCGCACGTTGTCGGCGCTGCTGTCGCAACGCCGTTCGACCGCCGAGAACCGCACGCGCCTGCTGCAGATCTTCGAGTCGGTGTGCCAGACCATCGCCTACGCGCACAGCAAGGGCGTGCTGCACCGCGACATCAAGCCGGCCAACATCATGGTCGGCGCGTTCGGCGAAGTGCAGGTCGTCGACTGGGGCCTCGCCAAGGTGCTGCACCGCGGCGGCGTCGCCGACGAACGGCGCGCCAAGCAGAGCGTGTTCACCATCATCGAGACCGTGCGCAGCGGCCCCGGCTCGTCGGGCACCGACTCGATCATCGGCTCGGTGATGGGCACGCCGTCCTACATGTCGCCGGAGCAGGCGCAGGGCGAGATCGAGAAGCTCGACGAACGCGCCGACGTGTTCTCGCTCGGTGCGTCGCTGTGCGAGATCCTGACCGGCCGGCCGCCGTACGAAGGCACGGACCAGGAGCCGACGCTGATGCTGGCGGCGCGCGCCAAGCTCGATCCCGCGCGCGAACGGCTGGCCGCCTGCGACGCCGATCCGGCGCTGAAGCAGCTGTGCCTCGATTGCATGCTGCCGGCGCGCGATGCGCGGCCGCGCGACGCCGAGGCGGTGGCGCGCGCGGTGCACGACTACCTGTCGTCGGTCGAGGACCGTGCGCACACGGCCGAACTGGCGGCGACGGCATCGCGCATCCAGGCCAACGAACAACGCCGCCGCCTGCGGCTGACCGTGGCCTTGGCGCTGGCCGTGATCGCCGCGGTGCTGCTCGGCGGCGGCGGTTGGTACTGGCTGCAGCGCGAACGCAGCCAGCGCGCCGAACAGCTGCGCCTCGCCGTCGAGGCCGAGTTCGGCACCTCGCTGCAGTCGGCGCAGGCCGGCGACGTGGCGGCGGCGCTGGAGGCGGCGCGACGGGCAGCGGCGTTGGCGCAGGCGGGCGACAGCGAGCCGACGCTGCGCGAACGCGCGGCGCAGTTCGTCGCCCAGGCGGAGCTCGCCGCCTCGGCCGCGGCCGACGAGCGCACGCGACTGCAGCAGGACGAACGGCTGCGCCAGCGCCTCGTCGAGCTGCGCCTCGAACAGATCCCGGCGCTGGGCAACCGCGAGCGCGAGACCGAGCTGCACGCGCAGTTCCTGCAGGCCTTCCGCGACTACGGCGTCGACCTCGACGGCCCGCAGATCACACCGGCGCTCGAACGCATGCGCGAACGCCACATCGCCGAGGAAGTGGCGCTGGCGCTCGACGACCTCGGGCGGCTGCGGCGCATCCTGTTCGGCCCGCAATCGGTCGAGTGCCAGCGCACCGGCGCCCTGGCGATGGACCTCGATCCCGAGCCGCTGCGCATGCGGCTGCGCCAGGCGATCGACGCCGACGACCTGCCGACGCTGCTCGAACTCGCGGCGCCGGCGAACCTCGGCAACCTGCAGCCGGGCTCGATCTTCGTGCTGAGCGCCGTGCTGTGGGATCGCCATCCCGAGCACCGGCCGGACGTCTACCGCATGTACGACCAGGCGCTCTACCTGTATCCGGGCGACTTCGTGCTGCAGTCGATCGGCGCCAACATCTACCGCGGTGCTGGCCGCATCGACAGCGCCCTCGCCTGCCGCACGGCGGCGTTCAGCCTGCAGCCCGACAACCCGCAGGCCCGGTACATGCTCGCCGAAACGATGTTCTTCGCCGGCCGCATGGTCGACGCGCTCGGCGTATTCCGCGCCTGCGTCGCGCGCATGCCCCAGCAAGGGCAATCGCACAACGGCCTCGGTTGGGCGCTGTTCCAGCTCGGCGACTTCGCCGGCGCCGCCGCGTGCTTCCAGCAGGCGATCGAGATCGAGAACAACCCGCAGTGGCACAGCGACCTGCTGCTGGCGCGCTACTGCACGGGCCAGGTCGACAAGGCCGCGCTGCTGCGCACGATGGCGATCACGGCGGTGCCGGAGCACCAGCTGAACTACGCATTCGCGCTGGTCGACTGCCCCGATCCGGAACGCCGCGATCCCGCAGCGGCGATCGCCGCCGTGCGCGATCCCGCACTGGAGCCGCTGTACACGCAGGCCGGCGCCTTGATCGAGACCGTCGCGCGCGTGCGCCTCGCCGACTGGCAAGGGGCCCACGACGCGCTGGCTCGCCACGACACCAAGACCGAGATGCTGGTGCTGACGCCGCAGGGCGTGCACTTCCTGCGCGCGCTGATCCACCACCACCTCGGCCGCGCCGACGCGGCCCGCGAATGCCACGCGCGCGGCGTCGAAGCGTGGGACCTCGTCGCCGGCAGCGACGCCGCCGCCTGGCAGCACTCCGACGTGCAGCGCTGGCGCACCGCCGCCGAACAGGCGATGGGCCTTTGAACTCCACCACCCGCCGAACCGCCATGCCGACCCTCGTCCGTTCCCTGTTGTTCGTGCTCGCCGCGGCACTGCCGACCGCGGCCGCGGCGCAGAAGCCGCCCGCGAAGGAGAACCCCGCACCGATCGTCAAGGCCGCCGGCACCGATGTCGGCAAGCTGCTGCAGCTCGCCGCCGACTGGACGGCGAAGAAGCACGCCGACGGGGCGCGCGCCGCGTGGAAGCGCGTGCTCGAGCTCGAACCCGCGAACGCCGAGGCGCGCGCCGGGCTCGGCCACCAGCTCTACGACGGCAAGTGGTTCGAGAGCCACACCGCGCTGTTCGACTACAAGCGCGCCGAGGACGAGAAGATGGCCAAGCAGGGCCTCGCGCGCGTGCTCGACGGCTGGGCTCCGCTCGCCGACGCGCCGTTCCTGCGCCTGGGCTGGGCCAAGGACGAACAGGGCCGCTGGCAGCACCCGCTGGCGAAGCTGCGGCTACAGAAGGATCGCGAGATGGCGGCGAAGGGTTGCCAGCGGCAGGACCTCGAGTGGATCGATCCGGCGCAGTTCGAGCAGTGGAAGCAGGGGCTGTGGAAGTGTGGCGATACGTGGCTCGACACCGCCGCCGCCAACGCGTTCCACGCCGACCCGAAGCAACCGTGGTTCGTCGCCAGCGAGCACTTCGTCGTCACCACGACCGTCGACCGCGAACGCGTCGAGTGGTGCAAGTGGTACGCGGACCAGACGTGGCCCGAGCTGGTGCGCTTGTTCGGCGTCGCCCCGGGCGCGCGGCCCAGCGCCATCGACCTGCTCGGCGACAAGGGCGACAAGCCGGAGCTGGTCGTGTGGAGCGACCTCGCGCAGTTCAACAAGTTCGCCGCCGGCGCCGAGACCGAGGGTTTCTCGTCGCTGCACTACGCGTTCTTCGCCGACGCGCTGCTCGACCCGACGGTGAAGCCGGCGGCGTTCGCGGCGATCGGCGCTGGCTACTGGGACAACCGCACGGCGGAGGCGAACGCGTTCGGCCAGCACTCGATCCGGCACGCCGCCGCGCTGTCGTTCGTCGAAGCGATCGACCCGTCGTGGCACGCGCTCGGTGCCGCGGCGATGGGCACGCAGGCGAAGTCGACGGCGCCGTTCTGGGCGGAGAAGAAGATCCCGCGCTGGCTGCGCTACGGCGCCGCGTCGTACTGCGAACGCTGGTTCCGCGACGGCACCGTCGGCGACGGCGGCGACCCGGACTGGGCGCGCAAATGGGCGCGCGCCAACCTGAAGAAGGCCGGCGGCCTGCGCGACGTGCAGAAGGTGTTCGAGTTCAAGCTGGCGCTGACCGACATGCCGGGCTCGACGCGGCTGATCCACGAAGCCGGCCTGCTGACCGCGTTCGTGCTCGACGGCGGCGACAAGAACGTGCAGCGCGCGCACGAGGCCCTGAAGCAGGCGCTGGTCTCCGGGGCTTCGACGACGGCGGCGGTGGCGGAGCTGCACAAGGCGCTGCTGGCGGCGAAGCCAGCGATCGCGGCGTTCGCGGCGCAGTGACCTCCGGGTGGCGGACGGGGGAAGCCCGTCGCCCGGGACGGGTACAGGCCGCGAGCATTCTTGCCGTCGATCCGCTCACGTCGGCGCCAGCGCGCGCACGGCCTGCTCGGCGCGCTGCGCGACGACCGCCCAGCCGTCGCGTTCGTCGGCCACGTCGCGAAAGTGCAGCGGCGCGCCGATGCGCACGCCGATCGGGCGCAGCCGCGGCAGACGCGCGTGCCGCGGCCACGCGGCGAAGGTGCCTTCGAGATGGCACGGCACCACCGGCACCTCGGTGCCCGCCACCAGCATGCCGAGCCCCGGCTTGAACGGGGCCATCGCACCGGAGGCGCTGCGCGTGCCCTCGGGGAACAGCACGAGGCCGCAGCCGTCTTCGCGCAGGCGTGTGCGCAGGTCGGCGAGGGCGTGGCGCACCGGCGCATGGCGGCGCATCGGCAGCGCGTTCAACAGCAGCGACGACAGCAGCGAGCGCGTCGGCGTCTCGAAGAACACGTCGCCGGCGGCCAGCAGGTAGGTGACACGACGCAGCCGCCACGGCAGCACCGACGCCAGCGCCAGCGCGTCGAGATGGCTGGCGTGGTTGGCGACCAGGACGAACGGGGCGGCGCGCGGCAGGTGTTCGCGACCGCTGACGCGCAGGCGGTGGCCGACGCGCAGGTAGCCGGCGAGCAGCTTGCCGACGACGCCCTGCGCCATCGCCTCGATCAGCCCCGGCTCGCGCTTCGTGCTGCCGAGTCGTTCGCCGAGCGACAGACCGTGATCGCGCGCTGGCCGCAGTTGCCACCGTTCCATTCAGCCTCCGGTCAGGATGCGCGGCAGCGAGCCGAGGCCGACGCCGTGCTCGAAGCCGATCAGATGGAACGCCGCCGGCGCCACCAGCACGAGGCTGTCGAAGCGATCGAGCAGGCCGCCGTGCCCGGGGATCGTCGCAGCGAAGTCCTTGATGCCGACGTCGCGCTTGATCGCCGACAGCACGAGATCGCCGAGCTGGCCGGCGACGCCGATCAGCAGGCCGAGCAGCAGCAGGTGCGTGCCGTGCCCGACCGGACGACCCGCCAGCACCGTCGGACCGACCAGGAACACGAACGTCGTGGTCAGCACCAGCGCGCCGATCGCCCCGCCCCAGGTCTTGTTCGGGCTCGTCTGCGGCACCAGCTTGCGGCGCCCGAACAGACGCCCCGACACGTAGGCGAAGACGTCGTTGAGCTCGACGGCGACCAGCACGAAGAGGATCAGCGGCCGGAACTCGACGTCGTTGGCGAAGTAGGCGAGGTGGCCGAAGCCGGCACCGAAGAACGCGAACGCGAACACGCCGAGCGCGGTGCGCTGCACGTAGCCGCGCGGCTCGTCGACGACGACGGCGATGCCGGTGATCGTCACCACGCCGAGCGGCAGCATCGCCGCGAACAGATCGTACCAGTGGTCGACGGCGGCGAACGTCGTCGCCAGGATGCCGAGCACCACGAGGCCGCTGGTGAAGTGCTCGCGGAACAGGCCGGTGGCGCGCGCGAACTCGCGGTAGCAGGCGAGGCTGAGCGCCAGCACGGCGACGAACACCCACGCGGCGCCGAGCAGCACCGGGCCGATCATCAGCGGCGCCAGCACCCACCACGACAGCAGCCGCTGCCGCAGTTCGTTCTGCGTCTTCGGCGCCAGCCGCCCGGCGGCCGCCAGCGCCGCGACCAGCGACGACGCGAACACCAGCACGCCCAGCACGCCGCCGACGAGCCACGCGGTCGCCGGCTGGTCGAACGCGTGCTGCCAGCCGAACAGGCGCTGCTGCGTGTCCTCGTTCATCGTGCCTCCCCGCGCAGCTGCCGCGCGACGTTGCGCAGCCGGCGCCCGACCGTCCACGCGGCCCCGACCGCGATCACGCCGAGAGCCATCGCCGGCAGGCCGTAGCCCGCGACGACCGGCCGCCACACGCCCGGTGCGAGCGCCATGTACAGCGCAACCACCGTCACCACGAACATGCGCTGCGGCTTCGCCATCGGCCCGCCGAAGTCGCTGCCGGTGCCGAGCGCTTTGCCGAGCGTGCGCACGTAGGCGGTCAGCATGGCCAGCAGGGCGGCGGTGAAGCCGAGCCACGGACAGCCGGCGGCGCAGCCGAAGCCGACCAGCACGGCGGTGTCGGAGACCCGATCGGGCAGGTCGTTGTAGAGCTCGCCGACCGGCGACACGCGGCCCGACTCGATCGCGACCATGCCGTCGAACAGGTTGCACAGCAGCCGTAGCTGCACTGCGACCGCAGCGACGGCCCACAGCCAGCGCTCGCCCGCGGGCCAGTTCGTGGTCGCCGCCAACGCGGCACCGGCGGCGATGCCGGCGACCATGCCGGCGAGCGAGATCGCATCCGGCGAGACACGACGGGTGACGAGCCACGAAGCGACCCGCCGCGCCAGCGCCGTGTCGCGGCTCTTGATCGGGCGACGATCGCCGGCGACGACCTCGTTCATCCGCCCGCTCGCTTCTCGGCGACCAGCAGCCAGCTGCCGGACACCAGCGGCGTCATCGATGCCAACGACAGGCCGCAGGCACTCAGCATGCGCCGCAGTTCCGGCTTGCGCCGCTCGCGGCCGCCGAGCAGCACCATCATCTCGAGGTCGAGCATCGCCGCGAGGTCGGCGCGGTTGTCGGGCGCCAGGATCGTCTCGATGACGAGCAGCCGCCCACCGGCTGGCAGTGCCTCGGCGCAGCGCTGCAGCAGCGCCGCCGCGCGTTCGTCGTCCCAGTTGTGCAGCACGTGCTTCAGCAGCAGCACGTCGGCACGCGGGATCGCCGCGAAGAAGTCGCCGCCGTGGGTGCGCACACGATCGCCCAGCTCACCGCGCAGCCGCGGCAGCGCGCGCTCGGCGACGTGCGGCAGGTCGAACAGGATGCCGCGCAGGTGCGCGTTGCGCCGCAGCACCTCGAGCAGCAGCGTGCCGTGCCCACCGCCGACGTCGACCACTTCGCGTGCGCCGGCGAAGTCGAACGCGCGGCACAGCGCCTCGGCCTCGTGGCGGGTGAACGCGTCGATCGCCGCGTCGTAGCGCGCGGCCGCCGCGTCGTCGGCGGCGACGTGGTCGTAGAGCCCGTGGCCGAACGTGCGCACGAAGGCGACGTCGCCGCCGCGGGCCGCATCGCGCAGCCGCGCCCACGGATCCCACTGCTCGGGCGCGCCGACGAACGTCGCCAGCGGGCCGAGCTGGGCCCGCTTCAGCACGTGGCCGCGCTCGGTCAGCGCGTAGAGGCCAGGCTCCGGGCTGGTGAAGAAGCCGAGGCCGGCCACCATGCGCAGCACGGTGGCGAGCACGTCCTCGCGGCAACCGAGCTCCTGCGCCAGCGACGGCACCGTGCGCGGTCCGTTCGCCAGCACGTCGGCGAGTCCGAGCGTCGCCGCGGTCGAGATCGCCTGCACCCGCGCCTTGCCGCCGAGGATGTCGAGCAGGTGCTCGGCCGGCGTGCTCGGTTCGAACCTCAACGCGCAGCACCCGCCAGCAGCAGCTCCAGCGCTTCCTGCCACTGCGGGTGCTTGCGCACCGGACCGAGGCCGCGCTCGACGTCGCGCGCGATCGCCGGCAGCGCGTGGCGCCGTTCGATGCTGCCGAGCTGTTCGACCTCGACGCGCTTCGGGCAGACGGTCACGTCCCAGCTCCAGAAGTCGACCTCGTCGAGCAGGTGCTTGCCGCGCTCCGGCCCGAGCTCCTGCACGATGCGCATCACCTGCTCGGCGACGATCTCGTGGCCCTGCTGCAGGCGCAGATCGAAGTAGGCGAGCGTCTCCTCGACGCTCATCTTCTTGCCGGTGGCGATGTGCGCGTCGATCAGGATCGACGGGAACGCCGGCGCGCCGCGGAACACCGGCGTCGGCCGCTCGGGCGCCATCTTCGCCCACGCCGCCAGCATGTTCTCCATGTGCCGCATCAGCTCGATGAAGCGCCCGCCGTAGCGCGACACCGCGGTCTGGCCGTCGGCGTCGAGGCGGCAGAGGTCCTGCTGGTAGTACTGGCAGGTGAAGGACCAGTAGGCGAAGTTGCTCCAGAAGATCTTGTAGGTCATCGCCGACGGGTGGCCGTAGATCGGCGACGCGGTGCGATAGATCTGCAGGTTGCCGTTCAGGATCGCGCGGAACTGCGCGTTCAGCATCATCGCCTTTGACTTCAGGTCGCCGCCGGCGAGGTCGGTGCGCATCGCTTCGAGCGTGAAGCAGTTGGCGAACGCGATCAGGTCGGTGCCGGGGCTGAACAGCGGATCGGTGAACGCGTTCGCCTCGCCGATCATCGCCCAGCGGTCCTCCGACCAACCGCGGCCGTTGGTGTAGGCGTAGTTGCGCAGGCACAGGAAGTCCTCGACCGGGTACTTCTCGAGCGCAGCGGCGAGATGCGGCTCGTGCTTCCTGAGGAAGGCCTGCGTCGCTTCGAGGCCGGCGATGTTGCTCTTGTCGTGCGTGTCCTCGTGGATGACGAGGCCGATGCTGGTCATGCCGGTCGGCAACGGGATGACCCAGACCCAGTAGCCCTCGCCCATGAAGTGGTTCGTCGACAGCCAGCGGTGCGACGCCACCGGGCGGCGGTGCCACTCGACTTCGCTCGCGGGCACCATCTCGGTGATGTCGAAGCGGCCCTTGATGCGGTACCAGCCCGAGCTCGCGACGTGGTGGGCGCCGCGCGTCAGCTTCATGTTCTTGCGCAGGACGCCCTGGCGGCCGGTGGCGTCGACGAGCCAGCGCGGATGCAGTTCGACGACGTTGCCGTCGAGCTCGTAGCGCACGGTGTGCGGCATGTCGCCGCTGCCCGGCTCGATCGCGGTGACCCTGGCGCCTTCGATCAGGGTGACGCCGTCCTTCTCGACCATCTCGCGCAGGTCGGTCTCGAGGCGACCGCGGTCGACCTGGTAGGTCTTCAGCGGCGGCTCGGCGATCGGGCCGATCTCGGTGCGCAGGTGCAGCGGCAGGTCGCCGCCGCCGGGGTAGAAGCGGATGCCCCACTTCAGCAGCTGGCGCTCGCGCATGTAGTCCCACAGGCCGAGGCGCTCGAAGTAGTGGGCGCCGAGTTCGACCGTCGACTCACCGACCTTGAAGCAAGCATCGGGCAGCGGCCGCCGTTGCTTCTCGAGCACGGTCACCTTCGCTTCCGGCAGTTCGCGGCGCAGTTGGCGCGCGAGCGTCAGGCCGGACAAGCCGCCGCCGCAGATGACGACGTCGAACGAGGTGGCGGACGAACTGGACGAAGCGCAGGTCGTGGTCTTCATGGCCGATCAGGTGCCGCCGGCGACAGGCCGGCGACGGCGAGGCGCGAGAGTCTCACCTTGCCCCGCCGGAGAATCCACCGCCCCCCTGGGCCTTCGCGGGCTGCGCCGCAGTCGCTACAACCTTCGCCCCCGATGGCCGCCCCCACCTCCCGGCAAGTCCGCCTGCTCGATCCGCTGTGGCGGCTCCTGCGCGCGCTGCGGGCGGCGTTCACGGTGCTGCTCTACGTCGTCGTCGCCCCGAGCGGCCTGCTGCCGTACGTGCTGTTCCGGCTGTTCTTCCGCGGCACGCCGGAGCGGCGCGCGCGCATCCTGCAGCGCACCAGCGCCCGTGGGGTGCGCATCATGCACTGGTGGCTGCGCACGTTCCGCGTGATCCACTTCGACTGGCGGCAGGTGCGGCTCGACCTGCCGGCCGGACCGTGCGTGATCGTCGCCAACCACCCGACTCAGCTCGACCCGACGGTGATGATGGCGGTGCTCGGCGAGGCCTGCACGATCGTCAAGCCGTCGGTCTACAACCGCCTGTTCGTGCACCACATCCTCGCCGGTGCGTGGCATTTCGAGGGCCCGAGCCTCGACCCGATGTCGGTCGGCCACGTGGTCGAGAACGCGGTCGGCCGACTGCGCTGCGGCATGCACCTGTTCGTGTTCCCCGAGGCGAAGCGCTCGCCGCAGGGCCAGCTGCGCGAGTTCGGCCGCATCGCCTTCGAGATCGCCTGCCGCGCGAACGTGCCGCTGGTGTCGATCGCGATCCGCTGCGAGCCGTGCTACCTGTCGCGCGAGACGCCGATGTTCCTGCCGCCGGCGCAGCTGCCGCGCGTGTTCGTCGAAGTGCTCGCCGTCGATCGCCCGCAGGACGTGAACGCCGACAGCCGCGCGCTCAAGCAGCGCGTCGAGGGTCGCTACAGGCAGTGGGTCGCCGACGGCATGCTGCCGGTCGCCGGTCGGGCAGCACGATCGTGTCACGAACAGACCCGTTGAACACCCCGACGGCGCACGGGTCCCTAGGATGCACCGCATGAGCGGCCTCCACGCCCGCGTCCGCGACGGACGAATCGTGCTCGACGAACCGACTCGCTTGCCCGAGGGCACCGAACTGCGCCTGATCATCGATGACGGCGGCGACGAACTCGACCCGTTGGAGTGCTCGGCGCGCGATGCCGCCCTCGTGAGCTCTACGTCGACCGACGCACCGCTCGAAGCCGATTGGTGGCGTGTGATCCCCCAGCTCCTCCCCGAGCTGTCCGGCGACAAACTCGCGGCCGCGATTGCGCTCGTGCAGGCTGCCCCACAACTCGGCCAGCGCATCCGACACCCCAGTATCGAGGGACTCCGTCGCGTGCCGATCGGCAGTACGTCGTTCCACCTCTACTACGCGCTCGCTTCGGACGGGGTCTCCGCCCGCGCACTCGCCGTCTGGAGCAGGACGACGCGCGTCCCACCGAGAGAACGTCCACGCACCGACTCGTCGTAGCGGTCCGTCACCCACCACGCGCGCCCCAGCGACGTTCGCTCAGCAGTGGGCCGCGGACGCCCGGCCCCCCGCTGGCGGCCGGCAGCCGACTTCGTCGGGAGCTTCCGGCTTGCCCGCGCGCAGCTCCATGCGGCCGCCGACCGGCACGTAGCGCATCCAGCCCTGCGGCACGCCGTGGCAGATGACGATGCGGCCTTCGTCCATCGCCGCCAGCAGCTCCTCGAACGGCTTCTTGCCGGGCAGCCACTTCTCGACCATCAGCATGCCGTGGCCCGGCAGCACGGTGAACACGATCGTGCGCGGGTCGCTCGGGTCGCGCAGCGCACGCGAACGGCGGTAGGCCTCGGCGATGCCGACGGCCTGGGCCTCGGTCGAGCACGACACCAGGTAGTCGTAGTAGGCCGGCGACAGCGGCACGAATTCGACCGTGCGCGGGTCGTAGCCGCTGACGCCGCGATGGCCGTGCAGCTTGCTGCGCACGACCGGCACCGGCTCGTCGATGCCGAACTCCGCCGGCGGCACCGCGCGCGGCAGCACCGCGTCGATCGCCTCGAACTCGACCGCCTCGCTCGACGGCGGATCGTTGCGCAGGCCTTCGACGGAGCGCACGGCGACGCCGTGGCCACCGTCGAGCACTTCGCCGATCACCGCGAGATCGTCCTCGACGATGCTCATCTTCTGCACCGGCTGGCTGCTGCCGGTGACGGTGACGATCTGCGCCCGCAGCAGCGGATCGAAGGTCGCGAAGCAACCTTCGCTGTACTGCTGCGCCAGCGCGTCGGTCAGTGCAGGCACCTCGACGAGGTCGGCGACGCGCACCATGCGGGTGAAGAACTCGCGGCGGCCGAGTTCACGCGACACCGCCAGCATCGCCTTCGGCCCCGCGGCGCGATCCCAGTCGGCGCGCGCGATCGGCTCGCCGCGCACCTGGTGCATCGTCACCTCGCGCGTGCTCAGCTGCGTCGCGATGCGCAGCGCCACTTCGCCGCAGAAGCGCGCGAAGTCGCCGCCGACGATGCGCGGGAACGCACCGGCGAGGTCGAACAGGAACGCCTCCACCGGCTCGTCGTCGCCGACCACCAGCAACACGCGCAGGCTCTTCGCTTGCGACTGCAGCAGACGGGCGACGCACATCATCGGACCGCCGCGCGAACCCTGGTCGCGCAGCACTTCCCATGCCTTCTCGGCGAGGCCCGGCAACGCGAAGTCCTTGGGCTCGTGCGGCTGCTTCGCCAGCGCCGCGACGAAGTGTGCGTGCAGGTCGCGGAACTGCTGCGTGGTCGCGTGCACCAACCCGTAGGTCGCCGGTTTGTGCTGCAGGTTCCACAGCTTGCGCCCGACGAACAGCGGCGAGTGCCGCCACGACACCGGTTCGTGCAGACGCGCCGTGCACAGGAACGCATCCGTCTGCGCATCGGGCGTGCTCCCCCAGCGATGGCCGAGCTGGGTGAAGGCGAGGCGCAGGCCCTCGACCACGCGGTCGAGCAGCGGCGTCGACGGCCCCGGCACGGCGGCCAGATGGACCTTCCGCAGGAAGGCGTGGGGCGCCGGCAAGTCGGTGGCGAGGTGCACGCAGCCAGGATGGCCGGCCCCGCCGGAGGGGTCAAGCACGCGGGACCCGCTCGCGGCCGTCGAGGCGCAGCACACGCACGAGCCAATCGCCGAGCCGCGGCGACAGCACGTCGAGCCACCACAGCGACCGGATGTGCCAGGGCACCAGCACTTCGGCCCGCCGCCAACGCATGCCGCGCAGCACGGCGCGCGCGACCCGTTCGGCCGGGATCTTGGCCGAGATCGCCGGCACTTCGAGCTGGCCGACCATCGCGGTGTCGACGCGGCCCGGGAACACCGAGCAGACGTGCACGCCGTCGTCGCGCAGCGCCTGCCGCAACGATGCACCGAAACTGGCGAGCGCCGCCTTCGCCGCCGCGTAGGCAGCATCGAGCGGCAGGCCCTTCTTGGCGTCGAAGCTGTTCAGGATCACCACGTGCCCACGCCGCTGCGCGCGCAGCAGCGGCAGACACGCTTCGATCAGGTGGAACGCGCTCCAGAAGTTGTCGCGCAACGCCAGTTCGAGGTCGGCGCGCGTCACCGCAGTCGCCGGCGCGCGGCGGTAGACGCCGGCGTTGGCGACGACGACGTCGACACGACCGAACGCGCGCTGCACCGCCTGCACCGCCGCGGCGACGGCGGCGGCGTCGGTGGCGTCGGTCGGCAGCACCAGCGCCTGCCCGCCGACGGCGCGCACGGCCGCGGCCGAACGTTCGAGGTCGGGCACGCTGCGCGCGAGCAACGCCACGTCGTGGCCGGCGCGCGCCAGTTCGAGTGCGATCGCCGCCCCGATGCCGCGCGACGCGCCGGTGACGATCGCGACCGGGCGCGTGGAGGCACGCGGCGAAGAAGGCGACGACGGAACAGGAGCAGCGGTCACGGCACGCGGAGCTTCGGGAAGGCAGCGCAGTATGCTGCGCGTGCCGATGCCCAGCGACCAGCCCGGAACGAATCGTCCTCCGCTGCTGCTGCTCGCCAACCCGGTGGCCGGCAATGGCCGTGGCCGCCTCGCCGCCGATCGCCTCTGCACCGCACTGCAGCGCACCGGCGTGCCGTTCGTGCGGCACGACACGACGCACCGCGGCCACGCGCACACGCTCGCGGCGACGCAGCTGCGAGGTCAGACCGTTGTGCTGGTCGGCGGCGACGGCACCGTGCACGAAGTGTTGAACGGCCTGCCAGTGCACGACGGCGCACTCGGCCCGCTGGCGGTGCTGCCGTGCGGCAGCGGCGACGACCTCGCCTCGTCGCTGCGCTTGTCATGGCGCCCCGAAGACCTCGCCGCGGCGTTGGCGAACGCGAACGCGCGCGCGATCGACGTGGCGCTGGCGCGCTACGACGGGCCGCACGGGCCGATCGTCGAACGCTTCGCCAACTCGGCGGCGCTCGGCTTCGACGGCGAAGTCGCAGCGGAAGCGCGCAAGCCGCACCGCGTGCGCGGGCGACTGCTCTACGCGCTGGCGACGTTCGCCGTGCTGCGGCGCAACCCGAGCTTCGTCGGCACGATCACGGTCGACGACGGTCCCGGCACTGCGGCGCGCAGCTGGCAGCAGGAGCTGTCGTTCGTCGCCACCGGCAACGGGCAATACATCGGCGGCGGTCTGCGACTGTTGCCCGACGGCCGCATCGACGATGGCGCGCTCGACGCGGTCGCGGTGCCAGCACTGCCGCGGCGCACGATCCTGTGGCTGTTCGCCAAGCTGATCGCCGGCCGCCATCGCCGCGACTCGCGCCTGCAACCGCACCACGGCCGCCGCATCCACGTCGCCAGCGATCGCCCGCTCGAAGGCGCGCTCGACGGCGAGGGGCTGCAGCAGCGCGTGCGCGCGATCACCTACGAGATCGCGGTGGAGCGCTTGTGGTTCGTCGGCGCCCGGCTGCCGTGAACGGGCCCCGCGTTGCGGCGTCCAAGCATGGCCTGAGCCGGGTCGCCCAGCGGGCGAGCTGGCCCCCGAAGAGACGACGCAGCGGGGCCGAGTGCTTCCCTCTCGAAGACGACGGACCCCGCGTTGCGGCGTCGAGGCAAGGCCTGAGCCGGGTCGCCCAGCGGGCGAGCTGGCTCAGACGTCGCCGATGCGCCAGTCGAGGCGATTGCTGAAGATGAGTTCCGCCGCGTTCTGCCCCGGTGCATAGGCGTAGGCCTGCAGCATCAGCAGCCGCCCCAACAGATCCGGCTGGCCGGGAATCGCCAAGGCGAACTCGAGCCCTCCGGCGACCGGTGCGACCGGCAGCGCCGGCACCTCCGCCGCATGACGCAGCACACAGCCGGGCATGCCGAACGCGTCCAGCGGCAGCGGCAGGCCGTAGGGGCCGAACGTCGCGGAGGTGAAGCCGATGGTGACCGCACACACCGGCGTGGGCGAGCCGAGGATGCGCGCTCGCCCGGTGGCGCCGAGCACCGGCCCGTCGTTCGGCATGGGATTCAGCTGCAACGGCGGGCTGCCACAGCCGGCCCCAACCTGCACCGCCGTCGACGGCGTGCCGCCCAGCACGGTGGTGATCGGTACGCCGCCGTTGGAGCCGAAGGCCACCAACTGGTCGCGGGCCAGGTCGTACGCGTACTGCGCCATGTAGAGGCTCGGCCCCGATGGCTCCCAGGCGCCCCACGCCGAACCGTCGTATGCCCGCACCTGGGTCGGGAAGTGCACCACCGCGCCGGCGATGCGGGGGCCGAACGGGGTCGACCAGGCCCACACGAGATGCGACGACGGCAGCCAGCCGGAGGTCGCTATCGGGAACCAGGTGGCGCCATCCCATTCCCAGGTGTCGCCGAAGTCGAAGCCGATGGTGCCACTGTCCCCGCCGGCGAGCACGATGCGATTGCGCAGCGGATCGAACGCCATGCCGGCGCGGGCCCGCGCGAACGGGCCACCCGAACTGCGCAGGGCCCAGGTCGCACCATTCCATTCCCACGTCTCGGCGTTGATGGAGGGCCAGCCGCTGACCTGGCCACCGAACAACACCGTGCGCTGCCGCGTCGAGTCGTAGGCCATGGTGTGGCCGGAGCGCGGCGACGGTTGGGATGTCGTTGGGCGCTGCAACCAGTCGTTGCCGTCCCACTCCCACGTGTCGGCGAGGTAGGTGGCCCCGGCTCTGCCTCCGAACAGCACGACGCGCTGGCGGGCCGAGTCGTAGGCAAGTCGATGGCCGCGGCGCGGGCTCGGCGAAGCCGTCGCCACGCGCAGCGACCAGGCATCGCCGTTCCATGCCCAGGTGTCGCCGTGGAGGACCGCGCCGTTGCCGGCGCCGCCGAACAGGACCACCTCGGCGCGCGCGGCGTCGTAGGCCAGCGCATGCTCGGTGCGATAGGGAGGCTGCAGTGTCTGGGTCTGCTCGATCCACTGCGACTGCTGCGCTGGCAGTGCCACGGCGCTGAACGCAATCACGAAGAGTGCTCGCGCAACCTCGTGCAGACGATGGAGGGACTCGATGGGCATTGGGGCTTCCTCCCCCGCAGTATAGGGCCAGAGGAGCCGGTGCGTAAGGGAGCCGGCAGGGCCGGCTAGCCGACCGGCCGGATGCCTCCGACACCAGGGGGCGCGCGCATGACGAACGTCGCCAGGCCGGCTCAGCCGCCGCCGTAGTCGCCCTTCCACAGACGCTGCAGGAACGTCGCGACCGGCAGCACGTCGATGCCGTCCTCGGTGCGCCGTGCCCGATTCACACGACAGACGAGCAGACGGTGGCACCGCGGGTGCTCCTCGCCGAACGCGCGCAATCCGCGCAGGTGCTGGGTCGATGGCGCGTCGGTCGACTTGACCTCGATCGCGAACTCGGCGTCACCGAGCACGAAGTCCACCTCGAAGCCCGAAGTCGTGCGCCAATAGCAGATCGGGCGGTCCGCAGCCCGGTAGCTGGCGTGGGCCCGCAGCTCCATGAACAGGAAGTGCTCGAACGCCTCCCCGAACGCCGGAGTGCCGGCGCGCAGCGGGCCGCGGCGCGTCAGTTCGTTCATCAGCCCGACGTCGAAGAACCAGAAGCGCGGCGACTCGACCACGCGGCGCTTGGCGCGCTTCTGCCACGCCGGGACCCAGTCGCCCACCAACGTGTCGACCAGCAACTCGAACCAGGCGCGAACCGTGTTCGCGGCGATCCCGACTTCGCGCGCGATGTTCGTGAAGTTGACGACCTGACCATTGCTCAGGGCTGCGACCTCGAGGAAGCGCTGGAAGGCAGGCAGGTTCCGAGCGACTCCTTCCGCCATGATCTCGTCGCGCAGGTAGTTCCCGACGTAGGCCGTCAGCAGTTCCTCCGGCTCGGGCGCGAGGTAGTGCGGCGGCAGCAGGCCGTGGGCCAGAGCGCGCTCGAGGTCGAAGTCGTCGATCTCGGCGCTGACCAATGGGAACAGTCGGCGACGCACCGCACGCCCCCCGAGGAGATTGCCACCACCACGCAGGATCTTTCTCGGGCTCGAGCCGGTCAGCACGAAGCGCAGTCCCGTTCGGCTGACGATGTCGTGGATCTCGTCCAGCAGCTCCGGCAGCTTCTGGATCTCGTCGACGACGATGGGCTCTGGCTGCGATGCACGAGTCCACCCGAGCGCGTCGACCTCCTGTCGAAGCAGTCCGGGATCTGCATGCAGCCGCCGGAACTCGGCCGCGCGCAGCAGGTCGTAGCAGGGCGCCCGCGGGAACAGCCGCCGCAACAGCGTGCTCTTCCCGGACTGGCGGGGCCCCCACAGGAAGCACGTGTGGGCCTCGAACGCATCTGCAGTGACGATGCGGTTAAACATGCTTATGTGCAGTAGTGTTGCATATAAACATCGAGTTGCCAACCCCGGATTCGCCTCAGGGCGCCCTGCCGCAGGTGGCCCCTGCGCAACGCCTGCTGCGCTCGTAAAGAAACGACCGCTTCTTGCCGATCTTGACTGAGAAACGATCGCTTCTTAGTATCGCCTTCGGAAGAACGACCGTTTCCCAGCCATGCCCCGCGAGACCGGCACCTACCGAACGAGCACCACCCACGGCGAAACCGTGAAGGCGTTCGTGCCGTACGCACTCCCCCCGGCCGCGCCCCCGGTGGCGATCGACGGAGACCTTGCCGACCTCCACGCCGCGGCGGTCGCCGCCATCAGGCTGCTCCGCGTCGCCGGAGCGATGGTCCCCGACCCCGGCTGGTTCCTCTACGGCTTCGTCCGCAAAGAGGCCGTGCTGTCGTCGCAGATCGAGGGCACCCAGGCGACGCTCCGCGACATCGCGACCTTCGAGGCCACCAGCAGCACCGATCGACCCGACGACGTCGAGGAGGTCTGCAACTACGTCGACGGCCTGAACCACGCCCGCGCCGCGATCGCCGACCCCGCCGGCCTGCCGCTGAGCATGCGGCTCTTGTGCGACGTCCACCGCATCCTCATGCGCGGCGTCCGCGGCGAAGACAAACTCCCAGGCGAGATCCGTCGGAGCCAGAACTGGATCGGCGGGACGCGCCCGGGCAACGCCCGTTTCGTCCCGCCTCCCCACGAGGAGGTCGCCCCAGCACTCGCCACCCTCGAGAAGTGGATTCACTCCAACGACCCGCTCCCGCCGCTGGTCAAGGCCGGGCTCGCACACGTGCAGTTCGAGACGATCCACCCGTTCCTCGACGGCAACGGGCGCATCGGCCGCATGTTCATCACCCTGCTCGTCGAGCATTGGGGCCTGCTCGACCAACCGCTTCTGTACCTGAGCGTGGCGTTCAGGCGCCGCCAGCAGGAGTACTACGCTCGCCTGGCCGCGGTGCGGACCGATGGCGATTGGGAGCGCTGGACCGCGTTCTTCCTCGAGTGCGTCAAGGATGCGGCCGACGACGGCGCGCGCATCGCGCAGGCAATCCACGCACTCGTGGGTCGCGATCGCACCCGCGTCGTCCACCACGAACGAGCGACCATCACGGTCGTGAAGCTCCTCGACCTGCTTCCCGCGAACCCGGTCCTGACCGTCCCGCGGGCCAGCGAGCTGCTGGGCATCACCGCGCCCCCGGCGCGCAAGGCCATCGATCTGCTCGAAGAACTCGGCGTGCTCCACGAAACCACCGGCAAGCAGCGCGACCGGGTCTACGCCTACCACGACTACCTCGAACTGCTGACCGAGTCGTAGCGTCATCGCACTCCGCTGCCGGTCTCGACTGACTCCGCCGCGTTCGCCGAGAACAGGTCGGATCCTCGCTCAGCGCTTCTCGGCAGGGGTGGCCTTCGTCGCGTCGCGCAGTTTCGCCTCGTAGTCGAACTCGGCGACACCGACCTCGAGCTTCCAGAAGCCCACGCTGGGGTCGGTGACCACCTGGAGCAAGCGCCGCACATCCCGCCACTCCGTCCACACGTCCGCGCAGACCAGGAGCGGCACGTCGAGCATCTCGCGTCGATCGCTCGGTCGCTTGACCAGGTGCCCCCTCGCAACGAGGTCGGCGCGCAGTTCGGCAAGGCGCGCACGCAACGGCTCCAGGTCGTCGGCCTTGCCCGCCACCCAGGTGAACAACGTCACGCCGTCCACCACGATGCGGCCGTCCTGATGCACCTCGAACACCGGTCGCCGCGGGTCCGGTCGATCGTCGGGTTCGTTGAAGAGGACCTTGGGCACGATCAGCGCGCCTGCGTCGAGCAGCGGATGGTCGACCATCTTCGGCACGAACCACGGTGTCCCCGCGCCGTCGATCGAGATCGCATAGAACCCCGCCATCATCGCGACATCGAACGACTGCGTCACGTCACACCACCGCGCGTCGTCACCAGGCCGGAGCAGCACCGGCAGCAGTTCCTTCTTGCCTGGCTGGTCGACGCTGTCGCGCATCGACGCCGGATCCTGCGCGATCCGACGGAGCTCGCGCTCGAGGCCGACCAGCGTGTCGACCTTCAGGGTGTCGCCGATGTGCCACACCAGCTTGCGACCCTCCCATCGACGAGCGCGCAGCGCCGCGGCGGGCGCCTTCGGGTCGGTCGTGCGCGGCACGGGCGAACCTGGAGCGGCGCACTCGATGCGCACGACGAGCGTCGGCGCTGGCTTGGCCTCGGGTTGCGGCACCTGCGCGCGGAGGGTGGCGGCGAGCAGGGCGATCAGGGCGATCCGCGAGCGGCGCATGGGGTCGGGAGTCTACGCCGATCGAAGGGGCAAGTGGGTCGTCGAGCAGCGGTCACCGGCACCGCACCTCGCAACAACCGTATCCTACAGCGCCTTCAGCTCGCGTACAAGCCAACCTGCGACGAACACGCGAATCCGCCCGACGAATCAGTGCTAGAACAGACCGGGTGACATCACCAATGCGTTGCTCGAAGTGACGGCGAGCACGTTCCCCGCGGCATCGAGAGCAAATGGAACGAGCTGCTGGCGAAAGCTCATGCCGATCAGCGACGACTGGTTCGGGATGGGGATTGCAGTCGCGACCGTGCCCGCAGTGGGGAACGCAGAAGCGATGGAATCAGGTGTGACCAGCAGGTTGCAGCCCGCCACGGCTGACGGCAGCAACGTCGACAGCGGCTGCGTCACAGCCGAGAACCCCAACACCACGGCCACCACCGAGGGGTTCGGCAGTCCACTGCCGCTGGCGCGGAAGGTACGGCCGAGCCACGGCAGCGACGTCGCGGTCAACATCCCGGTGCCGCAACCACCGCTGGTGTCGACGACGGTGGCCGGGCACGGCGTCGTCAACTCGGCGAAGTACGGGGCGACCTGCGCACCGGCGTGCAAGAACTCGCCACCTACCAGCAGTCGACCTTCGGGCAACGCGAGCAGCACGGTGGCGTCGTCGTCCAGCACCTGCCCGAACTGCGACCACGTGGCACCGTTCCAGCGCATCAGGGACTGCGAACCAGGGCTCGGCCCGATCATTCCACCGGCGACGATGTCGCCGTTGGGCAAGGTGGCCAGGGCCTTCACGGTCGAGTTGAGTGCGATCGGCATGCCTGTCAGCGGCTGCCAGCTGACTCCATTCCAACGACCGACGAGGGCCGTGGTATTGCCGAAGCTGTCGAGGAACCACCTCGCCGCGATCAGGCTGCCGTCCGGCAATCCCGTCAGTGCCTCCGCCACCTCGTTCGATGCAGGCCCCACCGCGACCCACGCCGAGCCGGTCCAGCGGGCAACCGGGTAGTTGTTCGGATCGCTACCGAGCTTCAGTCTGCCGGCGGCGAACAGCTCCCCCGCAGGGCTCCGATACAGGGCGTTGACCCAACTGGTGGTGATCACACCGAAAGGCGTCCAGCTGCTCCCGTCCCATCGCCAGACGTTGTTGGAAGTACCGGACGCCCCAGGCAAGTACACGGCTCCCCCGACCAGAACGTCCCCGTTCGGCAACACCGAGAC
>JBILEY010000219.1:0-8560 GCA_044351865.1 Planctomycetota bacterium | reverse complement strand
GCTGGTCAGCGCCAGGTCGCGGATGGCGGGGCGGTCCGCCAGCATGCGCACCAGCACCGGCAGGTCGGCGCGCAGCAGCGGCTCGCCGCCGGTCAGGCGCACCTTGTCGACGCCGAGGCCGACGAAGACGTCGACCAGCCGCATCGTCTCCTCGAAGCGCAGCACGTCGGCCTTCGGCAGCCAGACATACTCCTCCTCGGGCATGCAGTACTGGCACCGCAGGTTGCAGCGGTCGGTCACCGACAGGCGCAGGTTGCGCAGCGGGCGGCCGAGGCGGTCGAGCAAGGGTGGCATGCGGGGGCGAGGACCATACCCGGCGGCCGCCCGGCGCGAAGGGCCGTGGCCGGCGCGCGGTGGCCGGCGCGCCACGGTCGGGCGTTCGGCGACGGCAGGAACTCTTCTCGCGACGATCGGAACGCTTCGTTGCCTCGGCTGCAGCGGTCGGCGACCATGGCACCGCGTCCATGAGCTTGAAGATCATCGGTGGCGACTACGGCGGCCGCGTCCTGCGTTCGGTGAAGGGCATCGGCACGCGGCCACTGCTGGGGCAGGTCCGCGAAGCCCTGTTCAACATCCTGCAGGAGCAGATCCCCGGCGCCGTGGTGTGGGATCTGTTCGCCGGCACCGGCGCGTCCGGCATCGAGGCGCTGTCGCGCGGAGCAGCACGCGTGCTGTTCGTCGAGAAGAACGGCCGCGCCATCGACGTGCTGAAGGGCAACCTGCAGATGCTCGGCCCCGAAGCGGTCGAGCGCTCGGTGGTACAGCGCGTCGACGCCTGGGAGCCGCCGCCGATGACCGCGGCGCTGTTCGGCGCCACCGGCCACGAAGAGGACGCCGACGCCTCGACCGACGCCGAGGTCGCGCCGGACGTGATCTTCCTCGATCCGCCCTACGCGATGGTCGCCGAGGACCCGGTGAAGTCGCTGGCGCGCGCCCGCAAGCTGCTGTCGCGCGTCGCCCGCGGCGGCTGCGTGTTCTTCCACTTCGAGGCCGGTGTGCTCGACGCCGACGACTTCGACGACGACCTCGATCTCGACCTGCGCGAGTGGGGTTCCACCGCGATCGCCATGATGTGGCAGAAGGGCGAAGCGCCGGAGCGCCTGCAGCGGCGCTGGGCGAAGGATCGCGGCCGCGGCGCCGACGAGGCGTGAGCCAGCGGCGCGAGTTGCGCGGCTCACTGCCCCCGGCTCACTTACCCCGGCTTTACTGACCCCGGCTTTACTGACCAACCACGAGCCGCAGCGCGTTGGTGACGCCCTGGTAGGGCGGGTAGGCGCCGACGACGAGGTCCAGCACCAGCGCCTGCGCGTGCAGTTCGCAGCCGATCGCCGAGCTGGGCACTCCGTGCAGCGACAGCGGCACCGAGGTGCTGACGATCTGCGCCGGCACCAGCCAGGTGGTGATCAGGCCAGGGGCGTCGATCGCCTGCGAGCAGCCATTGCCGGCGAACGGCGGCAGGATCGACGGCGCGTTCGCCGGGCCGGCTCCGGTGCTGAAGCCGACCAGCACGAACTCGCCGAACAGGCCGGTCGTGTTCTCGACGGTGAGTGCGAACTGCGCGTTGCCGAGCAGCGGCGGGCTCGACGTGCCCAGCAGCGGCCCACCGAGCAGGTGGTTGCCCGGCAGCGTGCACGGCGTGCCATAGGCCTCGACGACGGCGCCGGTCTGGTTGGTCGTGAGCGGCGTCGGCGTGGTGTCGAGGTGCCAAGCCTGGTCTTCGAACGCGACCGAGTCGACGAGGTCGAAGTCGCGTGCGAGGCTCTGGCCCGCGGGGATCGCCGGCGCGAAGCGGCCTTCGCTCCACACGCCGGCGCCGGTCGCCATGAACTCGCGCGAGAAGCCGGTCTGGCCCCACACCAGCCAGTCCTCGACGACGTTCGGCGAACTCATCAGCGCTGGATCCTGCGACCGCAGCAGGCCGAGCGCACCGCGCTGGCCCAGCAGCTGTTCGCCGCCGAGACCCCACAAGAAGTCCCACGGCGTGTTGCCGGTCCACAGGTCGCCGGGCGCGGTTCCACCCGTCGGCGTCGCCTGGAACCAGTGCACGCGCAGATAGCCGTTCGGCTGGAGCGTCGTGCCGACCGGGAACGGCCACCAGTACGTCTGTGGCATGTTCGGCGTCAGCGACGCGTAGAAGATCGCCCACTGCGACAGGTCGACCGGTTGCGTGCCGCGGTTGTGCAGCTCGATCCAGCGGCCGCCGGCGTCGGCGCGCACTTCGTTGAGCAGCACGGTCTGCGCCGAGGTGCTGGGAGCCAGCGCCAGAGCGGCGAAGGTGGCGAGAATCGCGGCGGTGCCGCGGGTGAGTGTCGAGTGCATCGGCAGTCCGGTGAAGAGTCGTCGAGTTCTGCACCAGTTCGGCGAACGCCCGACCCCCGCCTTAGGGTGTCGCCGAGGCCTCGACGACGCGGGCGGGATCGCGACGGTCCGCCGCGGCGCGCGCGCCGCGGTTCGCAGCCGGCGTACGATCTCCGTCAAGCGCGGACGGGTCGCGGGCCGATAGCGAGGGTGCACGTTCCGATCGCTCGGGCGTGCATTCCACGCACCCTGGTTCCGCACCGTGTCGAAACTCACGTCCGAGGCCGTCGAACGCATCGTCGAAGAACTGATGGATGGCAGCCTGAGCAAGGCCGAGCGCATCCGACGACTGCGGGAGCTGGCGATGTCGGGCGACGACGTTCCGGACGAGTTGATGGACCAGGCTCTGCGCAAGTTGATGGAGCGGATCACCGAGTGACCGCGGACTTCTCGAAACTCATCCCTTCGGAACAGCCATGAAGACTGCGTTGTTCGTTTCGTTCCTGCTCGGTGTCGCGGCGCTCCCTGCGCAGGATCGTGAATTCGGCACGGCCGTGAAGACCACGCTGACGCAGGTCCGCCAGGACCCCGAGGCGTACAAGAACGTCAAGGTCACGTTCACCGTGCAGTTCGCATCGCTCGGCAAGATCGCGAACCCGTTCTTCACCAAGTTCACGCCGACGGACTACGCCAACTTCTACGCGTGGGGCGACGAGCAGCCGATCTGGCAGGAGAAGTCGTACAACGACGTGTTCGGCATGCTGTTCCTCAGCAAGTCGCACGCGAGTCTCGAGCAGCTGTACGAGATGCGCGCGTACCAGCGGCTGAGCATCACGGGCGTGATCCGCAACACGTTCCAGAACACGCCGTGGATCGAGGTCATCGAGTTCGAGACGCTGAAGGAGCAACTCGACACGGCGATCCTGTCGCACCTCTACCGCGGCGAGAAGCTGATGGAGCAGCGCCTGTGGCAGCGCGCGATGTCCGAGCTGTCGCTGGCGCCGGGCGAAGGCGTGCCGCCGCACGCGACGCGCGCCGCGCACCGCAACCTCGGCATCTGCCTCCTGCGCATGGGCGAGCCGCAGGCGGCGATCAGCTACCTCGAGTCCGCCTCGCAGCTGAGCAAGGGCAAGGACACCGAGGTCGAGAATCTGCTGGCGATGGCGCGCACGGCGCCGGAGCAAGCGCTCGATCGCACGGTCGATGCGCGCGGCCTGCGCGACAGCGAGCGGCCGATGTGGGAGGCCTTCGACGGCGACAAGGGCCGTCGGCCGTCCCGCATGCAGCGCTGAGCCCGCGCATTTCGCCGCCTCGACGCCGGCGGATGCGCGGCGTCCGCCGGCGGCAGCGGTGCTGAAAATCAGCGGCCGAGGGGGCATTCTCCGGGGTTCCCCCGGCCATGACCTCGACCACCGCCACGACTCTGCCCGCCGCCCCGTCGCTGCGCGGCCCGTTCCGCCTGGCGGTCGGCGTCATGGTGGCGATGGCGGCCACCGTGCTGAAGGGCGCGCTGACCACGAGCACGGGCTCGGGCATGGCCTATCCCGACTGGCCGCTGTCGAACGGCCATGTCATGCCGGAGACCAGCTATACGACGGTCGCCGGCTTCCTCGAGCACTTCCACCGGCTGGCGGCGGCCACGACCGGCCTGCTGGCGCTGGCGCTGGCCCTGTGGCTGCAGCTCGGTTTCGCCGGGCGCATCGCCGGGCGCACGCTCGCCACCGCGTGGATCGGCGGCTCGCTGATCCTGGCGCAAGGAGTCATCGGCGGTGTCGGCGTGCTGAAGAACACGCCGGCGCTGACCTCGGTGACGCACGGCACCTTGGCGCAGTTGGTGTTCGCGACGTTCGCGCTGCTCGCCTACCAGCTGACCGACCGCTACCGCGCCACCGCGCCGCTGCCAGGGGTCGCACCTGGCACGGGGCGTCGCATCGCCGTCGCCGCCGTCGTGCTGATGGTCGTGCAGACCGTGCTCGGTGCCATCGGTCGCCACACCAACAGCGGGCACGCGATCTGGACCCACGCCGGCCACGCGCTGGTGGTGTTCTTCGTGGCGACGATCGCGACCGCGATCGCCGTCGGCAAGCTCGGCGCAGCACCCGGCATCCGCACGCTGTCGCGCTGGATCGTCACGCTGCTGATGACGCAGATCGCGCTCGGCTTCGTCGTGCTGGCGGTGCGCAACCCGAAGGGCAAGAGCGAGGACAACGTCGACAACCTCGGTGTCGCGTTCACCATCTCGATGCACGTCGTCATCGGGGCGGCGCTGACCGTGTTGCTGGCGACGCTCGCCGCGCACGTCTTCCGCTGCACGCGCCGGGCCGGCGGCGCTCCGACGGGCGTCGAGGAAGTGTTTCGATGACCGCGGTGCCCGCATCGCCGGGCGGCAAGCTGCGCGCCTATTGGGAACTCGGCAAGCCACGGCTCTCGGGCTTGGCGGTGTTCGCCGTCGTCGCCGGCGCCTACATGGCGTGGCCGTCGCGGCGCGTGAATCCGCACCCGCCGTTCGACTTGCTGGTGGCGACCACGGTCGGCAACTTCCTGGCCGCGATCGGCGCCGCGGCGCTGAACATGTACCGCGAGCGCGACCTCGATCCGCTGATGAAGCGCACGCAGGGGCGGCCGCTGCCGACTGGCCGCTTGTCGCCGCGCGAGGTGCTCGGCTTCGGCCTCGTCGCTTCGACGCTCGGCGTGTTGTGCGTGCTGGTCGGTTCGTCGCCGCTCGGCGGCGACGGCGTGCGGCTGGTCGGCGCCTGGAACTGGACCGCCGCCGGATTGTGCGCGGTGATCGTGCTCAGCTACGTGCTGGTCTACACGCCGATGAAGGTGCGCACGCCGCTGAACACGCTGGTCGGTGCGATCCCAGGCGCCCTGCCGCCGGTGGTCGGCCACGCGGCGGTCCTCGGTCACCTGGCGATGCCGCAGGCGGTGCTGTTCGCGATCCTGTTCTGCTGGCAGATCCCGCACTTCCTGGCGATCGCGTGGCGCTACCGCGAGGACTACGCGCGCGCCGGCATGCGCATGCTGCCGACGCTCGATCCGACCGGGCACCGCACGGCGATCACGATGCTGATCTACATGGCGGGGCTCGCCATCGCGTCGTTCGTCCCGTACTTCACGCAGATGGCCGAGGCGCAGTACGCGGCCGCGGCGCTGTGCCTGAACCTGCTGTTCTTCGTGCCAACCGCCTTCGCCGCGCTGACGCGACGCGACGAGGCGATGCGGATGACGTTCGTGGTGTCGATCGTCTACCTGCCGCTCCTGTTCGTCGCGATGGTGTGGTGGCGCAAGTGAACCAGGCTCCCGATTCCAAGGCGCCCGCGGCCGGTGCGGCGATCGCCGCCGACGGCCTCTTGTTCGCCTACGGCGAGCGACGGGCGCTCGACGGCGTGTCGTTCACGATCCAGCGGGGCGAGAAGCACGGCTTCCTCGGCCCGAACGGCTCCGGCAAGTCGACGTTGTTCAAGCTGCTGTCGACGCTGGTGCCGCTGCAGCAGGGGCGCGTGACGATGCTCGGCCTCGACCTCGCGCGCGAGGCGGCCGCGATCCGGCGCAAGCTCGGCGTCGTCTTCCAGTCGCCCGCGGTCGACAAGAAGCTGACCGTGCGCGAGAACCTGCACTACGGCGGCCTGCTGCTCGGGCTCGGCGGGGCGGCGCTGCGCAGGCGCTGCGACGAGATGCTCACCGCCGCCAACCTCGCCGATCGCGCCGGCGACCAGGTCGGCGAACTGTCGGGCGGCTTGCGCCGCCGCGTCGAGATCGCCAAGTGCCTGCTCGGCCAGCCGGAGCTGGTGCTGCTCGACGAAGCCAGCACCGGCCTCGATCCGGCGGCGCGGCGCGACCTGTGGGCGGTGCTGCGCGCGATCCCCGGGCTGACGGTCGTGTTCACCACGCACCTGATGGACGAAGCGGCCGAAGCGGACCGCCTGACGCTGCTCGACCAGGGCAAGATCGTCGCGTCCAGCGCTCCGGCGACGCTGATGCGCGAGGTCGGCGGTCAGGTGCTCGAGCTCGAGGCAGCGGACGCCGCGGCGCTGGCGGGCGAACTGCAGCGCGAACTCGGCGTCACTGCGCGCGTGCTCGACGGCGCGCTTCGCCTCGACGGCGAACGTGTGCACGAGCTGGTGCCGGCGATCGTGCAGCGCTTCGGCGCGCGCGTGCTGCGGCTGTCGCTGGCGCATCCGTCGCTGCAGGACGTGTTCCTGGCGCGCACCGGCAAGCGCTTCGTCGTCACCGAACCGGACCCGGCGCCGAAGAAGGGCCGGCGGAGGAAGTCGTGAAGGCCGTGTTCGCGTTGTGGCATCGCGAGATCGTGCGCTTCCTGCGCGATCGCTCGCGCCTGACCGGCTCGCTGCTGCAGCCGGTGATCTTCTGGTTGCTGTTCAGCGGGGCTCTGCACGGCTCGTTCAAGCCGGGCGGCATGGACTACGGACAGTACTTCTTCGTCGGCACGCTGGCGATGATCACGCTGTTCACCGCCATCTTCTCGACGATCACCGTCATCGAGGACCGCAAGGAAGGGTTCCTGCAGGGCGTGCTGGTGTCGCCGGTGCCGCGCAGCGCCATCGCGCTCGGCAAGATCCTCGGCGGTGCGTCGCTAGGCATGGGGCTCGCCGTGCTGTTCCTGCTGCTGGCACCGTTCGCCGGTGTGCCGCTCGAACTCGACCGCGTGCTGCTCGGCCTCGGCGTGCTGGCGCTGCTGTCGATCGCCGTCACTGGCCTCGGCTTCGCGCTCGCCTGGGTCATGGACAGCACCGCCGGCTACCACGGCATCATGATGGTGTTCTTCATGCCGATGCTGCTGCTGTCGGGCGCGTTCTTCCCGATGCAGGACTCGCACTGGCTGCTGGCCTGGGTGCGCCACGTCAACCCGATGACCTACGGCGTCGGGGCGCTGCGCCACGCGCTGCAGGGCGAAGCGCCGGGCATCCCGTCGTTCGCGGTGTGCCTGCTCGGCACCGCGTTGTTCGCCGTCGCGACCTTCGCGCTCGGCACGTTCGTGGTCACGCGCCGCAGCGCGCGCGACGCCGTCTGAGGAACCCATGCTCGCCGAGTTCGACTTCCAGGTGCTGGTCCACGTCGATGCGCTGCTGAACGCGCTGGCGTTCGTCTTCCTGTGCGCCGGCCTCGTCGCGATCAAGCGCGGCAACGTCGAGCTGCACAAGAAGCTGATCTTCGTCGCCGTCGGCTTCTCCGCCGCGTTCCTGACCTGCTACCTCGTCTACCACTTCAACGTCCCGAGCAAGAAGTTCGAGCACCAGGGCTGGATCCGCCCGGTCTACTTCACGCTGCTGATCTCGCACATCGTGCTCGCGGTCGTGCAGGTGCCGCTGATCCTGCGCACGCTCTACCTCGGGCTGAAGGACCGCCGTGCGCAGCACAAGAAGTGGGCGAAGGTGACGACGCCGATCTGGCTCTACGTGTCGATCACCGGCGTCATCGTCTACTACCTGGCGTTCCATCTCTGACGACGGGATCCGACGACGAGCCGTGGCCGACAAGCGCCGCTTCGATCTGTTCGCCGACCTGGTGACGCGTCACTTCCCGGGCTGCCGCCACGCGTTCGACATCGCCGGCGGCCAGGGCAAGCTCAACGCCGCATTGACCGCGCGCGGGCTCGACGTGCTGACGTTCGACAAGCGTTGGAAGCACGACGACGTGAACTACGCGCAGCGCCTGTTCACGCTCGACGAGCCGTGCGGCTGTGACCTGCTGGTCGGCATGCACCCCGACGGCGCCACGCGGGTCATCGTCGAGTACGCGGCCAGGCACCGGCGGCCGTTCGCGATCGTGCCGTGCTGCTCCGACAACGGCATGAGCTACAAGCCGTGGATGCGGCATCTGGCCGAGCTCGGCCAGCAGCTCGGCCTCGACGTCGCCGAGGAGTCGCTGCCGATGCAGGGCCGCGCGCGCGTGCTGGTCGGCAAGCCGCGCGACTGACGGCCCGGTCGCCGGCGGTGTCCGGCGGGACCGGATTTCACGCTTCCCTGCGACCGCGGAGCCGCGAGCAGACACTGACAGGCGGCTGGCATCCATCGCGGATGTTAGGCATCCTTTCGGGTCTCCTCCCATGCTCCACACCTTACATATCCAGAACATCGCGCTGCTGGAGCGCGCCGAGTTGCGGTTGGCCGACGGCCTGACCGTGATCTCGGGCGAGACCGGCGGCGGCAAATCGCTGCTGATCACCGCCCTCAAGCTGCTGCGCGGTGAGAAGGTCGCGGGCTCGCTGGTCCGCCACGGCAAGGACGAACTGCAGGTC
>JBILEY010000218.1:0-8561 GCA_044351865.1 Planctomycetota bacterium | reverse complement strand
TCGCTCGAGCGACGCATGGCCAAAGCCGCGCGCGGCCGTTTCGACCGCGAGTTCGACATCCGCGTCACCGAGGTGCGGCTGCACGAACGCGTCGCCGGCCTGGTCAAGAAGCGCCAACGCACGCACGGCAAGGGCAAGAGCCAGCAGCCGACGAACTGAGCCATGCGGCTCCTGTTCGTCGTCCACCAGTTCTTCCCCGATTGCAAGTCGGGCACCGAGCAGTACTGCCTGGCGATGGCGCGCGCCGCGCGTGCCGCCGGTGACGAGGTCACCGTGCTGTCGCTGCACTGGGACCACGACCGGGACTGGCCGGCGATCAAGCTGTTCGAACAGCCGTACGACGGCTTCCGCGTGCTGCGGCTCAACCACTGGCGCCGCATCAACGCCAACGACGTGCTGCGCGACTACGAGAACCGCCATCTCGACGGCTGGTTGCGCAGCGTGCTCGACGACGTGCGGCCCGATGCGGTGCACTTCTTCCACCTGCGTCAGCTCGGTGCGAACCTCATCGGCGTGGCCCGGGCCCACGGCGCGCGCACCGTCGTCAACCTGATGGACTTCTGGTACCTGTGCCCGCGCTTCACGCTGCTGCGCAGCGACGGCACGTTGTGCCAGGGGCCGCCGGACGGTGGTGCGGGCTGTGTGCGCTGCCATGCGCCCGAACTCGCCGGCGAGACGCCGATGACCGGCCCGGCGACGCTGACCAGCGATCCGCCGGCGCGGCTGCGCGCCCTGCTCGACCGGCCGGCGACGATGCTGCGTGCACTGGCCGACGCCGATGCCGTCGTGGCGCCGTCGCACTTCCTCGCCGACGTGTTCGCCCGCAACGGCCTGTCGCGCGAACGGGTGCACGTGATCCCGTACGGCCTCGCCGACGGGCGCATCGTGCCGATCCCGACGCCGCGGCCGCGCACGCCGCTGCGGCTCGGCTTCTGCGGCGTGCTGTCGCCGTGGAAGGCGCCACACCTGGCGATCGAGGCGGTGCGATCCAGCCGCGCGAACGTGACGCTGGCGATCCACGGCAACGCCGACGAGACGATGTTCGCCGAGTACATCGCGCGCTGCCGGGCGGCCGCCGGCGGTGATCCGCGCATCGTCTTCGCCGGCCCCTACGGCGAAGAGGACACCGGGCGCGTGTTCGCCGGCATCGACGCGCTGGTCGTGCCGAGCACCTGGTACGAGAACACGCCGTTCGTCGTGCTCGAAGCGTTCGCCGCCGGGGTGCCGGTGATCGCGTCGGACCTCGGCGGACTCGCCGAGGTCGTGCAGCACGAACGCAACGGCCTGCTGTTCCGAGCCGGCGATGCCGCAGCGCTGCGCGAAGCGATCGAACGGCTGGCCGGCGATCCGGGGCTGTTCGCGCGCTTGCAGCCGACGCCGCCGCCGAGCATCGCGGCGAGCTATCCGACGGTGCGCGCTCTGTACGCAGGGCGCTGAGCCAGCGTCACTTCGCCGGCTTGCCGGTCAGCACCTGGCGCAGCGCCTGCTTCCAGCTCGGCCGCGCCGCCTTGGCGATCGCGAGATCCTGGCGCGTGCGTTCCAGATCGGCACCGAGCAGCGCCATCTTCTGCCGCAGGTCGGCGAGCTCGCGCGCCGCGGACGCATCGGGCCCGGCCGGTTTGGCCACCGCGACGCGCTGAACCGCCACCGGCTTCTTGTCGAGGAACGCCTGGTAGAGGTCGACGCTGCGCTTGCCGATCGCGACGTCCGTGAGCCGCTTCTCGACCTCGGCGCGCGCCGCCGCACCGCAGCGCTCGCGCAGGCGGTCGTCCTCGATCATGCGCGTCAACGCGGCGACGAACGACTCGGGGTCGCCGTTCTTGGCGAGCAACCCGGTGCGCTCGTGCTCGATCAGCTCCGGCATGCCGCCGCAGTCCGACGACACGATCGCGCGGCCGGCGGTCATCGCCTCGAGGCAGCTGTAGGGGCAGTTCTCCCACAGGCTCGGGATCAGGAAGATCGAGCTCTTCTTCAGGCAGGCGCGCACTTCCGGCAGCTGCAGCTGGCCGAGGTAGAAGAAGCGCGACTGCAGCTGGTTGTCCTTCACCCAGGGCAGGATGCGCTTCTCCATGTAGCCGAACAGGTCGCGCCCGGCGAAGACGAAGGCGATGTCCTGGTACTTGGCGAGCGTGCCCTCCACCATCTTCTGCACGATGTGGATGCCCTTGCGCTCCTCCATGCGGTTGGCGAAGAAGATCAGCTTCTTGTCCTTCGGCAACCCGAACTTGGCGTGCACGTCGATGCCCTCGTCGCGATCGAACAGCGGCACGTCGATGCCGTTCGGGATCACGTGGATCGGGTCGCCTTCGCCCATCTTGGCGTGCACCTCGTCGGCCAGGAACTGGCTGCACGAGGTCAGCACCGTCGCCTGGTTGATCGCCAACTGCTCGGCGAACGTCGTCAACACGCGGTCGATCTTCGGCGTGTCGTAGATGTTCATGATCAGCGCCGCCGGCGAGTGGAAGCGCACCGCGGTCGGGATCGACAGCAGCGAGCTCGACACCATCGCATCGGCGCCGCACTCCGGGGCCTCGACGAAGTCGAACGGCTTCTTCGCGTGCGCCTTGGCCAGCCCTTCGAACGCGTCGACGCTGGTCGTCACGCGGTTCTGGAACCACCAGGCCCGCGCCTTGCGCGCGTTCTCCAGCAGGCCGTCGATGCAGCCATCGCGCTTGATGCGCGTGATCTTGACGCCCTCGTGCTCGGAGTGGAACACGCCGGGCTTGGTGGCGCCGGCGAACACGTGCACGTCGTGGCCGAGCTTGGCCAGCGCACGCGCCTGGTAGTAGGCGTAGGTGCCGATGCCGCCGAAGCCGGTCTCCGGCGGATACTCGAAGCTGAGGATCGCGATGCGCATGGGTCGAGGTCGTCGGGCGCCGCGCAAACGCGGCGGGAGGTCACTTCTTCGGCAGCGTCTGCTGCCAGCGCCACGCGTCGGCCATGCACTGGTCGAGCGAGCGCTCGGCGCGCCAGCCGAGCCCGGCCTTCGCCTTCTCGGTGTTGGCGTAGGCGGCGATCACGTCGCCGGGGCGTCGCGGGGCGAACTCCCACTGCAGCTTCACACCGGTGGCGCGTTCGAACGCGGTGATCACCTCGAGCACCGTCGAACCGGTGCCGGTGCCGAGATTGAACACCTCGACCGGATCACTGCCCTTGCCGGCGAGCAGCCGCTCGAGCGCGTAGATGTGCGCGAGGGCGACGTCGACGACGTGGATGTAGTCGCGCACGCAGGTGCCGTCGCGCGTCGGGTAGTCGTTGCCGAACACCTTCAGCGGACCGCGCAGGCCGCAGGCACTCTGCGTGATGAACGGCACCAGGTTCTGCGGCACGCCGAGCGGCAGCTCGCCGATCTTCGCCGACGGGTGCGCGCCGATCGGGTTGAAGTAGCGCAGCGCGATCGCGCGGTAGCCGTGGGCCCGTGCGCCGTCGCGCAGGATCTCCTCGCCGACCTGCTTGGTGTTGCCGTACGGCGACTCCGCCGGCTTCACCGGCGCGTCCTCGCTGACCGGCAGCACGTCGGCCTGGCCGTAGACCGTGCACGACGAACTGAAGATGAAGCGGCACTGCGGGTGCTCGGCGGTGAAGTCGAGCAGGTTGACCAGCGAGCCGAAGTTGTTGCGGTAGTAGGCGAGCGGCTTCTGCACCGATTCGCCGACCGCCTTGTAGGCGGCGAAGTGCACGATGCCGGCGAGGTCCGGCACAGAGGCCAGCAGCGCCTTGCAGGCGACCGGGTCGGCGAGGTCGACGTTCGCCCAGACCGGCTTCTTGCCGGCGATCGCAGAGATGCCGTCGAGCACGGCCGCGCTGCTGTTGGCGAGGTTGTCGACGACCAGCACCTCGTAGCCGCGCTGCAGCAGCTCGACCGCGGTGTGCGAGCCGATGAAGCCGAGGCCGCCGGTGACGAGGACCTTCTTCATTTGCGGATGTAGCCCTCGAAGTCGCGGTGCTCCTGCTTGTAGAGCACTTCCTTCGGCAGCGCCTGGAACGCGGCGTAGGTGATCTTCAGGCCCTCGGCGCGCGACACCTTCGGCTCCCAGCCGAGGATCTTCTTCGCCTTGGTGATGTCCGGGCGACGCTGCGTCGGATCGTCCTTCGGCAGGTCCTTGAACACGATCTTCTGCTTGGTGCCGGTGAGCTTGATGATCTCCTCGGCGAACTGCAGGATCGTGATCTCGTCGGGGTTGCCGATGTTGACCGGATACGGGTAGTCGCAGTGCAGCAGCCGGTAGATGCCCTCGACGAGGTCGTCGACGTAGCAGAACGAGCGCGTCTGGTTGCCCTTGCCGAACACCGTCAGGTCCTCGCCGCGCAGCGCCTGGCCGATGAACGCCGGCAGCACGCGGCCGTCGTTGAGGCGCATGCGCGGGCCATAGGTGTTGAAGATGCGGATGATGCGCGTCTCCAGCCCGTGGTAGGTGTGGTAGGCCATCGTCATGGCCTCCTGGAAGCGCTTGGCCTCGTCGTAGACGCCGCGCGGCCCCACCGGGTTGACGTTGCCCCAGTACTCCTCGGTCTGCGGGTGCACGGTCGGGTCGCCGTAGACCTCGCTGGTCGACGCGACCAGGATGCGCGCCTTCTTGGCCTTGGCGAGGCCGAGGCAGTTGTGCGTGCCGAGCGAGCCGACCTTCAGCGTCTGGATCGGGATCTTCAGGTAGTCGATCGGCGACGCCGGCGACGCGAAGTGCAGGATGTAGTCGAGCGGCCCCGGCACGTGGATGAACGTGCTGACGTCCTTGTTGTAGAACGTGAACTGCTTCAGCGGGAACAGGTGCTCGAGATTGCGCAGGTCGCCGGTGATGAGGTTGTCCATCCCGACGACTTCGTAGCCCTCGCGGATGAAGCGGTCGCAGAGGTGCGAGCCGAGGAAGCCGGCGGCGCCGGTGATCAGGATGCGTGGCATGCGATGGCTCCGTGTCTCACTTCACGCCGATGCCGGCGTAGGTGAACCCCATGCCGCGCAGCTCGGGGCCGCTGTAGATGTTGCGGCCGTCGAACACGACCGGCTGCCGCAGCGTCTTCTTGACGCGATCCCAGTCCGGCACGCGGAACTCGCGCCACTCGGTGACGAGCAGCAGCGCGTCGGCGCCCGGCAGTGCCGAGTAGGCGTCCTTCGCGTAGGCGATCTTGTCGCCGATCATGTGCTTGCTCTCCTCGACGGCGACCGGGTCGTAGGCGGTGACGGTGGCACCGGCGGCGAGCAGCTGTTCGCAGATGACCAGCGACGGCGCCTCGCGCATGTCGTTGGTCTCCGGCTTGAACGACAGGCCCCACATCGCGAAGTGCTTGCCCTTCAGGTTGCCGCCGAAGTGCTTGTGCACCTTGGTGAACAGCACGTGCTTCTGCGACTCGTTGACGTCCTCGACCGACTGCAGGATGCGCAGCTTGTAGCCCTTCTCGTCGCCGGTCTTGACCAGCGCCTTGACGTCCTTCGGGAAGCAGCTGCCGCCGTAGCCGATGCCGGGGTAGATGAACCGGTTGCCGATGCGCGGGTCGCTGCCGATGCCCTTGCGCACCTGGTTGACGTCGGCGCCGAGCAGCTCGCACAGGTTGGCGATGTCGTTCATGAACGAGATCTTGGTCGCCAGCATCGCGTTGGCCGCGTACTTGGTCATCTCGGCCGACGGCACGTCCATGAACAGCACCGGGTGGCCGTTCAGCGTGAACGGCTTGTAGAGGCGCGCCAGCACCTCCTGCGCGCGCTCGCTCTCGACGCCGCAGACGATGCGATCGGGCTTCATGAAGTCGTCGATCGCAGCACCTTCCTTCAAGAACTCGGGGTTGCTGGCGACGTCGTAGGCGAGCTTGCTGCCGCGCTGCTTCAGCGCCTCGCCGACGGCCTTCTTGACCTTCTCGGCGGTGCCGACCGGAACCGTGCTCTTGGTGATGACGACCAGGTAGTCCTGCATCGTCTCGCCGATCTCCTTGGCGACCGCGAGCACGTAGCGCAGGTCGGCGCTGCCGTCCTCGCCGGGAGGCGTGCCGACGGCGATGAACGCCGCCTCGGCGCCGACGATCGCCTCCTTCAGCTTGGTGGTGAACTGCAGGCGCCCGGACTGCGTGTTGCGCTCGACGATCGCCTCCAGACCCGGCTCGTAGATGGGCAGGATGCCCTTCTGCAGGTTGGCGATCTTCTGGGCGTTGACGTCCACGCAGGTCACGGTCATGCCCACGTCTGCGAGGCAGGAACCGGTGACGAGGCCCACGTAACCAGTGCCGACGACGGCGATCTTCATGGCTGAACGAGTGTGTCCGAGAGGCTTGGGGTGTGCTCTGTCCGCGCGCGAGGCGCGGTCCGTCATCGGCACGACGAGGGGCCCGCTGGGAGCGGAACCGGCCACCGCGGACCCCGGGCGAGCGAGGTCCCCGGTGCCCCGTGGCGAAGGAGCGGGCGAAGGTTGTAGCGAAAGGCCGCAGCGCGAACCACCGCGCGGTCGCCGGCGGCGCGTGAAGATCCGCTGCCACCGTGCTTCCACGCCCCCGCCCGCCAGCGCATCGCCGCCGGGCGCGGGGCGAGCTAGCCTTCTGCCACCGTGAACGGCCTCTCCGCGCAACAGCTCGCGTTCTTGCAGAAGTTCGGGTTCGACGCCGACCTCCAGCGGCGCTGGCAGGCGGACCTCGCCGCCGGCCGGCTGAGCCCGGCAAGCAACCTGACGACCTCGCCACTGCTGCCGCCACCGGCCGACGCGATCGCCGCCCTGCCGCCCGGCGGCCGCGACGCCGACGAGCTCGCGCGGCTGGGCACCGAGGCGATCGCCAAGGGGCAGCTCGGCCTGCTGGTGCTGAACGGTGGCATGGCGACGCGCTTCGGCGGCGTCGTCAAGGGCGTCGTGCCGGTGCTCGGCCCGCAGCGCTCGTTCCTCGGGCTCGTCGTCGAGGACGCGCGCCGCCTCGAACAGGCGACCGGCGGCCAGGTGCCGATCCACCTGATGAACAGCTTCGCCACCGACGCCGCGACCCGCGCCCACTTCGACGCGCACGGGCAGTTCGGCGCCGCCGGCGACCGCATCCGCCACTTCACGCAGTTCGTCGCCCTGCGCATGCAGCGCGGCGGCGAACTGTTCCGCCTGGCGAACGGCGACGTCTCGCCCTACGGCCCGGGCCACGGCGACCTGACGCCGGCCTTCCGCCGCTCGGGCCTGCTGCAGCGCTTCCGGCAGGCCGGCGGCCGCTACCTGCTGGTGCGCAACGTCGACAACCTCGGCGCGCGCATCGACCCGACGATCCTCGGCCACCACATCCAACGCCGCCGCCCGGTGACCGTCGAACTGGCGCCGAAGCACAAAGGCGACGTCGGCGGCGCGCCCTACCTCTACCAGGGCCGCCCGCAGCTGATCGAAGGCCTGCGCTTCCCGCCCGGCTTCGACCCGGACGTCGTCGACGTGTTCAACACCAACACGCTGTGGCTCGACGCCGACGCGATCGACCGCGACTTCGACCTCGGCTGGTACCACGTCGAGAAGTCGGTCGAGGGCCAGAAAGCCGTGCAGGTCGAGCACCTGGTCGGCGAACTGACCGCGCACCTGCCGACCAACTTCCTGCGCGTCGGCCGCACCGGCCCGAACACGCGCTTCCTGCCGGTGAAGACGCCGGAGGACCTGACGGCGATCCGCGGCCAGATCGAAGCGATCTACGGCGCCTGACGACGCGGCTCGTCGTCGACGCGCGCGAGTCTCGCGCTTCGGCCAACCCAACGGCGACGCGCCGCAGCTATCATGCGGCGCCATGCAGGCCGACAAACCAGCGTTGCGGGTCGCGGTCGTGGGGGCAGGGCCGTCGGCGTTCTACACCGCCGAAGCGCTGCTGAAGCTGGGCACGGGGATCCAGGTCGACCTGTTCGATCGCCTGCCGGTGCCGTTCGGACTCGTGCGCACCGGCGTCGCGCCCGACCACCAGAACATCAAGGGCGTGGTCAAGATCTACGACAAGATCGCCGCGACCCCGGGCTTCCGCTTCTTCGGCAACGTGCGCCTCGGCCGCGACCTCGCCGTCGACGACCTCGCCGCGCACTACCACCAGATCGTCTACGCGTTCGGCTGCGAGAGCGACACCAAGCTCTCCGTGCCGGGCGAAGAGCTCGCCGGCGTGCACGCCGCGACCGACTTCGTCGGCTGGTACAACGGCCACACCGACCACCGCGCGCACCGCTTCGACCTCGCCAACGCGCGCCGCGTCGCCATCGTCGGCAACGGCAACGTGGCGATGGACGTCGCGCGCGTGCTGCTCGCCCCCGCCGACCACCTGGCGCCGACCGACATCGCGGACCACGCGCTCGAGGTGCTGCGCACGAGCCGCGTCGAAGAGGTCGTGCTGCTCGGCCGCCGCGGACCGGCGCAGGCCGCGTTCTCGCCGAAGGAGATCGAAGAGATCGCCGAACTGCCCGACGTCGACGTGCTGGTCGATCCGTCCGACGCCGCCGTCGATCCGCTGAGCGCTGCGTGGCTCGAGAAGGAGGGCGCGCGCAGCCAGCAGCGCAACGTCAAGTTCCTGCAGGAACGCGCCGCCGCCGGCGGCAGCGGCAAGAAGAAGCGCCTGCGCTGTCGCTTCCTCGTCGGCCCGACCGC
>JBILEY010000021.1:0-24962 GCA_044351865.1 Planctomycetota bacterium | reverse complement strand
CGGCCGCGAGACCAGCGCCGTGCACCGCACCGCCACCGGCGACGTCTACCTCGCCGGGAACTTCCGCGACATCGACGGTGTCGCCTGCAACGGCATCGCCAAGCGCGTCGGCACCGGTTGGCAGCCGCTCGGCGCCGGCCTCGCGTCCCTCGATGCCGAGCCGGAGGTCGTGGTGATCCGCAGCCTGCCGAACGGCGACGTCGTGGCCGGCGGCGCGTTCGCGACGATCGGCGGTGCGCCGATTCCAGGGCTGGCGCGCTGGAACGGCAGCGCGTGGTCGTCGCTCGGCACCGGCCTCGGCTTCGGTGGCGGCAACAACGCCGCGGTCCTGTCGATGCACGTCGCGGCGAACGGCGACCTCTACGTCGCCGGCCTGTTCGACGCGGCGGGTGGGGTCGCCGTCGACAGCGTCGCCCGTTGGAACGGCAGCCAGTGGTCGGCGGTCGGTGGTGGTCTCGGTTCGGCGTTCGTCACTGCGGTGACCTCGTCGCCGACCGGTGAGGTCTACATCGCCGGGCAGTTCGCGCCCGGCGCCGTCTTCCCGCCCGGCAACATCGCCGTGCTCAGCGGCAGCACGTGGCAAGGGATCGGCACCGCCGATGGAACGGTGCGCGAACTGATCGCCCTGCCGGGCGGCACGCTGCTGGCGGCCGGCAATTTCCAGAACATCGACGGCCAGCCGGTTGGTTGCATCGCCCGCTGGGCTGGCGGCATGTGGGCGCCCTTTGGCGGTCTCGGTACCACGGGCCTCGTCAACTCCGTGCGCCGGCTGTTGCCGTTGCCCAGCGGTGGCCTGCTCGCCGCCGGCCGGTTCCCGACGGACACCGACGTCGCCTCGTTCGCACAGTGGGATGGTTCGTCGTGGCGCCTGTCGGCCGAAGGCCCCTTCGAGCCGAAGGACCTGGCCTTCGACCCGAGCGGGGAAGTGCTGGTCGCCGGCAGCTTCCGCACGATCGACGGCGTGGCGTCGGCGTACTTCGCGCGCGTCGTGGCGCCGTGTGCCGCGACCGCGATCGCCGCCGGCAGTGGCTGCACCGGCAGCGGCGGCCAGAGCCAGCTCGCGGCCTCGGCAGCGCCATGGCTCGGCACGACGTGGATCGGGACGGCGAGCGGCATGCCGAGCAACAGCCTCGCTGCGACCGTGCTCGGCCTCGGCACCACGAACGTGCCGCTGTCGTCGCTCCTGCCGCAAGGCGGTGCCGGCTGCTCGCTGCTGGTGACACCGGACGTGCTCGGCCTCGCGCTGCCGAGCGGCGGCGTCGCCCAGGTGCAGTTGCCATTGCCGCTGGTGCCCGCGTTCGCCGGGATCGCGCTGCAGCTGCAGGTCGCACCGATCGAGTTCGGCGTGGGCGGTGCGATCAGCGCGGTGACCAGCACCAACCGGCTGAGCCTGACCCTCGGTATCTTCTGACGCCTCGCGTGCCGCGCGCGCGCCGACCGCAGCGCGGGCTGCGGACGTCCGCCGACCTCCTCCGAGCCTCTGCATGAACACGACCTCCTTCGCTGCCGTCGTCCTCCTCACGTACGCAACCGCGCTGGCACAGTGCGAACTGCAACCGACCGCGAGCGGCCGCGGCGTGCCGAGCCTCGACGGGTCGGCCGACTGCCTGTGCGAATGGGATCCGGACGGAGCCGGGCCGCTCGGACCGCGGCTCGTCGTCAGCGGCTGGTTCACGTTGGCCGGCGACCTGCCGGCGAAGGGCGTCGCCATGTTCGATCCGGCCACCGGCCAATGGTCGCCGCTCGGCCAGCTCGATGCGCAAGTGAGCGCGCTGGTGGCGTTGCCGAACGGCCAGCTGGTCGCCTCCTGCCTGGTCTCGAGCAGCGGGCAGCTGGGCTCGACGCTGCGCGTGTGGACCGGCTCGACCTGGTCGTTTGCGATCGCGCAGCCCTTGGCTTGGGGGAGCCTCACGCTGGCCGTGTCGCCGAGCGGCGAACTGCACGCCGCCTGCGTGACGGACAACGGCATGGAAGTGCAGCGCCTGGGCAGCAGCGGCTGGCAGATCCTCGGCACGGCGTCGCCCGCATCGCCGACGTCCGCCGCGTCGGTCGACTGCCTTGCGTTCGACGCCAACGGCGACCTGCTGGTCGGCGGTCAGTTCAACGCCATCGAGGGGGTCGCCGCCGACTCCGTGGCACGCTGGAACGGCAGCGTGTGGTCGCCGCTCGGCAGTGGCCTCGTCGGTCGTGTTCGCTCCTTGCTGGTGACCAGCAGCGGTACGGTGGTCGCGGGCGGTTCGCTCGGCCTCGGGGGCGCGCCGACGAACGACAACATCGCGGAGTGGAACGGCAGCGGCTGGAACTCGCTCGGCGGCGGCATGCAGAACTCGTCTCCGCAACTGCAGGCCGTCGTCTTCGCGCTGGCCGAGTTCGCCGGTGGCCTCGTCGCTGCGGGCCAGTTCGACGTCGCCGGCGGCGTGCCGGCCCTCAAGGTCGCGCGCTGGAACGGCACCGCCTGGTCGGCGATGGGCGGCGGCATCGAGTCGTCCGCGGCGACGGCGGTCTTCGCCCTGCAGCGCACCAGCAACGGCGATCTGTTCGCCGGGGGCAACTTCGGCCGGATCAGCGGTCGCGAAGGCTTCGGCCTTGCTCGCTGGAACGGCAGCACGTGGGCTCCGCTGGGCGCCCTCGGCATCGGCAACACGACCTCGGCGGTGCATCGCACGCGCACGGGCGAGATCTACCTCGGCGGGGCGTTCCGCGACATCGACGGTGTGCCCTGCAACGGCATCGCGCGCCGCGTCGGCAACAGCTGGCAGCCGCTCGGCACCGGCATGGACGATCCCTCCGGCAATGGTCCGGCGGTCGCGACGATCGGCAGCCTGCCGTCCGGCGACGTGGTCGTCGGCGGCGCCTTCCCTTCGGCTGGCGGCGTGCCAGCACCCGCACTCGCGATCTGGAACGGCACGACCTGGTCGACCCTCGGCGGGGGGCTGGCCAACGCCCTAGGTGGCCAGCCGGTGGTGCAAGCGCTGCACGTCACCGACTCCGGCGATCTCTACGTCGCCGGCAGCTTCGACCTCGCCGGAGGCGTCGCCGTCGACAGCGTCGCGCGCTGGAACGGCAGCCAGTGGTCGGCGATCGCGACTGGCCTCGGCCCGGCGTTCTTGTCGGCAGTGGCGGCCGGGCCCGCTGGCGACGCCTATGCCGCCGGCTTCTTCGCATCCGGCGGCATCTTCCAGAACGGGCGCATCGCCGCAGCGGCGGGTGGCACCTGGCAGACGATCGGCACCGCCGACGGTCCGGTGTTCGATCTGGTCGTGCTGCCTGGCGGGGCGCTGTTGGCGGCTGGCGCGTTCCGGTCCATCGACGGCCAACTGGTCGGCTGCGTGGCGCGGTGGTCGGGTGGCGTCTGGGCGCCGTTCGGCGGGCTCGGCACCACGCCCTTCGTCAGCACGGCGCAGCGGCTGCGAGTGTTGCCCGGTGGCGGTCTGCTGGCGGCTGGTTCGTTCGACAACGGCTCGTCGGTCGCCGGCTTCGCCTACTGGAACGGAGCGTCGTGGGATCTGCTTGGGGGCGACCTGTTCGAAGTGTGGGACATCGCGGTCGATCCCGCTGGCGAAGTGCTGGTCGCCGGCAGCTTCGCCGCCGTCGGTGGCGTCGCATCGGCCCACTTCGCGCGCCTCGTGGCGCCGTGCGCGGCGAGTGCGATCGCCGGTGGCGCTGGCTGCACGGGCAGCGGCGGCGCGAACGTGCTCGCGTCGTCGACCCAGCCGTGGCTCGGCACGACCTTCGTAGCCAACGCCAGCGGCCTGCCGGCGAACAGCGTCGGCATGACGGTGCTCGGCCTCGGCACGCTGTCGCTGCCGTTGCCGTCGCTGCTGCCGCAGGGGGTTGTCGGCTGCGAACTGCTGGTGACGCCGGACGCGCTCGGGCTGCTGGTGCCGAGCGGCGGTCAGGCGCAGCTGCCGATCGCGTTGCCGCAGGTGCCAGCGCTGGTCGGCGGCGTGCTGCACCTGCAGGTCGTGCCGATCGAGTTCGGCCTCGGCGGTGCGATCACCGTGGTGACCAGCACCAACCGGCTGAGCTTGACCCTCGGTATCTTCTGATCGGTCGTGTGCGTCGCGACGCAGCGCCGCCCCGCCGTGAACTCCTTCGCCTTCCTCCCGCGGGCTGCTGCATGAACGTGACCTCCTTCGCCGTCTTCGTGCTCGCCACGACTGCCACGGCGCACGCGCAGTGCGACCTGCAACCGACCGCGACCGGCCGCGGCGTGCCGAGCCTCGACGAGACGGCGACCTGCCTGTGCGAGTGGGACCCGGACGGTGCCGGGCCGCTCGGGCCGCGGCTCGTCGTCGGCGGCTTCTTCACGCTGGCCGGCGACCTGCCGGCGAACGGCATCGCCGCGTTCGATCCGGCCACCGGCCAGTGGTCGTCGCTCGGCCAGCTCGATGGTCAGGTCAACGCGCTCGCCGTGCTGCCGAACGGCCAGCTGGTGGCCGCCGGACTGTTCTCGGCTGCGGGGCAGTTGGGGTCGCCGCTGCGTGTGTGGACCGGCTCGGCCTGGTCGTCGGCGATCGCGCAACCGTTGGCGCTGACGATCCGCGCCCTGGCCGTGGCGCCGACCGGCGAACTGCACGCCGCGTGCGTGTCGGGGCCCAACATGGACGTGCAGTGCCTGGGCAGCAGCGGCTGGCAATTGCTCGGCACTTCGTCGCCCCCGCCGTCGGTGGGGATCGCGTCGATCGACTGCCTCGCGTTCGCCGCCAACGGCGACCTGCTGGTCGGCGGCCTGTTCGACGCGATCGACGGGGTCGCCGCCAATGGCGTGGCGCGCTGGAACGGCAGTGCGTGGTCGCCGCTCGGGAGCGGCTTCGTCGGTCAGGTCTGGTCGCTGTTGTCGACCAGCACCGGTGCGTTGTTCGCAGGCGGCCTGTTCTCCCTCGCGGGTTCGCCGCCGAGCGACAACGTCGCGCAGTGGAACGGCAGCAGCTGGCAGCCGCTCGGCAGTGGCACGCAGAGCACCCTTTCTACCCTGCAGGCCGGCGTGTTCGCGCTGGCCGAGATCCAGGGTGGCATCGTCGCCGCCGGGCAGTTCGACGGCGCTGGCGGTGTGCCGGCCTTCCAGGTCGCGCGCTGGAACGGCACCGCGTGGTCGGCGATGGGCGGCGGCATCGAGCAGATCGGGCCGTTCGGCGGGCCGCCGGCGGTCGTCGCCCTGCAGCGCACCGCCAACGGCGAACTGTTCGCCAGCGGCAGCTTCACCACCATCGGTGGGCGCGACGGCAACGGGCTCGCGCGTTGGAACGGCAGCACGTGGTTGCCGCTGCGCAGCGTCGGCATCGGCCGCGAAACCAGCGCCGTGCACCGCACCGCCGGCGGCGACGTCTACCTCGCCGGCGCGTTCCGCGACCTCGACGGCGTCGTCTGCAACGGCATCGCCAAGCGCGTCGGCAGCAGTTGGCAGCCTCTCGGCACCGGCTTCGCCGACCTCGACTTCGGCCCGCAGGTCGCGGCGATTCGCAGCCTGCCGAACGGCGACCTCGTGGTCGGCGGGACGTTCGTGACGGTCGGTGGCTCGTCGATTCCGGCGCTGGCGGTGTGGAATGGCAGTGCCTGGTCGCCGCTCGGCGGCGGCCTCGCCACCGCCGGCGGCTTCCCCCCCGCGGTCGCAGCGCTGCACGTCGCCGCGAACGGCGACCTCTACGTCGCCGGCCAGTTCGACTTCGCCGGCGGGGTCGCCGTCACCAGCGTCGCGCGTTGGAACGGCAGCCAGTGGTCGGCGGTCGCCGCGGGCCTCGTGCCCGCCGGGGTCTCGGCGGTCACCACCGGGCCTGCAGGCGAGGTCTACATCGCCGGGCAGTTCTTCGTCGCCGGCCTGGTCCAGCCGCCTCAGATCGCCGTTCGCAGCGGCACCGGCTGGCAGACGATCGGCACCGCCGACGGCGCGGTGAACGAACTGATCGCGCTGCCGGGCGGCACGCTGCTGGTTGGTGGCAACTTCCAGCGCATCGACGGCCAGCTGCTCGGTTGCGTCGCGCGCTGGGCCGCCGGCGGGTGGGCGCCGTTCGGGTCGTTGGGGACCACGGGGCTGGTCGACACCGTGCGTCGCCTCGTGCCGCTGCCGAGCGGTGGCCTGCTCGCCGCGGGCCTGTTCAACACCGACACCAGCTTCACCGCGTTCGCGCATTGGGACGGCGCGTCCTGGATCCGTTCGGCGGACGGCGCCTTCGAGCCGACGGACCTGGCCGTCGACCCGAGCGGCGAAGTGCTGGTCGCCGGCAGCTTCCGGAGCATCGACGGCGTGGCGTCGGCGTACTTCGCGCGCGTCGTGGCGCCGTGTGCCGCGACGGTGATCGCCTCGGGCAATGGCTGTGCTGGCAGCGGCGGCCAGAACCAGCTGGCGGCTTCTGCTGTGCCGTGGCTCGGCACGACGTGGATCGCGACGGCGAGTGGCATGCCGAACAACGGCGTCGCGGCGACCGTGCTCGGCCTCGCCACCGCGAACGTGCCGCTGTCGTCGCTGCTGCCGCAAGGTGGTGCCGGCTGTGCGCTGCTGGTGACGCCGGACGTGCTCGGCCTCGCGCTGCCGAGCGGCGGCGTCGCCCAAGTGGCCTTGCCATTGCCGCTGGTGCCCGCGTTCGCCGGGATCGCGCTGCAGCTGCAGGTCGTGCCGATCGAGTTCGGGCTCGGCGGTGTGATCACCGCGGTGACCAGCACGAACCGGTTGGCCGTGACCCTCGGTGTCTTCTGAGGGGGTCGCCTTGCCGGCCCTCCGTGCCATGCTTCGTCGCCAACCGCGGCTGTCGCTGCGGGCTCCCGTCATGAACGCCATCGCCGTCACCGCCCTCGTGCTCGCCGGCTCCGCGACCGCGCTCGCGCAGTGCGCGCTGCAGCCGACCGCGACCGGCCGCGGCCTGCCGAGCCTCGACGGCTACGCGGACCGGCTCTGCGCATGGGACCCCGACGGTGCCGGGCCGCTCGGTGTGCGCCTCGTCGCCGCCGGCTCGTTCCGCCTCGCCGGCGACCTCGTCGCGCAGGACCTCGCCGCCTTCGATCCCGCCACCGACCAGTGGTCGCCGCTCGGTGCGCTCGATGGGCCAGTGCGTGCGTTCGCCGTGTTGCCGAACAACCTGCTCGTCGCGGGTGGTGCGTTCCCGTCGCCGGCGCCGGCCGGTTCGCTGCTGCAGGTCTGGACCGGCAGTGCCTGGTCCGGCGCGATCCCGCAGCCGAATGGACTCAACGTGACCGCGATGGCCGTCGCGCCGAACGGCGAGCTGGTGGTCGCCTGCGGCGGCTTCACCGCCACGGTGCAGCGGTTCGGTCCCACCGGCTGGCAGCTGCTCGGCACCGCGGCGCCGCGTTGGCCCGGCTTCTTCGCCGCGGTGCACACGCTGGCCTTCGACGCCAACGGCGACCTGCTGGTCGGCGGCGAATTCGGCGCGATCGATGGCATCGCCGCCGCCAGCATCGCCCGCTGGAACGGTTCGACCTGGGCGGGCTCCGGTCCTGGCGTCGACGGCATCGTGCGCGACCTGCTGGTGACCAGCACCGGGGAGCTCTTCGCCGGCGGCCTGTTCGCGGTCGGTGCGCCGCTGCAGAACGCCAACGTCGCGCAGTGGAACGGCAGCAGCTGGCAGTCGCTCGGTGCCGGCACGCTGAGCACGCTGCCCCTGTTCGCGGGGGTGTGGTCGCTGGCCGAAGTTCCGGGCGGCATCGCCGCCGGCGGCCAGTTCGAGCAGGCCGGTTCCGTCCCCGCCTACAAGGTCGCGCATTGGAACGGCAGCGTGTGGGCGGCGATGGGTGGAGGCATCGAGCGCTACGGACCGAACGGCGATCCGTCGGTCGTGCACGACTTGCAGCGCACCACCAACGGCGAGCTGTTCGCCGCCGGCAACTTCGGGTCGATCAGCGGTCGCGACGGGCAGGGGCTCGCGCGTTGGAACGGCGCGGCGTGGCGGCCGCTGCGGCCGGTCGGCATCGGCGCGCCGACGACGGTGGTCCATCGCACGGCGAACGGCGACGTCTACCTCGGCGGCCCGTTCCGCGACATCGACGGCGTGCCCTGCAACGGCATCGCGCGGCGCGTCGGCAACGGCTGGCAACCGCTCGGCAGCGGCATCGGTTCGTTCGGTACGTTCGGCTTCGGGCCGGCGGTCGCGGCGATCGCGAGCCTGCCGAACGGCGACCTCGTCGTCGGCGGCCAATTCCCGTCCGCAGGCGGCGTGGTGGTCCAGGGGCTCGCCCGCTGGGACGGCGTCGCGTGGGGGGGCATCGGCAGTGGCCTGTCGTGGCCGTTCGGCGGTGCTGTGGTCGAAGCGCTGCACGTCGACGGCACCGGCGACTTGTTGGTGGCCGGTGTGTTCGACAGTGCCGGCGGTGTCGCGGTCGAGAGCCTCGCGCGCTGGGACGGCAGCCAATGGTCGGCGATCGGCAGCGGGCTGGCGACGGCGCCCGGCCAGTCGGTGTTCGTCGAGGCCGTGACCACGTCGCCGCTGGGCGACGTCTACGCCAGCGGGGTGTTCGCGTTCGGTGGTCCGAGCCCGCTCGGCAAGATCGTGGTCTGGTCGGGCGGCAACTGGCAGTTGCTCGGCACCACGGACGGGCGCGTCGAAGAGCTGTTGGTGCTGCCGAACGGCGACCTGCTGGCGGCCGGTGCGTTCCAGAGCATCGCCGGTGTCGCCACCGGCTGCGTCGCCCGCTGGTCGAACGGTGTCTGGTCGTCGGTCGGATCGCTCGGGGTGCCGCCGGACTTCGGCGCGGTCGAGAGCCTGAGCGAACTGCCCGGCGGCGATCTGCTCGCCGGCGGGTTCTTCGGCCGCAACGGGACCCTCTACGCGTTCGCGCGCTGGGACGGGGTCGCGTGGACGCTGTTCGACGACGCCGGGCACGTGGCACTCGACCTCGCGATCGACCCGAACGGCGAAGTGCTGGTCGCTGGCAACATGCGCAGCAGCGGCGGCGTCGCTTCGGCGAACTTCCTGCGTCTCGTGCCGCCGTGCTCGGCGAGTGCGATCGCCGGTGGTGCTGGGTGCGCGGGCAGTGGTGGTGCCAACGTGCTCGGTGCGTCAGGCAAACCGTGGCTCGGCACGATCTTCGTCGCCAACGCGAGCGGAGTGGCGAACAACAGTGTCGCGATGACCGTGCTCGGGCTCGGCACGTTGTCGCTGCCGCTGCCGTCGCTGCTGCCGCAAGGTGGTGCGGGCTGCGAACTGCTGGTGACGCCGGACGCGCTCGGGCTGGTCGTGCCGAGCGGCGGCCAGGCCTTGGTGCCGTTGGCGCTGCCGTTGGTTCCGTCGCTGGTCGGCGGCGTGCTGCACCTGCAGGTCGTGCCGATCGAGTTCGGTGCCGGCGGTGCGATCACCAGCGTGACCAGCACCAACCGGCTGAGCCTCGTGCTCGGCATCTTCTGACGCGCGGGCCGTTGCGAACGGCGCGCTGCCGGCGCGCCCAGAGGCGCGCAACATCCCATTCCGAGGCGGTCGCGAGCGCGCGTCGTTGCGCGACCACGCGGCCCGCCTACGCTGCGGCGCGCCGATGAACTCGTCGCCGCCCGCCAACCCAGCCCCCGAACGCATCCCGGCGCTCGACGGCCTGCGCGGCGTCGCGATCCTGCTGGTGCTGGTGATGCACGCCGGCTTCCCGGGCATCGCGGTCGACAGCTCGGTCTCGGCACCGCTGCTGCACGGCTACCTGTGGGTGGCGCTGCTCGGCTGGTGCGGCGTCGACGTGTTCTTCGTGCTCAGCGGCTTCCTGATCACCGGCATCCTGGTGCGCGCCAAGGGCTCGCCGCACTACTTCCGCGACTTCTACGCGCGGCGGGCGCTGCGCATCTTCCCGCTCTACTACCTGGCGCTGCTGCTGCTGTTCGTCGTGCTGCCACGGCCGGCGGCGGCCGCACCCGGCGAAGCGTGGGCGAGCTGCCTCTACGTGCAGAACTGGCTCTACGGCCTGCGCGGCGTGTTCAGCGATCCGGCGCGCACGATCACCTGGTCGCTGGCGATCGAGGAACAGTTCTATCTGCTGTGGCCGGCGCTCGTGCTGTGGACGACGCCGCAGGGCTTGCGGCGCCTGTGCGTGGCGACCCTCGTCGGCGCGATCGCACTGCGCGCGGCGCTGCTGCTCGGCGGTGCCGAGCACGTCTACTTCCTGACGCCGTGCCGGCTCGATGCCCTGGCGGCCGGAGCGCTGCTCGCCGTGGTGCCGCTGCCGACGCCGCGCTTCGGGCAGCTGGCCACGCTGGTCGGCGCCGCGGGCCTCGCGGGGGTCGCCGCCTACGCCGGATCGCCGCTGACCGAACGGTCGCCGAGCATGCAGGGATTCGGCCTCGTGGCGTCGCTGCTGCTCGCCGTCGGTCTGCTCGTGCTGGGGCGTGGCGAGGGCCTGGTGGCGCGGGGCCTGCGTTGGCGCTGGCTCGGCGTGTTCGGCCGCTACAGCTACTGCATCTACCTGACGCACGTGCTGGTGATCGAGGTCGTCGGTCGGTGGTGGATGGAACGCACCGGCCAGTGGGCTCACGCCTGGCCGCTCCTCTGGGTGCTGGGGCTGACCGTCCTCAGCATCGTCGCCAGCCTCGTCGTTGGGGTGGCCAGCTGGCACTTGTTCGAGAAGTGGTTCCTGCAGCTGAAGCGGTACTTCCCTGGATCGTCGGGTTGACGTCTGTGCGAGCGGGGCGGTGCGGCCAGGGCGCCGTCGATCGTCTCGACTCGCCTGCCACTCACGTGGTCGGATCGTGGTCGGGCGAGAACGGCAGCGACTGCAGGAAGCGGCGGCCGTAGGCCTTCGTGCGCACGCGCGGATCGAGCAGCACGACGGTGCCGCGGTCCTGGCTGCTGCGGATCAGGCGGCCGAAGCCCTGGCGGAACTTCAGGATCGCCTCCGGCAGCGAGTGGTCGCCGAACGGCTCGCGCCCTTGCGACTTCAGCAGCTGCATGCGCGCCTGCGTCAGCGGGTGGCCCGGACTCTGGAACGGCAGGCGCGTGATCACCAGCAACGTCAGGGCATCGCCGCGCAGGTCGATGCCTTCCCACAGGCTGTCGGTGCCGATCAGCACCGAGGTCGGGTTGCTGCGCTTCTGTTCGAGCAGGCGCGCCAGCGGCGCTTCGCCTTGCACCAGCAGGTCGATGCCCGCTTGCTGTAGATGCGGACGCAGCGACGCAGCGGTGCTGCGCACGAACTCCCACGACGTGCACAGCACCAGCGCGCGGCCGCCGTTCTGCAGCACGTGGTGCAGCGTGTGCTCGACCACTTCGCGGCGGAACGCGTTCGCTTCGGTGGTCGGATCGGGCAGCGCTTCGGGGATCACGAGGCGCACCGCGCGGTCGTAGTCGAACGGCGAGCCGACGCGCAGCGTGTCGCAGTGGTCGAGGCCGAGCTGGCGGCGCAGCCAGCCGAACTCGGCGTCGTTGCCGGTGCCGAGCGTCGCCGACGTCAGCACCGCGGTGACGCCGCCAGAGAACAGGTGCTGCCGCAGCGTCTGGCTGACGTCGAGTGGTGCGCCGCACAACTGCGGGCCGTGGCGCCCCGGTTCGAGCCAGCGCACCAACGGCGTCGGCGACTCGGGGTTGGGCACGCACAGCGCGCGCAGCACCGAACACAGCGAGTCGAGGCCGTTGGCGCGCGCCTGCAGTTCCATGCGCGCGTCGACCTCCTCGGTGCGCACGGCGGCGGTGCCGAGCTCGGTCGACAACGCGCGCAGCACCGGCGTCAGCGGTTCCTCGAGCAGTTCGTCGCGCAGGGCCTGGCCTTCGCCCTGGCCGGCGGCCTGCAGCTTCTCCTCGAGCATCGCGAAGAACGCTTCGTTGTGCTGCTGCGCCTCCTCCCACAGGATCTTCGCGGTCGCCGAACCGTGGCGCGCCAGCAGGCTGCGTTCGCTGCGGCGGCCGTGCAGGCGGCGCAGGTGCCAGCCGACGGTGGTGCGGCCGACGCGCAGGCCGAGGCTCTCGGTGGCGGTGCGTTCGAGGTGGTGCGCTTCGTCGAAGATCACCACGCGGTGCGGCGGCAGGTAGCTCGCACCGGCGATGCGCAGCGCCAGGTCGGCGAAGTAGAGCGCGTGGTTGACGACCAGCACCTGCGCCGACTGCATGCGGCGGCGCGCGCGTTGCCAGTGGCAGCGGTCGTAGTGCTTGCAGGCGCGGTTCAGGCAGTTGCCGTGCTCGGCCTGCACTTCCTCCCACACCTCGGGCAGCGGCGGGAACGGCAGGTCCTGCTTCGTGCCCTCGCCGGTCGTCATCGACCAGCCGACGATCTTGCGCAGCTGGTCGCCGCGCTCGGGATCGTCGAACAGGTGGCGCTCGCGTTCGGCCAGCTCCATGCGGCGCAAGCAGACGTAGTTGTTGCGGCCGATCGCGGTCACCGACGACCACTCGAACGGCAGCACCGCGTGCAGGAACGGCAGGTCCTTGTGCTCGAGCTGTTCCTGCAGCGCGATCGTGCGCGTCGACACCACGACCGGGCCTTCGCCTTGGTGCGTGTCGGCGTAGACAGCGGCGGGCAGCAGGTAGGCGAACGACTTGCCAGTGCCGGTGCCGGCCTCGGCGATCAGGTGCCGTCGCTCCTTCAGCGCGCGTTCGACCGCGGTCGCCATCTCGAGCTGCTGCGGGCGCGGCTCGAAATCGGCGAGGCGGCGCGCGATCGGCCCCGTCGGGCCGAGCAGCTGCTGCACGGAGAGGTCGTCGCTCACGGGCCACTGCCAGTGCTACTGCCCGGGCCACTGTCCTGGGCGGCGCCCGGGGCGGCGAGCTCGATCGGCGCCGTGCGCAGGAAGTCCTGCGGCAGCAGCATGCGATTCCAGTTCGGTTGGCGGCGATCGTAGAGCACGGGCATCTCCTCGTAGCGCCCGGCGGCCATCTGCTCCAGCAGGCGCGCGCCGAGTTCGCCGTGGCGACGCACCCAGTGCCGGTTGTGACGCAGCGTCGCGTGGTGGTCGCGGAAGGTGTAGTCGACGCGCAGCATCTCCGGCAGCACGTGCGGCACCTCGGTGACGCGGTGCACGAGGCCCGGCGACACGTCGCCGTGCACCAGCACGCGCCGCAGCTGCAGCATCGAGGTCAGCCACGCCAGCAGCAGCAGGCCGCCGGGCAGGACCAGCACCAGCAGCCAGAACTTCGCGCGCAGCCAGTCGCGGTCGATGTGCAGCACGCCGCCGACGAGGCGGTGCAGGTTGACGTCGGCCGCGAGCACTTCGGCCGTTCGTTCGTCGCCGACGCGGCAGGAACCGGCGGGCATGAAGCAGCTGCCGCCGAGCCGGATCTGCTGCGGACCCCAACGCAGTTCGTAGACCACTTCTTCGCAGCGGCGGCCGTCGATCTCCACCGGCGGGCCCACCCGGCGGACGACGGCGGCGGCGGTGTCGACGGGGCCGCGGTCGAGCGTCGGGCCGAGCGAGAACTTGCCCCCCGACTGCAGGAACATCGCCCACGCCACCAGCACGCCGATCACGGTCGGAATCGCGCCGAGCGCCCACAGCGGCCAGCGGTGTGCCAACAGCGGCCGGAGCCGCAGCCGGCGGGGGGCCGGCGGGATGTTGCGCACCTCGTGCCTCATGCGCAGCGAATCTGAGCGCCGCCGCGCGATCGTCACAACCGCCGGTTCCCAACTGGCTGCGGCCGCGTCAGCTCTCCTCGCTGCGCCCGTGCTGGGCGAGCAGCCAGCGGCGGAACGCCTGCAGCGCCGGCAGTTCGGCCCGCGCCTCCGGATAGGCGAGCCAGTAGGCCTTGCCGGTCGGTTCGCGCGTCGCCGCGAACGCTTCGACGACGCGGCCGGCGGCGAGCTCTTCGTCGCACGCGAACGTCGGCAGCACCGCCACGCCGAGGCCCGCGATCGCCGCCTGCAGCACCATCTGGTGGTGTTCGAAGCGCGGGCCGCGGCGGCCGTCGACGCCGGTGACGCCCTTCTTCGCCAGCCATTCGGGGAACGCCATCGGCCGCGTCGCCATCTGCAGCATCGTCGCGCGCCGCAGGTCCGCCGGCGTCTCCAGCCCGAGGCGACGGCGGTAGCTCGGGCTGCAGACCAGCACGACGTCTTCGTCCATCAGCTTGTCGAGGCGGGCACCGGGCCAGTGCTCGACGCCGTGGTGGATCGCCGCGTCGAGGTCCTCGGCGGCGAAGTCGAACGCCTGCAGCCGGGTGGTGAAGTGCACCTGCACGTCGGGGTTCGCTTCGGCGAACGACGGGAACCGCGGGATCAGCCAGCGCGTGCCGTAGGTGGGCAGGATCGCCAGCTGCAGCACGCCGCCGCCGCGGCGCAGCGTGCGCAGCTCGAGCGCCGCCGTCTCCAGCCGATCGAAGGCCGCCCGCAGGTGCTGCAGGTAGTGCTCGCCGGCGGCGGTCAGGCGGATGCGCTGCCGTTCGCGGTGGAACAGGTCGGCGCCGAGGTGTTCCTCCAGCGCCTGGATCTGGCGGCTGACGGCGCCCTGCGTCAGGTGCAGTTCGCGGGCGGCGGCGGTGATGCTGCCGTGGGCGGCGGCCGACTCGAACGCCTGCAAGGCGGCGGTGCTGGGCAGGGTGCGCGGCATGTCATGAGGCTACCGCATGATCTCATGCCGAGAAGTCGTGGCGCGGCAGCGGCAGGCGAGGCCCGGCATGTGCTACCTTTGGCGAACTTCTGCCGCGGGCTGTGCGGATCGTCGCGATCTCGCCGCCCGGTGCGCCCGGCCGAAGCCCGAGACGACCATGCTGCCATCCATGCAGAACCTTCATGAATCGACCCTGTGGGCCCTGCTCGACCGCGTGGTCGGCACCGTCCGCACCGTGCGGCTCTTCGAGGCCCTGCAAGTGCACGCCAGTTTGCTGCAGCCGCGTTCGGATCGGCTGGGCCGGGCGGAGCTGGCGCAGGCGCTGAACATGCTGCTGTTCGAGGACGTGACGCGGCGCGTGCCGATGGCCGCCGCCTACGTCGGCGACGCGTTGCGGCAGGGGCGCAAGCTGGTGTTCGACCACGGGGCCTTGCGCACGGTCGCGACCGACAACGGGGCACTGCCGCGCGGGCAGGAAGCGTTCCGCCGCCTGCTCGAGCCGCTCGGCTTCGAGTGCCGCGGCGTCTACCCGCTGGATCGGCTCGGCATGACCGGCCGCGCCTACACGCACTGCGACCTGCCCGAGAGCATCGCCCAGTTCTTCGTCAGCGAACTGCACCCCGAGCGCTTCAGCCCGACCTTCCAGGCGGCCGTGCAGCGTGTGGTCGGCAACTCGCGCGACCCGCTCCCGCTCTTCGCCAAGGACATGCTCGGCGAGCTCGCGCACACCGGCGAACTCGGCTTCGAGGACGCGACGCAGCTGCTGCCGAACCTCGTCTGCTGCTTCGACCGCCAGCACCAGGAGCCGCGCTGGAGCGACTACCAGGCGCTGCTGGCCGAGTCGAAGGAGATGGCGTGGATCGCCACCGAGGGCAACGCCTTCAACCACGCCACCGACCGCGTCGCCGACGTCGGCGCCGTCGCCGACCGCCAGCGCGAGCTGGGGCGGCCGGTCAAGGCCGAGGTCGAAGTGTCGAAGAGCGGCCGTGTGCGGCAGACCGCGTTCCAGGCGGCGACGGTCGAACGGCTGTTCCTCGACGACCACGGCAGCCTGGTCGCGCACAAGGTGCCGGGCTCGTTCCACGAGTTCATCACCCGCGACGAAGAGACCCCGGGCGTGCTCGACCTGCGGTTCGACAGCAGCAACGCCACCGCCATCTTCAAGATGACGACGAAGTCCTGAGCGCGCGTTCCGTCGGGCGAGACCCGTCGGGTAAGAACTCTGCCGATGACCGACCCCCTCGTCGACGCCTTCGCCCGCCTGCTCGGGCCGGGCGGTGTGTTGACCAGCCCCGAAGACCGCGCGCGGTTCGAGAAGGGCTGGCGCTACGGTGCCGGCACCGCGCGCTGCATCGTGCGCCCGTCGTCGACGGCCGAGGTCGCGGCGGTGCTGCGCTTGTGCGGGGAGGAGCGGGTGCGCGTCGTGCCGCAGGGGGCCAACACCGGCCTCGTCGCCGCGTCGACGCCGGACGCCAGCGGGGCGATGGTCGTGCTGAGCCTCGAGCGCCTCAACCGGCGCATCGAGGTCGACGTGCACGGCCGCACGGTCGTCGTCGACGGCGGCGTGTTGCTGAGCCAGCTGAACGAAGCGCTCGCCAAGGACGGCTTCTGGTTCCCGGTCGATCTCGGCGCCGATCCGCAGATCGGCGGCATGGTGGCGACCAACACCGGTGGCACGCGCCTGCTGCGCTACGGCGACGTTCGCCACAACCTGCTCGGACTCGAGGTCGTGCTCGGCGACGGCCGCGTGGTGACGCAGCTCAACCGCCTGCGCAAGAACAACACCGGGCTCGACCCGAAGCACCTGTTCGTCGGCACCACCGGCGTGTTCGGCGTGGTGACGCGCGCCGTGCTGCAGATCGCGCCGCTGCCGCAGCAGCGCGCGGTGGCGCTGGTCGCCTGCCAGGACGGCGACACCGTGCTCGAGCTGCTGACCGCGCTGGAGGGCGAACTCGGCGAAGTGCTGAGCGCGTTCGAGGTGATGAGCGCCAACGCGCTCGAGGCGGTGTTCGCGCACCAGCCGAACCTGCGCAAGCCGTTCGCCGTGCTGCCGCGCTACGCCGCGCTGGTCGAGCTGTCGTCGACGCTGTCGGCTTCGTCGTTCTCGCTGGAGGCGGCGCTGCAGGCGCGGCTCGAGTGGTTCGTCGAGCAGGCCGGCGACGGCGTGCAGGACGTGCTGGTCGGCAATGGCGACGAGTTCTGGCAGATGCGCCACCACATCAGCGAGAGCCTGCGCAGCGCCGGCAAGATGCTGGCGTTCGACATCAGCGTGCCGCGCTCGATGCTGCCGGCGTTCACCGGCGAGGTCGAGCGCCTGCTCGCCGCCGAATGGCCGGCCGTGCGGCTGTGTGACTACGGCCACTGGGGCGACGGCGGCACGCACCTGAACCTCGTGTGGAGCGAAGCGGTGGTCGGCATGCCGGCGGCCGACGTGGTGGCGGCGCTGCAGCCGCGCATCTACGAACTCGCGGTGCACGGCTACTGCGGCAGCTACTCGGCCGAGCACGGCGTCGGTCCGCACAACCAGCGCTACTACGACCTCTACACCGACCCGGTGGTGAAGCAGCTGTGCGGGCTGCTCGGCGACTTCTGCGACCCCGGGCACCTGCTCGGCACCGTTCGCCTGCGCTGACCGTTCGTTCGGGCGGACTGGTCGTTCGGGCGGATGGGGGAGCGCGCCGCCGGGCCTCGGGTCAGGCCTGGCGCAGCGGCCGCACGATCAGGTCCTTCAGCGCGAAGTTGCTTCCTTCGCCGACGCGCGTGACGAACAGGTCGTTGTGGTGGCGGATCAGGCCGAACTCGTCGAAGCACGCGACGCCGCCGCAGACTTCCATCGCCAGCGACAGCAGGTCGCTGGCGGTGCGGCTGCAGTCGACCTTCACCTTCGCCGCCTGCTCGCGCGACAGCTTGTCGGCTTCGTAGAGCTTGCAGCAGTGCATCAGCCAGGTGAGGCCGCGCTCGAGCGCGATGTCCATGTCGACGATCACGTCCTGCACGCGCTGGAAGCGGCCGATCGGCTTGTCGTCGAACTGGATGCGTTCCTCGGCGTAGACGCGCGTCTTGTCGAGCGCGAAGGCCAGCGAGCCCAGCGCCAGCGAGGCGATGAACAGGCGGCCGCCGTTCAGCGTCGTCACCATCACCTTGAAGCCGTCGTTCTCGTTGCCCAGGATCGCGTCGTGCCCGACCTCGACGTTCTCGAGCATGATCGAGCCGGTCGAGGACTGCTCCCAGACCTTCTTGCCCTGCATCTCCTGGTAGAAGACGCCCTTCTGCTGCATCGGCACGATGAAGCAGGTCGAGCGCTTGCCGTTGGGGCCGGTCGGGTTGGTCAGCGCGTGCACGACGACGTGGCTCGCCCAGCGGGCGTTCGTCGACCAGCACTTCTCGCCGCTCAGCACCCAGCGATCGCCCTTCTTGATCGCGGTGACCTGCGGGTTGGCGGCGTCGCTGCCGCGGCCGGGCTCCGACAGGCCGAAGACGAACATGCGCTCGCCCTTCGCCAGCGCCGGCAGGTGCGCCTTCTTCTGCGCCTCGGTGCCGCACAGCTGCAGCGGCTTGGCGCCGAGCGAGATCGCGGCGCCCGGCGTGATCGCCACCGCCTGGCTGTGGTAGGCGAGTGCCAGTCCCATCAGCACGAGGTCGGTGTGGTCGCCGCCTTGGCCGCCGTACTGCTCGGCGATGGGCAGGCCGAACAGGCCGATCTCGCCCATCTTGCGGATCGCCTCGTCGGGGACGAGGCAGTGTTCCCGCTCCCAGTGGAGCAGGTGCGGCGCGATCTCCGCGTCGCCGAAGTCGCGCACCATCTCGTAGAACGCGAACTTCTCTTCGGGGATCAGGTCCTTGAGGTAACTGTCGATGCGGCGTGCCATTCGGCGGCGGAGCGTAGCGCGCGACCTCGCCGCAGGCGATGGCGATCAGCGCGTGCCGTCGGCGGGCTCGTTCGGCGCCATCCCGGCCAGGAAGGTCTTCGCCGGGCGGTTCTCCGGATCGATCTGCAGCACGCGCTCGAACGCCGCCTTGGCGCCGGCCGCGTCGCCGCTGAACCGCAAGTTGTAGCCGCGCACCAGGTGGGCGAGGGCGTCGTAGGGCTTCTTGGCGACGTAGGCGTCGAGCGTCGCCTGCTGCTCGGCGAACGTCTTCCCATCGCCGTAGAACGTCCGCTTGTCGGTGGTCGCCGTCGCCAGCGCCGGGTCGAGCCGCAGGCCTTCCCCGATCAGGAACGCGGCGTACGGGTAGTCGCCGCCGGCGAAGGCCGCGTCGGCGAGCACGAAGTGCAGCTGGGCGTCGCTCGGCGCGTAGGCGCGCGCCTTGCCGTAGGCCGCGCTGGCGTCGTTGAAGCGGTTGGCGCGGAAGTAGAAGTCACCGAGCTCGCTGTACTTCGCAGCCAGATCGTTCGCCGTCTGCTCATCGGCCGCGTTCGCCGGCACCTCGACCATGCGAGCGGAGCCCTGCACCTCGCTGCCGGCGACCTGCGTTTCCACCATCGGGCCGTTGTTGGGGCTGGTGGTGTCGTCGGTGATCGTCACCGTGCTCGAGGCCGGCACGTTGACGACGGTCACCGTGCTCGGCACGTAGAGGTAGGTCGGGCAGTAGACACTGCTCGGGTACCACCAGAACGAGGTCGGCGCGCAGTAGGGGTTGCAGGCCGAGTAGTACCAGGCGGTGGTGTAGCAGTCGTTCCAGTAGGAGCCGCGCCAAGCCCACCACGGCGAGTGCCACCACGACCAGCCGCCGACGAAGCCGACGCGCGGGCCGAAGCCGATGGCGAAGGTGGAGCAGTGGTTCGGCCAGACGCCGAAGCCGCCCCAGCCACCACCCCAGCCGCCGCCCCAACCCCACGAGTTCCAGCCGCAGGGATTCCACCAGTTGCCCCAGTAGCCGCCGTAGAGACCGTTCGCGCAGCCGAAGCGGTTGCCGAAGCCGTAGCGCGGCACGGCGGTGGCGACCTGGCCGCCGATGATCGGGCGCGGGTTCGCGCGCGGCGTCACGCCGAGGGTCGGCGCCGCGGCGCGCGGCACGAGGCGAGGAGCTGGCGCGACCGTGGCACGGCCGGCCGTCGGGCGCGCGCCGACGGGCGCGGTGCCGCGGGTCGACGACGGCTGCGCGACCGGGCGCAAACCACTGCTCGGCGCCGTCACGCGCGGGCGCGCTTCGCCAGAACTCGGCGTGCGCGGCGTGGTGTCGTAGCGCGAACGGACCACCGACGGACGGCCCGCTGCGTCGGCCTGGCGCGGCGTCGGCGTCGGCTGCGAACGGGTGGTCGGGCGCGTGCCGCCGACCAGCGGCGTGCGGCCGGCGTCGCCGCGCGGGGATGCACCCGGCGTCGGCGTGTAGCGGGGCGTCGGCGTCGGACGCGTGTCGCCGCGGGTTGTGGTGCGTGGGGTCGGGGTGCGCGCGGTCGGGGTGCCGGCCACCGGATTCGGCTGCGAACGTGCCCCGCCAGGGTTGCTCGAGCGCGGCGTCGGGTTGCCGCGCGGGCTCGGCGTGTAGCCAGGGGTCGGGGTGTAGCCGGGCGTCGGCTGCGAGCGCGGGGTCGGGTTCGGCGTGCTGACCCGCGGCATCGGTTGCGATCGCGGCGTGGGGTTCGGCGTGCTGACCCGGGGCGTCGGTGCCTGGACCCGCGGGGAAGGGGCCTGTGCCCGCGGGGCCGGCGCTTGCGGGCGCGGCGCTGGAGCTTGCACCCGCGGTGCCGGGGCCGAGGGGCGCGGTGCGGAGGCTTGCGGGCGCGGCGAGGAAGAGGGGCGCGGCGACGAAGAGGGGCGGGGCGCAGAAGCCGAGGGGCGCGGGCTCGGCGATCCACTTTGACCCCGTTGCGCGACCAGGGGAGCTGCCAGCAGGAGCCACAGCGGGGCGACGGTGATCAGGAAGCGGATGGAGTGCATTGGGGCCTCAGCGCGGAAGGGAACGCACGCGATAGCAACTAGGATACCGGGAGCGGCAAGTCGATGGGCCGGCCCTTGCGCCCCGTGCCTCCGGCGGGATCGGCCGCGGCGCCGTGTCGATGGCCCAAAACCACCGCCCGAACGGTTCCGTCGCCGCCCGGATTGTCTCGCCGACAGCACAGTCGGCCACAGCCCCATGGCACCATGGCGTCCATGCGGTTCCTGGCGAAGCTCTTCCTGCGCGGATTGGCCGCGATCCTCCCCTTGGCCCTGACCGGCTACCTCGCCTACGCGGCGGTCGTCGCCGGCGAGACGCTCCTGCGCAAACTGCTGCTGCTGTTCCTGCCGGAGGAGCGCTACTGGCCCGGCATGGGCTTCCTGCTGTCGTTGGCCCTGATCCTGGTCATCGGGCTGCTGATGTACTCGTTCGTCGTGCGCCGCATCTACGGCGCACTGACCCGGTTGCTCGAACGCATCCCGGTGGTCAAGTCGATCTACGGCATGCTGGCCGACGTCGTCCGGCTGTTCGCCAGCGCCGAGGAACGCCCGTTCCGCCAGGTGGTGCTGGTCGAGGTGCAGCCGGGCAGCGAACTGGTCGGGTTCCTGACGCGCGAAGACTGCGCCGACGTCGGCGCCGCCGACCGCGTCGCGGTCTACCTGCCGATGAGCTACCAGCTCGGTGGCTTCACCATCCTGGTGCCGCGCGCCAAGGTGCGGGTGCTGTCGATGTCGGTCGAGGACGCGCTGCGCTTCTGCGTGACCGCCGGCGTGGCGAAGGGCGCCGACGCCGACGCTGCGGACTGAGTGTTCCGGGCCAGCTCGGGCGCCGCGATCCTGCGTGAAGTCGGCGTGATCCAGGCCGCGCATTCCTTTCACCGCCGGGACAAGCGCCCTCTTCCACTTGCGCCTCGATCCGTAAGATCGCGCGCCGCATGCGTCTCCCTCTCGCCGCTGCCGTCGCGTCCCTCCCGTCCTTCCTTTTCGCCCAGGACCCCGAGGCGATGCAGTACGGGCCCTGCCTGACCACGACGCTCGAGGCCGGTGGCCAGAGCGGCACGACGACGAAAGCGCTCGTCGTGCGCACCGACGGCGGCGCGGTCGCCTTCGACACCGAACTGCTGCGCGTCGCGGCGGCGTGGACCGACGGCTGGCTGCGGCTGCGCGGCACGGCCTACGACGGCTCGCACGGGCCGATGCCGGCGCTGCGCGGCAGCAAGCTGATGGAGACGCGGCCGCTGCCGGGCTGGGCCAAGGACGGCGCGTTCGCCGACACGCGCACGATCCCGTTCGGGCCGCTGCCGCGCGAGCACGGGCAGTTCCTCGGCTACGACCTCCGCGGCGACAGCGCCGTGGTGCGCTACCGCATCGGCGACATGGAGGTGCGCGAGGCCTATCGCTTCCCGGCCGCGCGCCTGCTGCAGCGCGAGATGGAACTGGCGGCGAGCCAACGCGAACAGTGGCTCGTCGTCGCCGACCTGCCGGCGACGGCGGTGCCGGCGGACGGTGCGAGTGCCAACGCGCTGGTGATGCAGTGGCGCACGCCGAAGCCCGACGGCGTCGAACTGGCGTCGTCGGTCGGCGCCTGGGATCGCCTCGCGATCGGCGCGCCGTCCGTCGACGACCATCTCGCGGCCAAGGCCGGAACGGGCGCCAAGGTCACGTTCGTGCCCGGCTTCGCCGTGGCGCACGGCAGCAAGGGCGGCGATCTCGCGCTGCCCAACCTGCACGACGGCAAGGCGGCGGCGAACGACGACGACTGGCAAGCGAGCGTCTGGTTCGACAAGCGCAAGGTCGACGGCCGCGACGACGACGACGGCCGCTTCCTCGTCGACCTCGGTGGTGTCGCCGACGTGCAGTCGGTGCACAGCTACACGTGGCACAAGGGCTACCGCAGCGTGCAGCAGTACGACCTCTACGCCAGCGGCGACGACCAGGCCGATGCCGCGGCGGCCGATCCGGCGAAGGCGGGCTGGCAGAAGCTCGCGACCGTCGACAGCAAGAGCCTCGGCGAAGGCGAACAGCACGGCGTCGCGGTGCCAGCGGCGACGAAGGCCAGGCGCCTCTTGTTCGTCGTGCGCAGCGGCAGTGCGTTCTTCTCGGAGATCGACGTGTTCACGGCCGCGCACCCGGACAAGCGGGAGCGGCCCACGCAGCAGCTGCCGGTCGCCGTGTTCGGCGAAGGCGCTTCGCTGCAGGCGCGCGACGGGCGCGTGCTGCTGCAGGTCCCGCCGCATGCGAACGCGTTGTCGCTGCAGGTCTGCGTCGGCGGGGATGGCGCCGAGGCCGCGGCCGTGCAGTTCCGGCAGAGGATGCAGGAGGCGATGCGCAACCGGACGGCCGGCCTGCCGAAGGAGCCGCCGAAGCTGGCCTGGGGCGCGCCGATCGTCACCAAGGGCGTGCGCGGCGCGGACGACGGTGCCTTCGCCGTCGACACCATCACGATCCCGCTCGAGAACGCCTTCCAGTCGCGCATGCGCACCGCGGCGTTCGACTTCTTCACCGACGGCCGCGCCGCGGTGTCGACGTGGAACGGCGACGTCTGGATCGTCAGCGGCATCGACGACGACCTCGACCGCCTCGAGTGGCGCCGCTTCGCCACCGGCCTGTTCGATCCGCTCGGCCTGCGCATCGTCGACGACGTCGTGCACGTGCACGGCCGCGACGGCATCACCGTGCTGCGCGACCGCGACGGCAACGGCGAGGCCGACGAGTTCCACTGCCTGACCAACGCGATCTACGCGACGCCGGCGTTCCACGAGTTCGCCTTCGACCTGCAGACCGACCAGAACGGCGACTTCTACATCAGCAAGGGCGCGCCGGTGAACCCGGGCGGCCGCGGCTTCATGCAGATCGTGCCGCACCATGGCGTGATCCTGAAGATCGCCAAGGACGGCAGCGCGGTGACCACGATGGCGACCGGCCTGCGCGCGCCGAACGGCATCGGCGTCGGCCCCGACGGCATCCTGACCAGCGGCGACAACGAAGGCACGTTCATGCCGCGTTGCCGCCTGAACTGGATCCAGAAGCCCGGCTTCTTCGCCGGCGTCAAGCCGACCGCGCAGCGCGCCGAGGTGCCCGCACAACCGGACCTGCCGCTGTGCTGGTTCCCGATGGAGGTCGACAACTCGAGCGGTGGCCAGGTGTGGGTGAACGGCAACGGCTGGACCGACCTCGCCGGGCGCCTGCTGCACCTGTCGTACGGCACGTGCTCGGTCTACCTCGTGCTGAAGGAAGAGGTCGACGGCCAGGTGCAAGGCGGCGTCGTGCGCCTGCCGGCGAACTTCTCGTCGAGCTGCATGCGCGGGCGCTTCTCGGCGAAGGACGGCCAGCTCTACGTCGTCGGCCTGCAGGGCTGGCAGACCAGCGCCGCGCGCGAAGGCGGCTTCCACCGCGTGCGCCGCACGAAGGCGCCGCTCGGCCTGCCGACGGCGCTGCGCACGTGCGATCGCGGCGTCTACCTGACGTTCGCCGAGCCGCTCGATCCGGAGACCGCGAACGACGTCGAGAGCTACGGCGTGCAGGTCTGGAACTACCTCTACTCGCCGAACTACGGCTCGCCCGAGCTGTCGGTGCTGCAACCGGAGCGCAAGGTCGAGCAAGGCAAGGAGAACCGCGACCCGCTGCCGGTGAGCAAGGCCACGCTGTCGGCCGATGGCCGCACGGTGTTCCTGCAGATCGACGGCATGCGGCCGGTGCACCAGATGAAGATCACCTGGGACCTCGACGCAAAGGACGGCCGCGGCGTGAAGGGCGAACTGCACAACAGCATCCACGCGCTGGCCAAGGACCCCGGCTTCCCCAAGGAGGGGGCGCGCTGATGCGCACACTGGTCGCTCCGCTGCTGGCGTGGGTTGCCGCGAGTGCCTGGTTGTCGTGGCCGCAGGATCCGGCCCCGGTCGCCGCACCCGCGGCGCCACCGGCCGTCGTCCCGGCGATCGCCGTGGCGAATGGCGCGAGCGCCGCTTCGCTGCCGCAAGGGGCACGCGTGCAAGGCGCGAAGGCCACGTTCGCCCGCACCGACAACGACGGCCGTACCACGACGCACAGCACGCGCGTGCGGCTGTTGTCGCTGGCGGTCGAACGCGGCGAGACGGCGACGCCGTTCATGGCGACGGGCCTGTTCCGCGCCACCTACCAGGCGGTGCTGGTGCTGCCGGCGCGCGAACGCTGCCGCTTCCGCGTCGAAGGGCGCGGCACCGTCAAGCTGCTGGTCAACGGCGAAGCCGTGCTCGAGGGCGTGCTGCGCGGCAAGCCGATCGACACCGCCGACGTCGTCAAGCTGAAGAAGGGCGACAACGAGTTGCGCCTCGAGTTCGAGAGCCAGGCGATGGGCGATGGCCAGTTCCGGCTGTTCTGGTCCGGCGCCGACTTCGGCTTCGAGCCGATCACGCCGGAACGGCTGTCGTGGGCCGCCGACGACGACGAGATCCGCGCCGGCGAGCAGCTGCGGCAAGGCCAGCAGCTGTTCGCCGATCGCCGCTGTGCGACCTGCCACGACTTCCCGGAGAAGCGCATCGGCGAGTCGGCGTTCGGCGAGCTCGACCGCGGCGGCCCCGACCTGCGCACGATCGGCGCGCGCGTGCAGACGCCGTGGCTCGCCGCGTGGCTGCGCGATCCGCGCGCGC
>JBILEY010000217.1:0-8608 GCA_044351865.1 Planctomycetota bacterium | reverse complement strand
CCTGGGCCTGCCGTTGCTGACCGCCGCCGTGCTGCGCATCGCCGGCGTGTTCGCGTGGGACCACGTCGCCTTGCTGGTCGCCGTGGCGGTGGCGCTGCTGCAGTGCGCGTTGGCCTTCGCCGGCTCGTTGCACCTGACGCGCGTCGTCTACGTCGTGCTGATGTGCGTCAGCTTCCCGATCGGGCTCGTGGTGTCGAGCGTGCTGCTGGTCGCGATCTACTTCCTGGTGTTCACGCCGATCGGTCTGGTGTTCCGGCTGATCGGCCGCGACATGATGGGCCGCCGCCTCGAGCCGTCGCGCACGAGCTACTGGCACCAGCGTCCGGCACCGCGGCCGCTCGCCAGCTACTTCAAGCTATACTGACCCGGCTGCGATCCAGGTCGCACACGAGCCATGACCGAACCGAAGCAAGACCAAGAGAACGAGTTCCTGAAGGCCGCCGGCGAGAAGGAGCGCGGCCTGGTGGCGGAGTTCGTGGCGTTCATGGCCGAGAACAAGATGTGGTGGCTGACGCCCATCCTGATCGTGTTCCTGCTGGTCGGTGTGCTGCTGGTGATCAGCGCCACTCCGCTCGGCGCCTGGGTCTACTCCTTCGTCTGACGCCCTCGCACCTTCGCTCGCGCACCCGCGATGGCAGCGCGACGCCGGCGCCGGCTGGCGTCGGTGCACCGCCGTCCCGAATCGGTCCGTTCTCGAGAGCGCTCGGCGAAGGAGCTGGTTTTCCCGGTCGATACCGCGGCAGTCACACGAGGGAAGACTGCCATGCGCGACCAAGGACTGGACACCTACCTGGCGGACATCAACGAGGTGCCGCTGCTGACCGCCGAGCAGGAGATCGAGCTCGCCAAGCGGATCCAGCGCGGCGACCTCGCCGCGCGCGAACACATGATCCGCGCCAATCTGCGCCTGGTCGTGTCGATCGCGAAGAACTACGTCAACCGCGGCCTCGCGTTCCTCGACCTGATCGAGGAGGGCAACATCGGGCTGATGCGCGCGGTCGAGAAGTTCGACCCGAAGGCCGGCTGCCGGTTCTCGACCTACGCGACCTGGTGGATCAAGCAGGGCATCCGCCGCTCGCTGGTCAACACCGTGAAGACGGTGCGCGTGCCGAGCTACATGTCGGAGATCGTCTCGCGCTGGAAGGCGACGGCGATGGAGCTCGGCTACCGGCTGGGTCGCCAGGCGACCACCGGCGAGATCGCCGAGCAGCTCGACCTGCCCGAGAACAACTGGAACCTCGTGCGCGACACCGTGCTCGCCAACTCGCAGCCGACGCACTCGATGAGCGAGGACAGTGCGGCGGCGTTCGCCGACACGATCGAGGACACGCGCAGCCCGTCGCCGGAGGACGAGATCCTGACGGCGATGGAGCTCGGCCGCCTGCGCGAGCTGCTCGAGCGACTCGAGCCGCGCGAGTCCCGCATCCTGAAGCTCCGCTTCGGCATCGGCACCGGCGAACCGATGACGCTGAAGGCGATCGGCAAGCGCTTTGGCCTGACCCGCGAACGCGTGCGGCAGATGGAGCAGCAGGCGCTCGACCGGCTCGGCGAGGTGATGTCGCGCGAGTTCGGCGAGGAGCGCCCGGCGACGCGTGTGCGCAAACGCGCTGCGCGCGCGGAATGAGCTGCGGACACGAAGCTGCGCCCGGGGCTTGCTTCCACCCGCGGGCCCCGTAACCACGCTCTGCAGATGGCGAACAGCACGTGGTTGCCCGGCGACGGAACGTCTCTCTACGTGCACGTTCCGTTCTGCGTCGTGAAGTGCGGCTACTGCGACTTCAACTCGTACGTGGTCGACGATCGCTCGGTGCACGATCGCTTCCTCGACGCGCTCGAGGCCGAGCTGGTGCGCGAGTGGCGCTTCGGCACGCCGGCGTCGGTGTTCGTCGGCGGTGGCACGCCGACGCTGCTCGATCCGGAACGCTTCCGGCGGCTGTTCGAGTTGCTCTCGCGCCACGTGCCGCTCGCCGATTGCCGGGAAGTGACGATGGAGGCGAACCCGGAGAGCGTCACCGCCGAGAAGGCGGCGATCGCGCGCGCGCACGGGGTCACGCGCATGAGCATGGGCGTGCAGAGCTTCCACCCCCACCATCTGCGCTTCCTCGATCGCGCGCACACGGCGGAGCGCGCCGAGGAAGCGTTCGCGGCGCTGCGCGCGTCGGGCTGCGAGAACATCTCCGTCGACATGATCTTCAGCGTGCCGGGCCAGACGCTGGCCGAATGGCACGCCGACCTCGAGCGTGTGCTGCGCCTGCGGCCCGATCACCTGTCCTGCTACAACCTGACGTTCGAGCCGGGCACGCGCTTGCACCGCGACCTGCAGCAGGGACGCATCGAGCCGAACGACGAGGAGACGGACCGCGCGATGTTCCTCGCCACGCGCGAACGACTTGCGGCGGCCGGGTTCGAGGCCTACGAGATCAGCAACTTCGCCGGTCGCGGCGGCCCGTCGCGCCACAACGACCACTACTGGCTGCAGGGCGACTACGTCGGCATCGGGCCGGGCGCTTCGAGCCATCGTCGCGGCGTGCGCTGCACCAACCTGAAGACGGTCGAGAGCTGGGCCGGCGCCGTGCTCGACGGCACGCCGGGAGCGGCGTCGGCCGAGACGCTGCGGCCGCTGCAGCGCGCGGCGGAAGCGCTGTGGCTCGGCATCCGGCGACGCGACGGGGTCGATCTCGAACGCGTCGCGCGGCGAACGGCTGTGTCGCTGGCGCGGTTCGAGCCGACCATCGTTCGGCACGAGGCGGCCGGTCTGTTGTCCCGGCGCGGCGCCAGCATCGCGCTCACACCGGCCGGGGTGCTGCTCGCCGACATGGTCGGCGGCGATCTGCTGTCGGTCGGTTCGGAGCGACGCTGACGAGCAGTTCCGCAGCGTCGCGAGCGCTCAGAAGCCGCGGCGCGAAGCCTGCACGCCGCCGATGACAGCACCGGCGGCGAACAGCATCGCGTACATCTCCATGCCGAACGGGCTGGTCGTGACGGTGGTTCGACCGGCGGCATCCGACGTCGTGTAGCTCGACATCGCGAACAGGTGCTTGGTCAGCGTCTCCGCTTCCGGCAACTGCTGCAGGTCGATCGGCACCTCGTCGTCCGGGCGGACGATCGCCAGCACACCGGCGAGGATCTGGTAGAGGCTCTCGAACTGCGACTTCCAATCGGTGAAGGAGACGGACTCGAGCGCGCCCGGCAGTTGTGCGGCGATGCCGACGAACTCCTTGTTGCTGCGGATGTCGTTCTTCGGGTCGTCCTCGCGATCCATGCGTTGGAAGTGCCGCTTGATGTCGTTCGGCGAGAAGCTGCCGACCAGGTAGCCGTCCTTGAAGGCGAAGGTCGGCTGGATCACGTCGAGGACCTTGGCCAGACCCTGGGCCTGGCCCAGCCGATCGGCGTCCAGGGTCAGCTCGTAGAACTTGATGCCCTGCTTCTGGTTCTCCTGGATCCCGAACATGCCTTGCGTCGCCTTGGCCAGGGCCTTCAGCGCAGGCACGAGCTTGGCCTCGTCCGCCTTGACGAGCAGCGCGAGCTCCGGAGCCGCCGAGAAGGTGCTGACAGGCATCTGCCAGAGGACGTAGTGGCCGCCGATGGCGCCGACCAGATCGTTGCGCACGCTGAAGCCGAGCTGCTTCTCCATCTCACCCAGCTGACCGAGCACCTGCTTGGCCAACTCGGCGTCGTAGGCCTCCAAGCCCTTGACCATGAGGTCGTAGTAGTAGGCCGGCTCGAAGTTGCCGGAGCCGAAGCTGACGGCGTCCTTCGGGATCCACTTCAGGAACTTCATGTCGATCGGAGCCGCCTGCGCCTTCGTGCCCGCCGCAAGGGCTTCGAACGAGCGCGTGACACTCTTGCCGTCGACGTAGGAGCTGATGGTGCGGGACGCGCCGAGCTGGAACAGCCCCATGGCGTTCATCGCGCGCTCGACCCCCTTCATGTCGACCATGCCCAGGTCTTCCTCTTCGCCGGCTGCACTGACCGCCTGGAACAGCGCCTTCATCGTGGAGCCGGGGCGCCAGAACATCTCGCACTCGTTCTTCTCCTTGGCGTTTGCCATGTGCTTGGCGATCGCCTCGTAGTCGGCCGCGGCGCCGAGCGACGGCAGCTTCTTCTGCATGCCGTCGACGATGATCTGCAGATCGGGCGCGAGCGTCGTGACCAACAGGCCATTCGGCACCATCGCGAGGTTCAGTGCCATCGCGCTGCCTTCGCCGCCGCTCGGTCGGAAGGTCATGGTGCGAACGTCACCGACCTTGCCTTCGGTCTTCTCCATCATGCCGGCCATCTGGTCCTCGAGCATGCCGAGCCCCATGTCGAGCAGCTTGGTCCAGGTCGGCGCGCTGGCGCCGAAGTCGAGGTGGGCCACGATGCCGAGGTCGGCCTGCATGCCGAAGTCTCCTTTCGTCATCTGCATCGAGGTCAGGGCTAGCGTGAAGCCGTTTACGCGCAGCGCCATGATGTCGGCAGGGTCGATCGGGAACTGCCCCTCCGCGTGCATCTGCTTGGCCTGATCCATCTGCTGCGCGAGCATCTTCTCGCCCATCTCGCGCAGGTCGGCCACGAACTTCTGCACCTCGTCCTCGGCCCACATCTTGGCCATCGGCAGCTGCGCGAAGCGATCCATGCTCCCTTGCAGGTCCGGCGCCGACATCACCATCAGGGTGTCCTTCGGCAGGTAGGGGACGATCGACTCCTGCGCTGCCAACGGCAGTCCGAGCAGCAGGAAGCAGGCGAGGCGTGACGTTTGGTGGCGCTTCATGGGAGACGGATGGTTGCGAAGAGGGGCGTCGCCGTCCTGGAAATGGCGGTGGCGGGCTGTGTGGCCGACGGTGTCCCGGAACTGTCGCACGTGTTGGGATCTGCGGTGCGATCGCGAGGGGGTCACATGTTCGCAGATCGACGGCGATCGGTCGTGAACTTCGACCAGGATTCCATTCGCTGGCTCGGTCGCAGCGTCAGGTAGGGGGTCCAGCGGGGGCGGGTCGGCGGTCGTAGCAGGTGGAGGCCCGCCTCCTTCAGCGTGCGGTCGGCCTTGCGGGCGTTGCAGCCGACGCAAGCCAGCACGCAGTTCTCCCAACTGGTGCCGCCGCCGCGCGAACGCGGCAGCACGTGGTCGACACTCAGGTGATCGGTGGTGCAGCGTCGGCCGCAATACTGGCACGTGTAGTCGTCGCGCAGGAACAGATTGCGCCGCGTGAACGGTGCCTCGTGGCACGGGACACGATCGTACTGGGTCAGCAGGACGACCTCCGGGACCTGCAGGCGCAGCGATGGCGAGCGGATCGCCGGCGCGCCTTGCGGCACGGGCTGCTCGAGCCACTCCTCGAACGTGAACGTCGTCAGCGTGTCCGGAGCCACGATGCGGGCGGCTTCGCGGAACACCATGCAGAGGGCGCGGCGCACCGTGGTCACGTGCACCGGCCTCCAGGAACGATTCAGCACCAGCGTTGCTCGGTCGAGCAACTCGGCCCTTCGGTGTGGATCGCAGGCAACCATGATCGCTTGGACCCTTGTTCGTCGCCGTGAGCTCCCAAGGGCGCGCGGAGTCTAGATGCGGCTGCCCTGGGGAGGAATCCCTCCACCGGGGCGGCGGAGCGTCGAGCAGCCTGGTGGCGGCGTTGCTCGGCCGCTCGGCCGTGGCTAGACTCTGCGCCCCCATCACGGAACACGAGACGTTCTGCACAGCAGGCGGTCCCCGATGACGAGAACCTTCCACGAACTGCGGCGCGCTACCCTCGGTGCCTTCTTGCTGGCTGCACTCCTGGGTTGCGAGTCCAGCGGAGGCTCGGGCGAATACGGCGTCACGGCGACGCAGTTCGCGGATGTGGTGGTGCCAGCCGGGATGAAGCTGCGCGATCGGGCCAACGAGAGCCACTCGCGCGACGACGGCGGCTATCGGACTGCCCACCTCGTCTATTCCGGCCAGAGCCGGGTCGAGGACATCGAGAGCTACCTGCGTTTGCGCATGCCGTCCCACAACTGGCAGCTGGTTGCCGAGAGCAAGATCGAGGAGGGCATCGTGATGAAGTTTGAGCGCGATGTTTACTCTGTGCAGTATTCTGTGGCGCGCGCCGATGGCGCCACCCTGATGACCGTCGACTACGCGACTGACTATTCGCGCCGCTGAGGCAGAGTCCAATCCATGTCCGCTACCCCCACTCCCCAGCCGCAGGCTGTTCCTCAGGCCCTCGAGGCGCCCAACCAGATCAACCTGCTCTGGGAGCGCTACCGTTCGCTCTTCTATGTTGTGGTGCTTGGCATCCTGGGTGCCATGGGTGTGCAGTACTACCTGGGCGTTCTCGATCAGGGGCGGGTCGATGCCGAATGGGCTGCCTTTTCCCAAAGTATTGGCCTGAAAGATGCTTACGGCAGTAAGGAGCAGATGGAGTCTTTGGCGGACTCCTACTTTGCCGGCGGCGTGGCCAGCCTGAAGGACCTGGACCTGGCCAAGTTGGAGTCCAGTTTCGATGCGGCTCCAGCTCACCTGAAGCCCTACTACCTGTTTGCCGTCGCGTGCAAGGCTAAGTCTAACAAGGACTTCGACAAGGCAGTGCAGACTCTGGACAAGCTCGCTGCCGCCTATCCGCAGCACGTGCTGGTCAAGGAGTCGGAGTATCCCCCGCAAGTTCGGCAGCAGGAGCCTGACAAGGACGACAAGAAGCCACCCACTGCGAACCGGAAGCCGAACCTTAAGCCTGCGGCAAAGGGCAGTTCGGTGCAGCTGCTGCGCCAGCAGATTGCAGCGGCCAAGGAGTTTCGGCTGCCTGCGCAGTTCGCCCGTGTCGAAGTGCCAGCGGACGCTACCAAGTACAAGTTCGAAACGGGCAAGGGTGCCTTCGTGATCGCGCTGATGCCCCAGGCGAAGCTGCATCGCGAGGCCTTCATGAAGCTGGCCGATGCGACGCCTGCGTTTTGGGAGAACACGGCGGTTGACGAGATTCGCCGTCCAACCAAGCTCCGGAAGCGTCCAATGGAGCTCCACTTCGGCTTCGATAGCAGCCGAGTTGAGGACCGCACGCAATGGGCATCCAAGGAGCCGAGCAAGAACCAAGTGGACTTCGAGGACTCGAACCTGAGCCACTTCGCGGGTGCGGTGTGTGGTCGCGCGGAGGCGGACGCCGAGTCGGGCGGCAAATCCTGCGTTGATCGCCTGTGGATCAGCGTTGACGACAACGCGCAGCAAGATGGCGAGCGCGTGGTGTTCGGCTACGTCGTGGAGGGACTCGACGTGCTCAAGAGCATCTGCGAGCTGCCCATGAGCAGCACCCAGGAAGACGAGAACGGCGAGGGTCGGCCGAACGACTTGGTGCGCATCACCAAGGTCACCAAGCTCTAACTCAGCTGGCAGAGCCGGCCCTTGAGCCTTGTTGCTCGGGCCGCCTGGATCCAAGGGCGATGGGGTCACTCGCTCCTTGAGTCAGCCGAACTTTGGCTGACGGCCTACTCGCCTGCCTGGGACCGCTCCTGCGTCAAGCGGTGGTAGATCCGATCGAGCTCATCGCGTCCGGAGCACTCGATGATGATCTGGCTGCGCTTCCGGCCATAGCGAATGCTGACTGGCGCGCCGATCGCATCCACCAAGTTCTCCTCCAGCTCGTTGAGCCAAACTGGCCTGGCTCGAACCGGCGCCTTGGGTTCTTGTGGCGATGTGAGCCCTTGCTGGGCCGTCTTCACCTCGGCTTCGAGCTTGCGAACGGACCATGCCTGCTGGATGGCCTGGTCCGCCAGCCTCACCATGGTCTCCACCTCGCTGAGGGCCAGGAGGCTTCTGGCGTGGCCCATGCTCAGTGTTCCACGTGAAACATGCTCCTGCACTGGAGCGGGCAGATCCAGGAGACGGAGGAAGTTGGCGACGGTCGAGCGCTCGAAGCCGACCTTCTTGGCAACGCCCTCTTGGGTCGTGCGCAGATGCTCCATGAGCGCCTTGAAGCCCTGCGCCTTTTCCAGAGCATTGAGGTCTTCCCGCTGCACGTTCTCGACCAAGCTTGCCACGGCTGCGTCCTGGTCTGTCATCGAGCGGACCAGCACTGGAACCTCGGCAAGGCCTGCAAGCTGAGCTGCTCGCCAACGCCGCTCGCCAGCGATGATCTCGAAACGATCGCCCCGCCGTCGGGCCAAGATCGGCTGCAGGATGCCGCTCGATCGGATCGACTCAGCCAACTCAGCTAGCTCAGCTGGCTCGATGGTTCGGCGCGGCTGGAAGGGGCTGACCTCCAGCTTGGCAACGGCTACCTGAAGCACTTCGCCGTCAGCTGGTGGCTCGCTAGCGCGTACCGGCTCGGCGCTAGGCACGCTGGCCTGGGGCACCGATGCGGGCGTTGGCTGCTTGGAGCCTGCGGACAAGAAGAAGTCGAGACCTCGACCCAATCGACGATCAACCATGCATGAGCTCCTTGACCAGCTGCGCATAGCAAAGGGCAGCCTTGGTCGCTGGACTGTGAATGAAGACTGTTGTGCCGAAACTTGCTGCCTCTACCAAGCTGGCATCCCGCAGGATCGTGGTGCGCAAGACCCGTTCGCCCAGGTTGCGTCGCAGGTCCTGCAGGATCTCGCCGGTGACGGGGTCTGCGTAGTCCACCATGGTGGGCAGCACTCCGCGGAGCTTAGCCTTGCC
>JBILEY010000216.1:0-8609 GCA_044351865.1 Planctomycetota bacterium | reverse complement strand
GAAGGTGAACACGCCCTCGAGCACGCCGCCTGCCGGGCCGTCGCTGCCGATCTCGAGCTTGCAGGCGATGCCGCCCGGCGGGCCGATGACGCGCGTCGAACCGTCGGCGATGCGTTCGTCGATGGTGTCGCGCAGCCAGCGGCGGTCGACGCGGGCCGGGTCGATGTTCAGGTCGCTGGCGTTCAGCAGCAGCGTCGCCTGCAGCAGGCGGTCGCGGTCGGCGCGTTGGGCGGGCCGCACGTCGCCGAGGACGAGATCGGCGGCCGCACTGCGCGCGTCGCCGCGGTAGTAGATCTGGTCGCGGCAGACCAGCGGCACCACCGGCGCCCGCTCGCGCAGCACGTCGACGACCGGCGTCGGCCCCATCGCCAGCCGCCAGGGCCGGCCGTAGGTCAGGATCGCCTCCGCGAACGCCTGCGCGACCGCCGCCTTCTGCAGTGGCGCCTCGGGAGCGATGACGACCAGGTTGCCGCGCGGACCGAACCACGCGAGGCCGACATCGCCGCCGTCGTTGCCGAGCACGAAGCCATCGCCTTCGCCGGCATCGAGCGCGTTGTGCACGTAGACGCCGTGCACGCCCGCGGCCTGCACGAGGTGCAGGGCCGCCGGATCGTCGGCGAGCAGTTCGCGGCGGCGCAGCGCGGTCATGCGCTCAAGATTCCCATGCCGACGGTCGATCAGCCACGCCGTTCTCATGCTGGAGATTGCCGTGGACACCTACGATTTCCTCGCCGACCCGCGCAGCATCACGCTGCAGCAACGTCGCGCCACCAAGAAGGCCATGCAGCGCGAGCAGGCGCTGTGGCTCGCCCACCTGCAGAAGCTGGCCGAACCGCCGCGCCCGGACGACGACTTCCCGGCCTTCCTGCTGGCGACGCCGCCGTTCCACGAACTGGCCGAACGGCTCGGCAAGGCGTCGACGCGCGCGCAGCTGCCGCCAGCGGTTGCCGACGAGCTCGACTGGTTCCTCGCCGCGTTCCGCGACTACCTGCGCACCTGCGACGGCGAAGACGCGTTCCAGCCGTCGGCGATCAGCCCCTGGCGCTGACCACAGGCCGGTGGCGCGGCGCGCACGACGCTCAGCGAGTGAGCCGCGCGGCAATCGCCGCCATTTCGTCCGCCGGCAGCGACGGTCCGTCCAGCCCCGGCACCTGACCGGGCTGATCGGTCGGCACCAGGTGCACGTGCGCATGGCGCACGACCCAGCCAACCACGCTGATGCAGACGCGCTGGCACGGCAGCCGTTCGCGCAGCCGCAGCGCCACCTCGCGCACGAACGCCCACAAGCGCGCATGCTCGTCGGCGTCGAGTTCGAGCCAGCTGTCGGCGGCGCGCGCGGTGGCGACGACGACGTGGCCCGCGCGCAGCGGCCGCTCGGCGAGCCACGCGACGTGGTGCGCATCGCGTGCGATCACGTGCACCGGGCGCTGGCCGGCGACGACGTCGGCGAACGTGGGATGGCTCATCGCAGTTGCTCCAGTTGGCGCGGGTCGGTCAGCGGGCGTTCGCAGACGCCGCGGCGGCAGACGTAGGCCGCGGGCACAGTCTTGCCGGATGCCGAAGCACCGGCCTCGGCCACCGGCAGCTTGCCGGCGAACACCGGCGACAGCGCCGCCAGTTCCTTCGCATTGCCGTCGTACACCAGGGCAACCACGTGCGGCACCGGCGCCCGCCACGCCGCGCGCAGCAGCGCCTGCGTGCGCGCATCGTCCGGCGCCCCGGCGACGACGATCTCGCGCGGACCACCGAGGTGGAACGCCAGCACCTGCTGCAGGCCCGGCGCCGCTGCGGCATCGACGCGCAGCAGCGGCACGTTGGCGCGCAGCGCCGCGAGGCCGCGCGTGTAGAGCGCTTCGTCGCCGAGCAGCAGGCCCCCGCGCAGCAATGCCGCCGCGACCAGCGCCGTGCCCGACGGCGTGGCGCCGTCGACGGCGTTCTTGCTGCGCGCGACCAGCGCTTCGCCGTCGTCGGCGGTGAAGTGGAAGCCGCCGTCGTCGGCGCCGAAGTGCTGCACCGCCTGCTGCAGCAGCTGCCGCGCCGCCGCGAGCGAGCGCGGGTTCGCGTCGGCCTGGAACAGCGCCAACAGGCCACCGGCCAGAGCCCCATGGTCGTCGAGGCACGCCGCGTGGTGCGCCTTGCCGCCCTGCACCACGCGCCGCAGCCGCCCGTCGACGATCGCCTGCCGCAGCAGCACGTCGGCGAGGCGCTGCGCCGACGCGAGGTAGCGCGCTTCGCCGAGCACCGCGTAGCCCTCGGCCAGCGCCTGCAGCAGGAAGCCGTTCCATGCGACGACGACCTTGTCGTCGAGTGCTGGCCTGGGCCGCTGTGCGCGCGCGGCGGCGAGCTTCGACCGCGCCGACGCGAGGCGTGCCGCGACGTCGTCGCGCGCGCCACCAGCACCGGCGAGTTCCGCTGCAGCCACGGCTACGTGCAGCGCACAACGCCCGTCGACCGGCCCCGCCGCGACGACGCCGAAGTGCCGCTCCACCATTGCCGCGTCGTCGCCGAGCACCTTGGCGAACTCCGCCGGCGTCCACGTGTAGTAGCGCCCTTCGCCGCCGTCGCTCTCGGCATCGAGGCTGGCGCCATACGCGCCGTCGGCGAGTGCCAGTTCCGCGAGCACGAAGTCGAGCGCACTGCGCGCGCCGTTGGCGAACGCGGCGTCGCCGGTGCGCACGTGCGCGGCCAGGAAAACCCGCGCCAGCAGTGCGTTGTCGTGCAGCATCTTCTCGAAGTGCGGCACCTGCCAGCGGCGGTCGACGGTGTAGCGATGGAAGCCGCCGCCGAGCTGGTCGTGGATCGCGCCGCGCAGCAGCGCGCGCAGCGTCGTGGTCGCCATCGCCAGTGCGTCGTCCTCGCCGCGTTGCAGCAGCGCCAGCAGCTCGACCGGCGACGGGAACTTCGGCGCGAACGACGGCGGCGCCGCGAAGCCGCCGTGCTCTTGGTCGAAGCGCGCGCGCAGCGCCGGCACCAGGGCCGCGCCGAGTTCGGGCGCCAGCTCACCGTCGCCCGCGCCGGCGGCCGGCGCCAGCACTTGCTGCAGGTGCTGCGTCAGCTCCTGCGCCCCGCGCTGCACTTCGTCGCGCTGCTCGCGCCACGCCTTCCCCAACTGTTCGCAGACGCGCTGGAAGCCGGGCAAGCCATCGCGGTCCTTCGGCGGGAAGTAGGTGCCGCCGAAGAACGGTTTGCCCTCCGGAGTCAGCCACACCGACAGCGGCCAGCCGCCGGGCCGCCCCATCGCCTGCACCGCGGTCAGGTAGATCTCGTCGACGTCGGGGCGCTCTTCGCGGTCGACCTTGATGCAGACGAACTGCTCGTTCAGCAGCCTGGCGATCGCCGGGTCGCGAAAGCTCTCGGCCGCCATCACGTGGCACCAGTGGCACGCCGCGTAGCCGATGCTGAGGAAGATCGGCTTCTGCTGCGCCTTCGCCGCGGCGAGCGCTTCCGGCCCCCACGGCCACCACGCCACCGGGTCGTGCTGGTGCTGGCGCAAGTAGGGCGAGGCGGCGCCGGCGAGGCGGTTCTTGGGCACGGCGGGCTCCTGCGGCGGCGGCGTCGGCGTCTGCGCCAACAGCGATCCCGCGACGAGCAGGCTCGCGCGGGCAACGTGGGAGAACGGCAACCTCGACGGCATCGGCGCATCGTGGCGCCACGACCCCGCGGCGGCGAGGCCTTCCCCCGGGCTCGGCGCGAGATACCCTTCCGCCATGCTGCGTTCGTCCTCGCTGCTCTTGTTGTGCGTCGTGGCCGCGTGCGGCGGCGGTGGCGGTGGCAGCACCCCCACGCCCCCGGCCACCGGCCCCGTGCGCGTCGGCGCCGCGGCGATCGAGATCCCGGCCGCCGCCAGCAGCGCCGACGTGCTGGTGAACCTGAGCGTCGACAGCACGCCGGCCCCGGTGCTGCTCGAACTCGCGGTCGAACTGCCGAACGGCTTGACGCTGCCGGCGACGCAACGGCTCGCCGCCATTGCGCCGGTGGTCACGCTCGACGGCGACTTCGTCAACCAGCGCTTCGTCGTCCTGTGCGGCGACGCGCAGAACGTGTCCGCCGCACCACTCGCCAGCGGCCCGTTGTTCCGCCTGCGGATTGCGCCGAGCACCCCGCGCGTGCCCGGCACCTACACGCTGAAGTTGTTGCCGCGTCGCGCCGCCAGCCAGGACGGTCAGGCGGTTGCGTTCGACACGACGCCGACCACCGTCGACGTCGTCGTGCGCTGAAGTGATCTTTCGCTGAACGACGCCGCGGGCGGACTCAGCGCGGCCCGTTCGCCGGCTCGCTGGTCGCCGGCACCTTGCTGCCGTCCACGCTTGCCGGCTTCCCCGCTTCGTCGAGGTAGACCTGCAGCTCGGTGAAGCTGGCGCTGTGGATCTGCTTGCAGCGCTCCTGCAGCGCGCCGAACCAGCCGAACCAGCGCGCCAGCATGCCGTCCCAGACACCGCCGTCGATCCAGGTGACCGTGCAGCTGTCGCCGGCGGCCGTGTAGCGGACCGAGCCGGTGCCGCGCCCACCCTTCTGGCCGTCGCTGACGACGACGCCGTAGTCGTAGCCGATCGCGCCGGGGGCGATCGAAGTGAACGTCAGCGACGCCTTGCCCATCGGCCCGGTCCAGACGAGCGCGTGGCCGACGGTGCCGGGCGTGCCTTCCACCGTGGCCTTCGTCGGATTGCCGAGGTCGACCTTCGCCGCGTACCAACGATCCCACGTCGACAGGTCCCCGAGCACCGCCGCGAGCCGCTCCGGCTTGGTCTTGATCGTCCGGACCGTCGTGACCTCCCAGCGGTCCTGCAGGTTCATGCTGATGACGAGCCCGAACAGGATCGTCGCCGCGAGCGTCACGGCGGTGACCTTGAACACGTAGAGCGGAGCGGACATGCGAGCCGGAGAACGTAGCCCGCGCCGCCGACTTTCGCGCGCCTCAGAGCCTGAGAGAGAATCTCTCGAAGGCTCTGCGCGGCTGCGAAGGCAGCCGGCAAACATGACTCTGAGAGGCCGTACGCTGGATTTCTTCTCGGCCTCTCATCCCGCCCGCCGCCCGCGATCCCTGCCCACTATCGACCGAGCAGCAGCGGCGTGAAGTAGCGGTAGTAGACCTCGAGGCACAAGACGCACATCGCCGTCGTGTAGCTCTTGTCGTTCTCGCTGTCGCCCGCTTCGTCGGCGTAGACGTCGATCGGCGCGAACGAGCCGTCCTGGCCCTGCGCCTTCGGCAGCACCGTGCGCAGCCGTTCGTTCCACTGCGTCCACGCGTCGCCGCCGCGCAGGAAGCAGCACAGCGTGCCGTAGTACCAGAAGTAGACGTTGCCCTGGCCGCGCAGCACGAAGTCGTCGTCGCTGTAGCGGCGGTAGCGCAGCGGCCGCCGTTCGACCGTGTAGTCGACGGCGCTCTGCACCATCGGATCGTCGCCCGGCCGCCCGAGCAGCTGCAGGCAGAACGCCGCCGCCGGCGTGCTGGCGGGCAACGTCGGCCAGCCGGAGTTCACGCGGCTCGGCTTGTGGTTGTAGCGGAACCACCCGTTGGGCTGGTCGTACGACAGCTCGAGGTATTCGCGCGCCGCCGGCAGCACGTCGGCCGGCAGTTCGATGCCCGACAAGCGCGCCGACTCGAGCGCCATGATCATCCACGACGACACCGAGACTCGCGCGTAGTCGTCCTCGGCGCGCAGGCCGGGCGAGAAGTAGCCCCAGCCGCCGCGATTGCGCCGGTCGCGCCGCGGGCCCTGGTGGTCGAGGATCCACGTCAGCGCGCGTTCGAGCGGCCGCAGCAGCGCTTCGTCCTTGGTCAGCCCGTAGCACTCGGCGAGCGCATAGGTGGCGATGCCGTGGCCGTAGCACGAGCTGCGGCCGAACGCGCCGGTGTCCTCTTCCTGCAGCGCCAGCAGGTGGTCGAGCGCCTTCGCCACCACCGCACTGTGTTCGCTGCGGCTCTGCGGGGTATGGCCGGCGCCGAGGAACGCCAGCACGCACAGCGCCGTCTTGCCGACGTAGACGAAGCCATACTTGCCGTCGTAGTCGCTGCGATCGCCCCACGAACCGTCGCGGTTCTGGATGCGCGCGAGGTAGCGCAGGCCGTTCTGCACCGCGCGCTCGGTGGCGTCATTGCCGCCGAAGCGCTCGATCGCCTGCGCCTTCGCCGGCCCGAAGCGGTTGCTGTAGGCGGTGCCGGCGACGCGCAGTTCGGCGTCGTCGGCGGCGAGCGGGGCTGCGGGTGCGCGGGCGAGCCGGCTCGCCGGAGGTGCCGGCGGCGGCTCGGGCGGCAGCGTGCGTTCGCCGCGCCACGGCGCGCGTTCCGCGACGACCGAAGGGGCGCCCGCCGAGACTGCAGCCAACCTTCCGGGCGTTGGATTCGAACGAACGCCCGTCGCCGCAGCCGCGATCGGCGCCACCGCAGGTGCGGAGTTGCCGCCAGGATCGCGTAGCGCGACGGCTGCGGGTTGTGGCTTCGCGCGTGGCACGTCAGCGGCGTTCGCTGGCGACGATGCACCGGCGGGCACAGGCACCGTGGCCCCGGCGCGCACCAACGAACCCGCGGGCCGCGGCAACGACGTCGCCGGTTGCGGCAGCGAACCGGACTCGCGCGGGCGCGCCGCGGCAACTTCGGACCCGGCTGCCGCCAACGGCGGCAACGCGACGGCTGGGGTCGAGCGCGGGGCGGCGGGGTTGGCGTTCGCACTCGCCGTCGCGTTGGGACTCGGCGCTGTGGCCTGGCCGGTCGCGGCAGAGGACGCCGCATCGCGCAGCGCCACGGGCGATGGGCTCGTTCCCCCGCGTGGCGAAGTGGACGACGACGCGGGAGCGGCCGCCGCGGCCGTCGCCGGCAGCGAGCCCGCCGTGCGCACGAGGGCACCACCCGGCATCGGCACCGTCGCAACCGGCGCCGCGCGATCGCCGTTCTCCGCGCGGCGCTGGGCCGCGGCGCCCGCATCGGCGACCGGCGCCGCAGGCGTCGTCGCCACGGCCACCGGCTTCGGAGATGCTGCCGCGTCGGCACGTTCGCCGCGCGCAGCCGCCGAGCGAGAACTGCCGCTCGCCGCATCGCGCAGAGCGACCTCGGGCTTCGCCGCGCGCGCCGCCGCGTTCGCTGGCGCCGCATCGGCCAACGCCGCCGCTGGTGCCGCGAGAGCCGCATCACCGGACTTCGCCAACGCCGACGCCGGGCGCGGCGCCGCGGACGCCGCCACCGGTGCCTCGGCCGAAGACGACGAACGCGCAGCCGCGACCGCCGCGGTTGCAGCACCGTCGACCGCGATCGCCGCCGACTGCCGGGCTGCGCGCGGCGCGTCCGCGGCAGCGCGCAGCGCTTCGCCGCCAGTCGCCATCGCCGGCGTCGCGGCATCCTGCAGGGCGGGCGTCGTCGGAGCCGTGTGCGCCACCGGTGCCGGCGCCGACGCAGGCGGCGCCGCGGCCGGGGCCATGACACTCGCGATCTCGCTGCGCGCCAGCGAACCAGCCACCGGCACCGCAACGACGACCGTGTTGGACGCCGCCTCGGCACTCGGCGCCGGTTGCGCCGCCGGCGCTTCTGGTGCCTGCGCCGCGACCGCTGGCAGCTCGGCTGCCGAGGCCGCTGCCGCCGGCGCATCGTTCGCTTCACGCAACGGCTGTGCTGCCGCCGCGTCGGCCAATGCCGGGGCCGCAGTCGCCGTCGTCGTCGCCGCGGGCAGCGCTTCGTCGCGCGCAGCAGCAGCCGCCGCCAGCGACTCGCCGACGCTCGCCTTCGCCGCCGCCGTGCCCGGCAGTTCGGCCTGCAGCGCGCGTTCGGACACGCTCATGCGCACTTCCGCCGCGATCGCCTGCGCCGCCAGTTCGCCGTTCGCCGCGTCGCTGCTGCTGGTCGCCACCAGCGCCACTTCGACGCTGCCGCCGTCGTCGTCGCCGGGCAGTGGCGCACCGAGGATCTCGACGCCCATCAGCCACAAGAACAGCAGCACGTGCAGCAGCAGCGACAGCAGCAGGCACTGCGCCAGCAGGTCGAGCGTGCTCCAGCGGCGGCCGTAGTGCAGCAGCACCAACAGCAGCAGCGCCGACGCGATCGCACCGAGCAACAGCCACTCGAGCCAGTGCTGGCCCGGCCACCACGGCACCAATTCCTGCGCCCGGGCCTCGTACCACAGCGCCGCCGCCGCGTCGCCCGGCCTCGCCTGCAGCAGGCCCACCACGCGCCCGTCGTCGTTCGGCAGCGGCGAGCGCACGTCGGTGCTCGACGTCAGCACCGGCAGCGGCAGCGCGAACGTGGCGCCGAGCCGGCTGGCGCGCACGACGCGCAACGGTTCGCCGGCGACCTTGCGCACGAACCACAACGAAGCGCCATCGGCGGCGAACGCCGGATCGCGATCGACGATGCGTGCGGCCTGTCGCCCCGGATCGGCGAACAAACGCTCGGGCTCGGTGGCGTCGCCTTCCCGCCAACGGAACAGCACGCCGTCGTTGCCGCCGTCGATGCGGCGATCGCTGCGCACGAACACCAGCGTGCCGTCGCTGGCGACCGCGGGGTCGCTCTCGTCGAGCGCGGTGTTGCAGATCGTCCACGGCCGCACGCTCGCAGCCAAAGCACCGAGCGTCGGCAGTTCGTAGAGGTCGTAGCCGCCGTGGCCGCCGTCGCGATCACTGGC
>JBILEY010000215.1:0-8632 GCA_044351865.1 Planctomycetota bacterium | reverse complement strand
TGGCGGTGGTGGTGGTGGTGGCGAACGCCGCAGCAGCGGTGGTGGTCGTCGTGCGCCGGCGCAGGAAGGTGGTGGGGCGCAGGGCGGCGGCGAAGTCGACTACGGCGACATCCCGTTCTGATCGAGCCGCCCAGCGTTTCCGATCGCCCCAACCCGGGACGCAGCGCCCGCGGCATCGGCGCTCGCGATCGGCGCAGCGGGTTGCAGCTGAGGCAAGTCCGCGCGGGCCCATGCCAGCGGCGCTTGTCGCTTGCCTGGTCTACGACCCGCCGCAATCCCCAGCGGAAGCGCGCAGCATCCACGCGCGGGGTCTTCACGAAAGAAGCGCGACCCCTGGCGCCGCAGCTTGCGTAGGGTCGGGCAGCTTCTACCCTGCTCGGCCCGAAATCTCGTTCCGAGCTGCCTCTACGAGCGCCAACCACGCCGCATGCCATCGCTTCGCCTCGCCCGCTTCCTGCTCGCCACCGCCGCTGCTGCCACGGCTGCGGCGCAGAATCCACCCGCCGGGTTCACCTACCAGACGCTCAGTGACGGCCAGCTGAACGGCGCCACCGCCATGGCGTTCCTGCCCGACGGCGGGCTGCTGATCACCGAGCGCGTCACCGGCAACATCCGGCTCTTCCGCGACGGAGTGCTGCAGTCGGCTCCGTGGGCGACCGTCGCCGTCGGCACCGCCAGCTCGTTCACCGAGCAGGGGCTGCTCGGCATCGCGGTCGATCCGAACTACCTCGTCAACCGCCACGTCTACGTCTACTACACCGAACCGTCGCTGAACGAGAACCGCATCGGCCGGCTGACCGAGGTGGGCGGGGTCGGCACCAACCTCACCGTGCTGACGCCGTCCGGCGCCATCCCCGCCGACTGGTACCACAACGGCGGCACGATGACGTTCGGCTTCGACGGCACGCTCTTCGTGGCTGCGGGCGACAACTACGTCAGCGCGAACGCGCAGACGCTCGGCAACCTCATGGGCAAGGTGCTGCGCTACGAGCTGCCGAACCTGACGGTGCCGGCGAACAACCCGTTCCCGGGCAGCCCGATCTACTCGTACGGCCACCGCAACATGTTCGGTCTCGGCATCCATCCGGTGACCGGCGTGCTCTACGCGACCGAGAACGGCCTCGCGCTGCAGGACGAGATCAACCGCATCGTGCCCGGCGGCAACTATGGCTGGCCGCTGGTCGAAGGCACCGAGCCGACGCCGAACCCGTCGCTGGTCGATCCGCTGCGCACCTACTCGCCGACGATCGCGCCGACCGGCATGTGCTTCTACACGGGCGACCACTACCCGGCCTCGTGGAAGAACGTGTGGTTCATGACCGACTACAACGCTGGGCGCGTGCGCGCGGTGACGCTCGACGCCACCGGTGCCGCCGTGCAGGGCGAGACCACGTTCCACCAGTTGCCCGGCTCCGGCTACGGCATCCTGACCGGGCCCGACGGCAACCTGTGGCTGCTCAGCAACGACCTCGGTGGCTACGGCGCCGACGAGCTCGGCCGCTACGTGCACGCCAACGAGACGGTGCCGTCGGTGCAGTTGTCGGCCGTGTCCAACAAATCGCTCGGCGGCACCGTGACCGGCTGCGTGCGGTCGATCAACAACGACATCGTCGTGCCGTGGCTGTCGCTGTCGCGCTTCCCGACGCCGGTGGCGACGCCGCTCGGCAACTGGTGGGTGCCGACGGACGTCGTGCTGGCGCCGATGCTGGTCAGCGCCGACGCGCGCGTCTACTTCCCGTTCTCGCTGCCGAACGACCGCTCGTTCCTGGGCTCGTCGTTGCACCTGCAGGCCGTCAGCGTGTTCGCGCAGCCGACGCTGTGGCTCAGCAACGCGTCGGAACTCGTGCTGCGCGGCTGATCCCGCCCGTCGCTTCGGCTGCGGCGGGCCCGCTCGCCGTCGCGGGCTGCTAGGCCTTGTCGCCCTTCGGTGCGGCGCCCTTGCCGCCGCTCGGCTTGCCATCTGCGGGCTTGCCCGCGGCGCCCTTCTGCTGCGCCTTCTGGTAGCTGTCCTTCAAGCCGACGGTGCGCAGGAACACCGGCTTGCCCGGCGCGCCGTCCTTGGTGTCGCAGCAGAAGTAGCCGATGCGCTCGAACTGGAAGCGCTCGCCGCCCTGCGCGTGGGCGAGGCTCGGCTCGAGCTTGCCGCGCACGACCTTCTTGCTGTTCGGATTCAGCAGCTTCAGGAAGTCGCCGCCGTCGGCGCTCGCTGGATCCGGGTGCGTGAACAGGTGCTCGAACAACCGCACCTCGGCATCGAGCGCGTGCGGCGCCGAGACCCAGTGGATCGTGCCCTTGACCTTGCGGCCGTCCGGCGCGTTGCCGCCCTTGGTCGCCGGGTCGTAGGTGCAGTGGATCGCGGTGACTTTGCCGGCGCTGTCCTTGTCGACGCCGGTGCAGGTCACGAAGTAGCCGGAGCGCAAGCGCACTTCGCGGCCGGGGCCGAGGCGGAAGAAGTCCTTCGGCGGGTTCTCCTGGAAGTCCTCGCGCTCGATCCACAGCTCGCCGCTGAACGGCACCTGGCGCGTGCCGGCGGTCGGGTCCTCGGGGTTGTTCTGCGCGTCGACCATCTCGACGTGGCCGGCCGGCCAGTTGGTGATCACCAGCTTGATCGGGTCGAGCACCGCCATGCGCCGCAGCGCGTGCTTGTTCAGCCAGTCGCGCACGAAGAACTCGAACAGGCCGATCTCGTGCGTGCTGTTGAACTTCGCCACGCCGACGTGCTTGCAGAACGCGACCAGCGCCTGCGGCGGCACCCCGCGGCGGCGCAGCCCGCGCAGCGTCGGCAGGCGCGGATCGTCCCAGCCGTCGACGTGCTTGCCTTCGACCAGCAGCAGCAGCTTGCGCTTGCTGGTCAGCATGTACTCGACGTTGAGCCGCGCGAACTCGATCTGCTGCGGCTTGTAGATGCCGAGCGCGTCGCAGAACCAGTCGTAGAGCGGGCGGTGGTGTTCGAACTCGAGCGTGCACAGCGAGTGCGTGATGCCCTCGATCGAGTCGCTCTGGCCGTGCGCCCAGTCGTACATCGGGTAGATGCACCAGCGATCGCCGGTGCGCTGGTGGTGCATGTGCCGGATGCGGTACATGACCGGGTCGCGCATGTTCAGGTTGGCGTGCGCCATGTCGATCTTGGCGCGCAGCACCTTCTCGCCGTCCTGGAACGTGCCGGCCTTCATGTCGCGCAGCAGGCGCAGGTTCTCGGCGATCGATCGATCGCGGCACGGACTGGCCTTGCCCGGTGCCGTCAGCGTGCCGCGTGTCGCCGCGATCTGGTCGGCGTTCTGGTCGTCGACGTAGGCGAGGCCCTTCTCCACGAGGCGCTCGGCCCAGGCGTAGATCTGGTCGAAGTAGTCGGCCGCGTAGAACATCGCGTCCCACTCGAAGCCGAGCCAGCGCACGTCTTCCTTGATCGCGTCGACGTATTCCTGGTCCTCCGCCGCCGGGTTGGTGTCGTCCATGCGCAGGTTGCAGCGGCCGCCGAACTCCTTGGCGACCGAGAACGACAGCGTGATCGCCTTGGCGTGGCCGACGTGCAGGTAGCCGTTGGGCTCCGGCGGGAAGCGCGTGATCACCTGCTGCACCTTGCCGGCCTGCAGGTCCGCGCGGATGCGGTCGCGGACGAAGTCGGTGGCGGGGGTGGCGTCGGGAGCGGTGGTCATTGCGTGTGGTTCCGAGGAATCGGGCCGAGACGATCGCGGGTCGGTGCAGCGAATGCAAATGCGGCGGCTCGCGGCTTCTGGCGCTGGCTATGCTGCGCCGCCTCCGATGACGGTCGTTCCGCCGGTCCCTCCCGTTCCCGATCTGCGCGATCCTCTGGCCTTCCTGCCGCGTCAGGATCGGCACAAACCGAAGTGCGGCCCGGTGCGGCCGTCGAAGGTGTCGAGGAAGCGCGCCTACGTGCTGATCGCCGTGCACGTGCTGATCGGTCTGCACATCTGGCACTGGCTCGCCACCGGCAGTTCGCTGACGCCGGTCGAGCCGTCGGAGGCGATGCAGACCATCGAAGGCGGGCGCATCAACGCCGGCTTCGTGCTGTTCCTGGTGTTGATCGCCGGCACCCTGATCTTCGGTCGCTTCTTCTGTGGCTGGGCATGCCACGTGGTTGCGTTGCAGGATCTCAGCGCCTGGTTGCTCGCCAAGGTCGGGCTGAAGCCGCGGCCCCTGCGTTCGCGCCTGCTCGTGCTGGCGCCATGGGTGGTTGCCGGTCACATGTTCTTCTGGGAACCCTTCCGCGCACTGATGGGTTGGCGCGAGGCGCCGCTGCCGTCGCCGGACACGTGGGAGCTGCACCTGACCACGGAGAACTTGTGGCAGACGTTCCCGGGGCCGCTGATGACCATCATGACGGTCGTCGTCGTCGGCTTCCTGATCGTCTGGTGGCTCGGCGCCAAGGGCTTCTGCACGCACGGTTGTCCCTACGGTGCCTTCTTCGCCATCGCCGACCGTTTCGCACCGGTGCGCATCAAGGTCACCGATGCGTGCAACGGTTGCGGCCACTGCACCAACGTCTGCACCAGCAATGTGCGCGTGCACGAAGAAGTGGCCAAACACGGCCAGCTCGTCGACCCAGGCTGCATGAAGTGCCTCGATTGCGTGTCGGTGTGCCCGAAGGATGCGCTCTACGTGGGCTTCGCCATGCCGAAGCCGTTCGCGAAGAGCCAGCAGCGCATCGTGGCGCGCGCCGACCTGACGTGGCCCGAGGAACTGCTGGTCGGCGTCGTCGCGTTCGTCGCCACCCAGTTCGCCTGGCGCGGCGCCTGGTTCACCGAGGGGGTTCCGCTGCTGCTGGCGGTGGGACTCGGCGTCATCACGGCCGTGCTGCTGTTGCTGCTGCTCCGCCTGGTCCGGCGCCACGAGTTGACGTTCCAGTCGACGCCGTTGAAGCAGTCCGGTCGGTGGACGCCCGCAGGCCGGCGCGTGGCGATCGCCGCGAGCCTGTTCGTCGGCCTGGCGGTGCACAGCGGCGTCTGCCAGTGGCGGCGCGATGCCCTCTACGAAACGATGAAGGCGATCTCGCCGAAGGCTGCGAAGGTCGAGGTCGAAAACGTGCTCGCCAGCGCCGACCGGGCGCTGTCGTGGGAGGTCTTCGACGATCCGTTCACCCGCGAGTTGCGAGCGATGCTGCTGTGGCGCCTTGGCCGCGAGGCGGAGGCCGCGCCGGAACTGCTCTCGATCTATGAGTCGACGAAGAAGCTGGATCTCAATCTCGCCAACCTGAACCTCGCACGCGCTTGCATGTCGCCGCTCCTGCCGCGTCTCGATGTGGCGGAGCAGGTGTTGCGGGGTTTGTTGCAGCGGCCACTCGATCAGCGCACCGCCGCGCAAGCCGCCTCGCTGCTGGAGGCGGTCGTCGCCATGCGGCAGAAGTGAGAGGGCAGTGTGCCGGCGTGGCCGGCCTCGCGGACGAGCCGTCGGGATGTTCGCGTGACGAGCTCGTGTACGGGACCTCTTGACGCCGGGTCCTCGCCGCCGATACAAGGCCAGCACTCATCCAGACCAGCCGAGGGCCGGGCCCGACGACGCTGGGGCAACCACGCGAATCCGCGCAGGTGCCAATGCCCTCGGATCGGCCGCAAGCCGGTTCGGACGATGAGCACCGCGAACCTTCGCGGTGAGTCGCCGTGCAACGGGCACGGTGGGGCCGGCACCTGACGGACGTGCGGCGGCCGAGCAGAGCTCCTGGCGGGCCCGATCGTCATGACCCGACCCGTTCCGTCCGCTTCGTCCGCGCGCCCAGGCCAGACCGGCTCCGCGCTGTCCCCCGTCCAGGCGTCGCACCCAGCGCGCAACCTCGCCGCCAGCAGCGACGCGTTCCACTCGTCCGGACAGTCGCCGGGCGCGAACGCAACGTCGTCGCCGCCGCTGCCCCAGCAAACCCTGCGCACGCTGCACCTGCTCGGCCCCGGCCGTGTCGGCCGCGCCTTGCTGCAGCAGCTCGCCGACCTGCCGGTGCGCGTCGTCGCCATCAGCGACGCCGGCGCCACCGTGTTCGACCGCCAGGGCCTGCCGCTCGACGCCATCGCCGCGCACAAGTCCGCCGGCGGCTCGCTCGCCAGCTGGCCGCGCGCCGAGGCGATCCCGACCGAACTCGCGGTGCGCATCGTCGGCGCCGACGTCGTCGTCGACGCCACGCCGACCGACCAGGCGACGGCGCCGGCGGCGTTGCAGCGCGCGCGCGCTGCGCTGCAGAACGGCGCGTTCCTCGCCGTCTGCGGCAAGAACGCGCTCGCCGAAGCCGCCAGCGAGTGGCTGCTGACGGTGCCGCGCGGCCGCGTCGGCGTGCACGCCGCCCTCGGTGGTGCAGGCCAGGCGCTGGTGCGCGAACTGCCCGAGCTGCGCGAACACTGCCGCAGCCTCGCCCTCGTCGGCAACGTGTCGACGACGGTGTTGATCGAAGCGATCGAGCGCGGCGCCTCGCTCGCCGAGGGCATCGCCGAGGCGCAGCAGCGCGGCGTGCTCGAGGCCGATCCGACGCAGGACCTCGACGGCAGCGACGCCGCGACCAAGCTGCGCGCGGTGTGGGGGGCGGTGTTCGGCGACAGCTGGACGGCGCCGCCGGCGTTCGCACGCATCGCGCGCGCCGACGTGCGTGGGCTCGCTCCGGAGGTCCTGCGCGAACGCTCGGCCCGCGGTGCCACGACGCGCCTCGTCGCGCGCGGCAGCCGCAGCGGCAACGACCTGCGCGTGGCCTACGAAGAGGTGCCGCGCGGTTCGCCGCTGGCCGCACCGCCGGACCGCGTCGTCTATGGCTACGAGCTGCCCGGCGGCCTGCGTGTGCACACCGGACTCGCCGTCGGCCACGAACGCACGGCCGCGGCCCTGCTCGCCGACGTCGCCGCCTTCCTCGCCGCGCCGGCGGTGGAGGTGCGTCGATGAGTGCTTCGATCACGTTGCCGCAGGGCGTGCAGCTGTGCCACCTGCCGACCCGCTTCCCGCTGCAGCACGGCGGCGAGCTGGTCGGTGGCGCGCTGGCCTACGAACGGCAGGGCCCCGCCGACGCGCCGCTGGTGGTCGTGCTCGGTGGCATCTCCGCCGGCCGCCACGTCAGCGCGCACGCCGCGGCGCCGGCTCCCGGCTTCTGGGACGGCCTCGTCGGTCCAGACGCCGCGATCGACACGCGGCACCTGCAGGTGCTGGCGTTCGACTGGCTCGGTGGGGCGGGCTGCTCGATGGCGCCGGCTGCCGGCGAAGCGTTCCCGTTCGTCGCCGCCGAAGACCAGGCCCGCGCCTTGTGGCACCTCGTCGACGCACTCGGCCTCAGCCGCGTGCACGCGCTGGTCGGCAGCAGCTACGGCGGCATGGTGGCGTTGCACGCCGCCGCCCAGCAGCCGCAGCGGGTGCAGCGTCTCGCCGCGATCGCGGCCGCGCACCGCAGCCACCCGCAGGCGAGCGCCTGGCGCAAGGTGCAGCGCGACGTCGTCGAACTCGGCCTGCGCACCGGTGCGGCGCAGGAGGCGCTGGCGGTCGCGCGCGCGCTGGCGCTCTGCACCTACCGCACGCCGGGCGAACTGCTCGAACGCTTCGGCGGTGCCCCCGGCTTCTGCGACGGCGAAGTCGTCTACCCGGTGCAGGAGTGGCTGGCGGCGCGCGGCACCGCGTTCGCTGCGCAGTGGACCGCGGAGCAGTTCCTGTGCCTCAATCGCTCGATCGACGCGCACTGCATCGCGCCGCGCACGGTCCCCGTGCCGACGTGGCTGCTGGCGTTCGTCGGCGACCAGCTGGTGCCGCCGAGCGAAGTGCGCGAGCTCGCGCTGCAGCTGCCCGAGCTGCGCGCGCACCGCGAGCTGCGCTCGCGCTACGGCCACGATGCGTTCCTGAAGGAACCGCGGCACGTGGGCACGTTCCTGCAGGAGGTGCTGTCGTGAGCTTCGCAGCCAAGACCACGAGCTTCGCTCCCGAGACGCAGGCGGTGCGCGCCGGCATCGGCACCGACACAGCACACGGCGCGGTGGCGCCATCGCTGGTGCTGTCGGCGAACTTCTCCTTCGCCGGCTTCGGCCAGAAGCGGCAATACGACTACACGCGCAGCGGCAACCCGACGCGCGACGAACTCGCCAACGCGCTGGCCACGCTCGAAGGTGGCGCGGGGGCGGTGGTCACGGCCACCGGCATGGCGGCGATCACGCTGGTGCTGCACCTGCTGCAGGCCAGCGACCTCGTCGTGCTGCCGCACGACGGCTACGGCGGCACGTGGCGGCTGCTGTCGGCGTTCGCGCGCACGGGGCGCTGCCGCGTGCAGTTCGTCGACCAACGCGATCCGGCGGCGCTGGCGGCGGCGCTGCAACAGCGGCCGAAGCTCGTGTGGTCGGAGTCGCCGAGCAATCCACTGCTGCGGCTCGTCGATCTGAGCGCGCTCGCCGACGCCAGCCACGCGGTCGGTGCCCTGTTCGTCGTCGACAACACGTTCTTGTCGCCGGCGCTGCAGAACCCGCTGCGGCTCGGCGCCGACCTCGTCGTGCACAGCACGACCAAGTACGTGAACGGGCACAGCGACGTCGTCGGTGGTGCGGTGGTGGCGAAGGACCGCGGTCTGCACGAACAGCTGGTGTGGTGGGCCAACGCGCTCGGCCTGACCGGCGCGCCGTTCGACAGCTGGCTGACGCTGCGTGGCCTGCGCACGCTGGCGGTGCGCATG
>JBILEY010000020.1:0-25221 GCA_044351865.1 Planctomycetota bacterium | reverse complement strand
CGCCATGGTGCTGCTGGCCGAGTCGTACATGGCGCAGAAGCGCTTCGTGCAGGCGCGCGCCGCCAGCATCGAGGCGCGCACGCGCTTCCTGACGACGATGACGGCGGATTGGCGCGAACGCACGCTGCGCGTCTGGGCGCGTTCGGCGCTGGCGCTCGGCGAGAAGGAGAGCGCGTTCCTCGAGCTCGAGCAGATGGTGATGCGCGGCGAGGAGCCGGAGCTGGCGCTGTTCCTGGTCGACGAGATGCTCGCCGACCGGCAGTGGCAGCGCGCGATCGCGATCGCCAGCCCGATGATCGGTCGCGAGGACGCCGTCGGCGACCGGGCGCGCTTCAAGACCGTCGTCGCGCTCTACCAGCAGGCCGCCGCTGGCAGCCACTTCGACGATTTCCCTGGCCAGGCCATCCTGCTGGTACCGCGCATCCAGAATGCCGACCTGCGCAGCAAGACCGCCGAGATGATCGGCGACGCCTACACGCGCCTCGGCAAGCTCGAGCACGCAGCCGACGCCTATCGGGGGATCCTGCGATGAACGCGCTCGTCGCCAGCCTGCTGACGATGGCCGCCGCGGCGTTGCTCGCGCCCGGCACGTCGGCGCAGAACCAGGAGGGCGAGCGCAGGCAGGCCGAGATCCAGCGCACGCAGCGGCAGCTGCAACAGAACCGCGCCGAGGTCGACCGCCTGCTCGAACTGCGCCTGCGGCACGACCTCGGTCTGCCCGCCGACGAGGCGGACCGCACGTTCCGGCCGCCGGCGCCGATCGGCAGCGAGGCGATGGATCGCATGCGCATCGATCTGCGCGAGGAGGACGCGGCGACGTCGAGTCTGCTCGAGCAGTACAACAAGCTGCGCACGCAGGTCGAGGCGCTGAAGGCCGAGGCCGAGGCGCGCATGGCGAGCAGCGAAGGCGGACCCTCCGTGGTCGTGCCGACCGTGGGCTCGAGGGTGCCGGCGACGACGCCGGGGCCGGGCAGCACCGCGAACGATCCGCCGGCAGCGCCGCTCGGGCAGACGTCGCCTGCGGTCGCCCCGGTCGGGGCGCCGGCGGCCGCGCCGCAGCTGCCGTTGATGCGCCCGCTCGACAAGCCGCGCGAGTGGATCACCGGCTCGAAGGACCACCAGCTGGTGGCGCAGGCGCTGTTCAAGGCCGGCCAGCAGCAGATGGACGACGCCGCGCGGGCGCTCGAGCTGAACCAGCCCGAGGTCGCGCGGCAGTTCGCCGACCGCGGCCGCGACAGCCTGAAGCGCGGGATCGACGAGCTGGCGCCGCTGCTGAAGGACAAGAACCCGCCGTTCGCGGCGCTGTTCTACCAGGGCCGCTGCCTCGAGCTGCTGTTCCGCTACGCGGAGCGCTACGAGGGCCTGTCGATCACCAAGAACGCCGCCGACTACCAACGTCGCGAGCAGGAGGTGCGCGACGCGTTCCTGAAGATCACCGTGCGCGACGTCAAGAAGACCGGACCGCGCGCCGACATCGAGGAACTCGGTCCGTGGGGCCGCGCCGCGCAGACGGCGATGGTGCACTTCCAGTGGATGAACCAGCACGCCGACTACGACGTGACGCAGAAGATCCAGGCGCTGACCTGGCCCGGAGAGAAGGACCAGTGAGCGACGATCGGGAACGCCTGCAGGACGGCTTCGCGCGCTTCGTCGCCGCCGCCGCCGAGCTCGAACGCAGCTACGTGGCGCTGAAGGAACGCGCCGCCGCCGTCGACCTCGAGCTGCAGCAGACCAACGCCGCGCTGCACGCGGCGCTCGACGAGCGCGATGCGGTGTTCGCCGCGCTGCCGATCGGCGTCGTCGTCCTCGACGGCCGCGGCGAGGTCGTGCGGCGCAATCCCGAGGCCGAACGGCTCGACGTCGCGGCGCGCGGCGCCGGCATCGCGCTCGAGCAGCAGCCCGCGGGCGACGTGGCGTTCGCCGGGCGCACCGTGCGCGTGCGCACCGTGCCGATCGCGCGCGGCGCCCTGGTTCTGCTGGAAGACCGTTCGCAGGTGCACGAGCTCGAACGCGAGGTGCACCGCCTCGACCGCCTCGCCGGCCTGTCGGAGCTGGCGCTCGGCATCGCGCACGAGATCAAGAACCCGCTGAACGGCGTGATGGGCTTCGCCGCACTGCTGAGTCGCAGCGAGGACCCGGCGGCGATGAAGCGCTTCGCCGGCAAGGTCGTGCAGGGAGTCGCGCAGGTCGACGGCATCGTCAAGGCGTTGCTCGGCTTCGCCCGCCCCGAACGACAGCGCGGCCGCGCCGCCAGCGTCGGCGAGGCGGTCGCCGAGGCCGCCGCCGCGTCGGGCCTGCCGAGCGTGCGTGTGCAGGTGCTGGGCGCGCGCGAACTGCGCGCCGACGGCGACGCGCTGGCGCGCGTGCTGACCAACCTGTTCCGCAACGCCATCGAGGCGGCGCCGGCGGTGCGCCTCGTCGTCACCGCGCGCAGCTTCGGCGGCCAGCTCGAACTCGACGTGCAGGACGACGGCCCCGGCGTGCCGGCGCACGTCGGCGACAAGGTGTTCGAACCGTTCGTCTCGTCGAAGGAACGCGGCACCGGCCTCGGCCTGCCGCTGTGCCTGCGCGTGCTGTCGTTCCTCGGTGGCAGCCTCGAGCTGCGCAACCCGGGCGAGGTCGGCGCGTGCTTCCGCGTGCGCTTGCCGCTGCTCGAAGCGCCGGCCGCCGTCGCCGCCGAGCCGATCGCCGCCGAGCCACTCGCCACCGCGGAGGCCATGGCGTGAGTGCCCGGGAGACCGTGCTGCTCGCCGACGACGAACCGTTGTCGCGCGAGTTCCTGCAGGAAGCGTTGCAGTCGTTCGGCTGCGAAGTGCACGCCGTCGCCGACGGCCGCGAAGCGATCGCGCTGCTCGGCCAGCGCGGCTTCGACCTCGTCGTCACCGACTGGCGCATGCCGCACGCCGACGGCTTCGCCGTGCTCGCCGCCAGCAAGCAGGCCGATCCCGACCGCCCGGTCGTGCTGGTCACCGCGCACGGCACCATGCACACCGCCGTGCAGGCGATGCGCCAGGGAGCCGACGACGTGCTGGAGAAGCCGATCGTGCTCGAGGAGCTCGAGGTCGTGCTCGCGCGCATGCGCGAGAAGCGCCGTCTGCTGCGCGAGAACACGTTCCTGCGCGCCGAGACCAGCGGCGGCGACATGGTGATCGCCTCGGCCGCGACGCAGGCCGTCGTCGACATGGTGCAGCGCATCGCGAAGAGCCGCGCCGCGGTGTTGATCCGCGGTGAGAGCGGCACCGGCAAGGAGCGCATCGCCGCACTCGTGCACAAGCACAGCGACCGCGCGCAGCGGCCGTTCGTGAAGCTGAACTGCGCGGCGATCCCCGAGGCGCTGCTCGAGAGCGAACTGTTCGGTCACGAGGCCGGCTCGTTCACCGGTGCTTCGCGCCGCCGCGAAGGCCGCTTCGAGCTCGCCGACGGCGGCACGCTGTTCCTCGACGAGGTCGGCGAGATGTCGCCGGCGATGCAGAGCAAGCTGCTGCGCGTGCTGCAGGAAGGCGAGTTCGAGCGCGTCGGCGGCAACCGCACGCTGCGCGTCGACGTACGCATCGTCGCCGCCACCAACCGCGACCTCGACGCCGAGGTCGCCGCCGGCCGCTTCCGCGCCGACCTGCTGTGGCGCTTGTGTGTCGTGCCCGTCGTGCTGCCGCCGCTGCGCGAACGGCCCGACGAGATCGTGCCGCTGGCCCGCCACTTCCTCGGCAAGGGCCTCGTGCTCGACGCCGGCGCCGAAGCCGCGCTGCGCGCCTGGCACTGGCCGGGCAACGTGCGCGAGCTGCAGAATGTCGTGCAACGCGTGGGCATCCTGTGCGACGGCGGCGTCGTCACCGGCGAGCTGGTGCGTCGCTGGCTGCAGCCGACCGGCGAGCTGCCGACGGCGCCGGCGACCGAGCCGATCTACGTGCTGCCGACCCCGGACCCGCTGCAGGCGCTGGTCGGCCGTTCGCTGGCCGACGTCGAACGCGAACTGGTGCAGCGCACGCTGCGCCACAACGCCGGGAACCGCACGCGCACTGCCGAGATGCTCGGCATCGGTGTGCGCACGCTGTTCAACAAGCTGCAGGAAGCCGCTCCGGCCACCGCCGGTGCCCACGCCGCCGATGTCGCGACCGCCGGAGCCCCGACCACGCATGGCGGCATCGCGCCCTGAGCGGCGCACGCCGCCGCCGCGCGGGCCGCTGTCCGGTCGGCGCACGTTCTGGCGGCGCGCGCTCGCCAGCGTCGTCGCCGCCTGCAACCGCGGGCTCGACCGCCTGCCGCCGCTGCACTGGCTGCAGCAGCGCGTTCGTTCCCGGCTCGAACTGACCGAACTCGAACTGCCGCTGCGCCCCGGCGCCGAGACGCTCGACGGCCTGCGCCTCGCGTTCGTCAGCGACACGCACGCCGGCAGCTTCTGCACCGCCGACGACCTGTGTGCACTGTTCGCGCGCGTCATGGACGCCGAGCCCGACCTCGTGCTGCTCGGCGGCGACCTGATCAACACGCGCGAACGCGAGATCCTGCTGTTCGAACGGGCGCTCGCCTCGCTGCGGCCGCGGCTCGGCGTGTTCGCCGTGCCCGGCAACCACGACCACTTCTTCGGCCCCGACATCGGGCTGTGGCGCGCGTTCCTGCAGGGCCACGGCGTGCAGGTGCTCGAGAACCGCGGCGTGCGCATCGACCACAACGGCGGTTCGCTGTGGCTGTGCGGCGTCGACGACCTGACCGAGGGCACACCGGACCTCGCCGCCGCGCTGCACGGTCGCCAAGACGGCGAGACGGCGGTGCTGCTGAGCCACCATCCCGACTTCTTCTTCGAGGCCGCGGCCGTCGACGTCGACCTGCAGCTCTCCGGTCACACGCACGGCGGCCAGATCCGCATCGCCGGCTGGGCCCCGATCCACCACAGCCGCTTCGGCTACGAGCGCGGCTGGTTCGTCGAGAACGGCTGTCGGCTCTACGTCAGCCGCGGCACCGGCGTGACCGTGCTGCCGCTGCGCATCGACGCGCCGCCGGAAGTGCCGATCGTGACGCTGCGCGCGGGCCTGCGCCCGACTGCGCACCCCGCCGCCGGCGCTGCCGCTGGTGCCTCGATTCGGCAGGGCACCGCCCTTCGCCCGCGAACTTGATTCGGCAGGAATCGACGCCGCCAAGCCGACGACGCGGCCGCGAACGTGTCCGGGGGCCCGAGCTTGATTCGGCAGGAATCTGCCGACGGCACGACCTCCGGCCGACCCGCGCGGTAGTGCCCCGGATCGCCGCGGCTATGCTCCCCGCCCCGCGATGCAGACCCGAGTCCACACCCTGCGCCACTGCCGCGACCTCGGCGGCGGCTCGTTCGCCATCGAAGTCGACGGCCCGATCCCGGCCACGCTGCCGGGCCAGTTCTACATGCTGCGCACGGAGCAGCGGTGGCCGGTGCAGCTGCCGCGGCCGTTCTCGCTGTACGACCGCGCCGCCGACGGTTCGTGGGGCAGCTTCCTGATCAAGCCGGTCGGCGAAGGCACGCGCGCGCTCTGCGCCTCGCGCCCGGGCGAAGGCATCGTGCTGAACGGTCCGCTCGGCCAGCCGTTCCCGCAGGACGTGGTCGATCCGATCTGCGTCGCCGGCGGCGTCGGCCTCGCCCCGTTCCTGCTGCTCGCGCGGCAGGCGAAGGCGAACGGTCGCGACCTGCGCCTGCTGTTCGGTGGCCGCACCCGCGAGATGCTGTCCGGCATGGAGGACTTCGCCGGCCTCGTGCGCCTGCACGCGTCGACCGACGACGGCAGCCACGGCTATCACGGCCGGGTCACGGCGCTGCTCGACGACTTGCTGCAGAAGGGCGTGGTGAAGGCCGGCGAGACGGTCTTCTGCTGCGGCCCCGACCCGATGATGCACGCGGTCGCCGAACTGTGTGGCCAGCGCGGCCTGCGTTGCTTCCTCAGCCTCGAGACCTACATGGCCTGCGGCTACGGCGTCTGCAACGGCTGCACGGTCAAGGTGCAGGGCCCGCGCTTCAAGGGCTGGCCGTACTCGCGGACGTGCATGGAAGGGCCGGTCTACGACGCCTGCGAGCTCGTGCACGAGCACGGCTGAGCGGCGCTCGCGTCGCGCCGCTGCCGATCACGGCACCGTCACCAGCACACCGTCGCTCGCCGACAGCCCCTCCACCGCCGCCGGATCGAGGAACGCCGACTGCAGCCACGCCTGCGTTCCAGGCGCCAGGTTCGTGAGCCAGCTGCAGTCGAACGGGATCGAGCTGCCGCTGCCGACCAGCGTCAGCAGGATGTCGGGCGACGGCACCAGCGTGCCGCCGAACAGCGGCACGTTGATCGCGCTGCCGCCGACCAGCAGGATGCCGATCGAGCCGGGCGCGTAGCCGGCGATCGTCAGGCGCAGCGGCTGCAGCTGGTTGATCGTGCCCGAGCCGGTCATCGTCGGCACGCCCGTGGCGCCGGCGATGCCGCCCGCGAGGTCGCACCAGCGCGGTGCCACCGTGGCGCGGAACTGGCTCACCAGCAGGCAGGTGTCGGTGATCGTCTGCACGTTGTCGGCGCTGCCGGCGACGCCCATCGTGTAGCCCTGGAAGACGACGTTAGGGCTCGACCAGCGGTTGATCCGCGTGCCCGGCGAGTAGGCCATGATCGTGCGCAGCGCGTTGTCCGGCGTGCGATAGCCGTAGGCGTAAGGGAAGATCGCCGCGCCCGCGTTCGCCGCGTCGTGATGGCAGCCCATGTTGTGGCCGCACTCGTGCGTGAACGTGCGATTGCTGATGCACGTGCGCCGCGTCACCGCGAACGCCGACGACTCGAAGCTCGAGGACAGGCTGCCGAGCAGGTAGCCGATGCCGCAGAACGAGGAACTGCTCGGGCTGATGACGAGGTGCATCAGGTCGGCGCCGTAGTCGTTGCGCGCCTGGTGCACTTCGTCCATCTGCCCGTCGCTCGGGTCGCGGAAGGCGCTCAGGTCGGCGCCGCTGCCGGTCTCGACGTAGTTCGTCTCCGCCATGTGGACGAGGCGGAACTCGATCGGCGCGCCGGAGTCGAGATGGCCGGCGTTCGCTTGCGCGACGGCGCCGACGATCACGGTCTCGATCGCGCTCTGCCCACCGGCGTCGAGGCGCGCTTCGGGCGTGTAGAACACGGCGATGTCGAGCGTCGTCTGCGCGCAGTCGCTGTTCGGGAACAGGCTCGCGGTCGGGCCCGCGGTCGCCGTCACTGGTCCGCGCACGAGGTGCGTGTGGTCGACGCCGCACGAGTTGCTGGCCGGCTCGCGCGTGGTGTCGATCTTCAGCAGCGTGTGCACACCCGGCGCACCGGCGGCGGTCAGCAGCCACGTGCCACCGTCGACGTCGATCAGGCCGGCGGTGGTGCCGTCGCTGGCGAGCGTAAGATGCACTTCGCTCTCTTCGCCGCGCACCGTGCCGCGGAACGTGCGGTAGCCGAGCGACCAGTCGGCGCGGGCGATGTCGAGCAGGAAGGCGGTGCCGCCGAGGTCGAGCGTCAACGTGCCGAGCGGGGCCGGGCCGAGCGTCGGCAGCGCCAGCAGCGCCGCGGTGTTCACCTGCACGAACGTGCTGCCGACGATGGTCGGGTTGGCGGTGCGTTCGCCGGTCAGCCATGCCAGCGAACTCGCCGGCGGGTTCGCGATCGGCGTCAGCAGGGCCGGAGACTGCGCGTTCGCGGCGAGGGCGAGCAGCAACGCAGGAACGATGGCCAGGAACGGGTGGCGTGGAGAAGGCATGGTGGTGGCGGCCGAGGTGGGGCCGCGGGACGAGCGGGCAGGGCGCGCAGTCTAGCGAGACAATGCGGCAGCGGGCGAGGTGGCTGCCAGCAGTCGCGCCGTCAGCCCGGGATCGCAAAGCGCCGCAGCGTCGCCAGCGGCACGTAGTCGAGCGTGCGTTCGTGCGTCGACTCGAGCACCACCCGCGGCGCGGCGCCGGCCTCGAAGGCCTCGACCCAACGCGCGGCGCACAGGCACCAGCGGTCGCCCGGATTCAGCCCTGGGAAGGCGAATTCCGGGCGCGGCGTCGACAGGTCGTTGCCGGCGTTCTTCGAGAACTGCAGGAACTCGGCGGTCAGCTCGGCGCAGACCGTGTGCGCGCCGGTGTCGTGCGGCCCGGTGTTGCAGCAACCGTCGCGGAAGAAGCCGGTCATCGGCTGTTCGCTGCAGCTCTTCAGTTCGCCGCCGAGCACGTTCTTCTGCGGCTTCGGCTTCGGTGGGGCGGGGCGGGGAGGGCGAGGCTCCGACTTGCTCATGCAGGGATGCTACGCGCGGCGGCGCGCGCCGCTATCCGCCGAGGCGCACGAGCTACAGGCCCGTGCGCTGGTAGATCGCAGCCAGCGGGATGGAGCAACCGATGGTCGGCAGCGACAGCGTCTCGGCCTTTTCCGTCAGCAGTTCGCGGGTCCAGCCGCCGTCGCTGCGCCGATGCACGAGCACCGCGAGGCGATGCTGGTCGACGAGCACGTAGGCATCGAGCGACGGCAGGGCTTGGTAGTTCCGCAGCTTCTCGCCGCGATCGATGCGCTCGGTGTCGGGCGACAGCACTTCGACGATCACCCGCGGTTGCTCGGCAAACTGCGCCGCGTCGGCGACTCCGGAGCAGTCCACGGCGACATCGGGGTAGTAGTAGAACTCGGCGGTGCTGGTGCGGATGCGGACCTTCATGTCTGCGGTGAAGGCTTCGCACGGCGTGCCGGCGAGCTGTCGCCGCAGTTCGGCGAACACGTTGCCGGTGATCCGATTGTGGCCAGCGCTGGCGCCGGCCATCGCATACTCGACGCCCGCCAGATACTCGTGCTTCTGCGCGCGCTGACGCTCCGCCGCGAGGTAGGCCTCGGGAGTCACGTGGTAGCCGGCGCGCAGGGCATCACCCATGGTGGCCACGTTAGCTGTGCTCGGAAGGCGCCACAAGGCAGGCGGGGCGAGCGTCGGTGCCACCGTCAGCCGCCGAGGCGCACGTCGCTGCGTTCGCCGGCGCGCACGGTGAAGCGCTGCGTGCGCACGCCGCCGTCGCGGTGACGGAACAGCAGCACGTAGTCGCCGGCCGGCAGCTGCACCGGCTTGTCGAGCGGCACCGGCGCCAGTTCGGCGCGCACGTCGAGATCGCTGCGCAGCGCCACGATCTCGAGCGCACGCTGCGCTTCATCGACCGGCAGCAGCTCGGCGATCGCCGCGAACTGCACTTCGCCGGGCCGCGGCAGCTCGACGCGGCCGAGGTCGACCGGGCCGTTGCCGTCGCACCAGTGGCGGCCGAGCGCGCGCACGCCGCCGCCGGGCAGCCGCAGCTCGACGTCGTAGAAGCCCGCCGGCAGGCCGGGCATCGTCCATCGCGGCTGCGCGACCTGGATCGACGCTTGCTGCCCATTCTCGTTCGCCTTCTTGATCGGCGGGAACATGCCGGCGACGAGGCCGGTGTCGGCGTGCACGACGCGGATCTGGGGACGCGGGCCGTCGCCGCTGCGGAACGGCTCGACGACGATCGCGCCGCGGCCGTTCGGGTCGCCGCGGAGCTCGAGGCCTTCGCTGTCGGCCAGCACGCTCGGCGCCATCGCGAGGGGCAGGCTGCGGGCGCCGTCTGCGGGCAGCAGCAGCACCTGGCCCGGGCCACCGGGCAGGTTCGCGAACACGAACGTGCCGTCGTCGCCGACCTCCGTCTGGTCGACGAAGGAGTTGTCCAGCGCGCGCCATTCGACCAGCGCCTTCGCCAGCGGCGCGCCCTTCGGGTCGAGTGCCTTGCCGCGCACGCAGCTGCCGAGCTGCAGGTGCAGCGTCACTGGCGTCGTGCCCTGCGTGGTCGTCGCCGCGGTGGTGGCGAGCCCGCGCGCGTCGCCGCCGGCGCGCACCGTGAAGTCGCCGGCGTCGATGCCTTCGAAGCGGAACGTGCCGTCGTCGCCGGTCTGCTGCCGCGCGAGCGGCTGCGGGCCACTGCCGAGCAGTGCGACCGGCAGCTTCGCCGCTGGCTTGCCGTCGCTGCCGAACACGGTGCCGGCGATCGCGCGCGCGTCGGCGGTCGCGGGCGAACCGACGGCCTCGCTGGCGAAGGAGAGCCGCGAGCCGTCGAGGCGGACGCCCGAGAGCGCGAGTTCGCGCGTCGCGGGTGCAGCCTCGACCACGCGGGCGCTGTCGTCGCCGAAGCGCGCTGCGGGGTGCAGGCCTTCGTGCATCGTCGGGCGGCCGCCTGCCGAAACCCTGCGATCGTTGGTGACCACGCGCGACAGATCGAGCTTGCCGCCGTCGACGACAAGTTCGGTGGCACCGCCGCCGACGGCAAGACGGAGCACCGGGCCGCCCTTGCGTTCGCCGAGCAGCGCCAGCTTCGTCGGCTGGTCGTGGCGCAGCGTGAGGCGACGCACCTGACCGCGCGGGTCGGCGAGATCGATCGTGATCTGCGGTTGCCGCGTCGGCCAGCGCAGCGTTACGCGGCCGTCGGGCCCGGTCGACGCATCGGCGGCGTTGCGCGCGCAACCGACCGGGCCGAGCAGCGGCGTGTAGCCCTCGACCGGCAGGCCGAGCGCGTCGACGACGAACAGTTCGAGCTCGACCATGTAGGGATGCGCGAGCGCATCGAGGTCGGCGCTGTTCGGCGTGGCCGTGGAGCGCGCCGCGGCCGCGGCGTCGACTCGCGGTGACCCGCTGACCGGCGCCGCAGCATCTGGCGCACTGCCGTTCGCGGCTCCCGCTTGCTGCGGCAGCACCGGATCGGACGGAGCGAACCACAACCAGCCACCGACGCAGACAGCGCCGGCGGCAACGAGGATCTTGGGGGTCGCACTCACGAGCAGGGCTCCGATGGGCAAAGGGACCAACAGGCTCGACGGCAGGCCGAACGCGAACAGGAGCGCCGGCCGCCAGCTGCGGCCGTCCTGGTCGCCGCGATCGAGGCGCGCACGCAGCATGACGAGCCCGCGCGAAAGCCGGCTCTTCACCGTGGCGACGTTCGTCTGCGTGCGGCGCGCGATCGTGCGCGGCGGCAGGTCCTCGAAGTAGCGGAGGAACACCGCCGTCTGGTACGGCTCGTCGAGCAGGAGCACCGCGTCAGTGACGCGCTGCAGAGCTTCGCGCCGCGCCAGCTGGTCGGCGACCGCGGGCACCGGCTCGCGCGTGGCCACCGTGGTCTCGCGCGCGTGCCGCCGTCGTTCGCCGCGTCGCCATTGCCGGACGAAGTTCACCAGCGTGCGTTGCAGCCAGCCGCCGAGCGGGCCCGGCTGCAGGTCGCGCTGCGCCAGCGCCTGCTGCAGCGTCGCCTGGGCGACGTCGTCGGCGGTGTGGTCGCAGCGCAGCAGGTCGCGCGCGAGGCCGCGCAAGGCCCCGGCGTGCTGCTGCAGTTGCTGGTGGAGGTCGTCGGCCATCGGAACGCGGCGATGCCATCCATGCCGCGGCGGCTGGATCGGTGGCGGCGAGGTCGCGAAATCGTGGCGAAACGGGCCGAGACGGGCGCGCGGGCACGCGGCATCCTGTGCGCCATGCTGTCGATCCAGGGGTTGACCAAGAGGTATGGCGCGCAGGTCGCCGTCGACCGACTGTCGCTCGAGGTGCCCGCGGGCACGATCTTCGGCCTGCTCGGGCCGAACGGTGCGGGCAAGACGACGACGCTGAAGATGGTCACCGGCATGCTGCTGCCGACCGCAGGCACCGCGGCGATCTGCGGCGTCGACATCGGCCGCGACCCGATCGGTGCCAAGCGCCTGCTCGGCTTCGTGCCCGACTCGGGCGCGGTCTACGAGGCGCTGACCGGGCTCGAGTTCCTGCTGCTGATCGCGTCGCTCTACGGCATCGCCGAGGCCGAGGCGAAGCCGCGCATCCGCCGCTTCCTCGACTTCTTCGAGCTCGACGAGAAGACCCTGAGCAGCAAGATGCTCGGCAACTACAGCAAGGGCATGCGGCGCAAGGTGGTCATCACCGCCGCGCTGCTGCACAACCCGCGCGTCGTGCTGCTCGACGAGCCGCTCGAAGGGCTCGATCCGAACGCTGCGCTCGGCTTCAAGGCGCTGCTCGAGACGCTGGCGAAGGAAGGCAAGACGATCGTCTACAGCTCGCACGTGCTCGACGTCGTCGAACGGGTGTGCCACCGCGTCGCGATCATGGTGCAGGGCAAGCTGACGGTGTGTGGCACGCCGGCGGAGCTGCTGCAGCAGCACGGGGCGGCGACGCTGGAACAGTTGTTCACGCAGCTGACGGGTCTGTCGGGTCTCGAGGCGCGCGCGGCGGACTTCGCGCGCACGCTGCTGCCATGAGCGCTGGCTCCGGAACCGCTGCGCCGCGTGCAGAACGGACCGGCGAAGCGGTGCCGCCTGCGTCCGTGGAACGCATCCTGCGCCAGTTGTTCTGGCGGCTGCTGCTGCGTGGCCGCGTCGCCACGAAGGACGGCAAGAAGCCGAGCGGTCTCGGCCTCAAGGCCATCGTCGCGATCTACGTGCTGATCGGCGCGATGGCGCCGCTCGGGCTGCGCAACATGGGGCCGCTGCCGTTCGCGACCATGATGCACGGGCTGACGCTGATGTTCGCTTCGTTGTCGCTGGCGGCGGGCGTCGGCCAGATGCTGTTCGTGCGCGAGGAAGCCGAGATCCTGCTGCACCGGCCGATCCGACCCGAACAGCTGCTGCGGGCGAAGGTGCACGTGCTGGTCGTCTACTCGGTGATGTTGGCGATGGCGCTGAACCTGATCGGGTGGGTCGTGGCGACCTTCTTCCAGGGGTTCGGATGGCGCTGGCTGCTGGCGCACGGCCTGTCGACGACGTTGCTGATGGTCGCGTCCGCCGCCGGCACGGTCCTGGTCTACCAGCTGTGCCTGCGCTGGTTCGGGCGCGAGCGGCTCGACAACCTGCTGGCGACGCTGCAGGCGCTGTTGGCGATCGTCATGGCGTTCGGTTCGCAGATGGTGCCGCGCCTCGCCGGCAGCAAGAACTTCGCCGGCTTCACCGAAGTGGACGGGCTGCTGCTGCTGGCCCCGCCGGCGTGGTTCGGGGCATTCGACGCCTGGCTGTGCGGGGCGATGTCGACGGCGAACGCGCTGGTGCCGGTGGGGTTGGCCATCGGTCTCACCGCGCTCGTCGCCTGGCTCGCCTTCGGGCTGCTGGCACGTTCGTTCGGCCAAGGGCTGATGGCGCTGCACGAAGGCAGTGCGATCGAGCGCGAGCGCACCGCCGATCGTCGGCTCGGTGCGATCGCCGGGGCGTGGCCACTGCGCGGGTGGCTGCGCGACCCGGTCGAGCGCCACGGCTTCGTGCTGGCCAGCGCCTACCTGCTGCGCGATCGCGAGACCAAGGTGAAGGTGCTGCCCGGCATCGCTCCGCTCGTCTTCATGCCGCTGATCTTGTGCACCGGACCGTCGGAGGCCATCGGTTCGGGCATGGCGCTGATGGCGATCGGCTACCTGGCGATCGTGCCGATGACGCCGCTGGCGCTGCTGCAGCGCTCCGAGCAGTGGCGTGCCGCCGAACTGCTGCGCGCGGCGCCGCTGCCGCACTGGTCGCCGCTGTTCCACGGCGCGCGCAAGGCGGTGCTGCTGTGGCTCGTGCTGCCGAGCACGGTCCTGGTGCTCGGGCTGCTGTGGCTGCTGACCGGCAACGCCAAGGTGCTGCCGATCGGCGGCGTGTTCGCGGCGACGCTGCCGCTCTACACGCTGGTGCCCGGGCTGTTCTCGGCCTGGCTGCCGCTGAGCCAACCGAACCAGGCTGCGAACGACATGAGCCAGGGCTGTCTGACGGCGATGCTGACGATGGGCTGCGGCGCTGTGTACATCGGCGCGCTCGCCGCGGCCGAGCACTTCGGCTGGTTCTGGCCGGTCGCGGTCGCAGCGCTGGTGATCTCGGCGCTGCTGCACTGGGCGATGCTCGCGCGCGTGCGCAGCATCCCGTGGCCGCGGATGGACTGACGCGAGCGGTGGCCGCTTCAGCCCTGAGCCGGCAGTACGCGCAGACCTTCCCGTCGCGCCGCGTCCGCGAGTCGCTCGTCCAGAGTGACGAACTCGAGGTTCTCGGTACGCTCCCGGCAGAGCAGTAGTGCGGCCGCCAGTTGGCAGGCGTCGGCTGCTCGCAGCGGATGGGCGGCCAGCAGGCGTCGGGCGCGTGCCGCGATCTGGGCCACGTCGAGCGCTTGGTTCCAGACGCCTTCGAGCACGGACAGGGCGTCGAGCGCTTGGTTGCGGGCGGCCTCGGTCAGGTCGCCGTTGCGGATGCGTCGCCACAGCGCGCTGGTGACCTCGACGCTGGTCAGCGCCCAAACCAGCATGTCGGGGTCGTGGCCGAGCAGGTCGCGAACGACCTCAGAGTCCGCCTCCTGGACGAGGAGAGGGACGATGGCACTGCTGTCCCAGAACCTCATCGATCCTCGCGGCGCTCGTCCAGCAGCGCCTTGACGACGCTGGCGCGGGCCTTCGGCAGACGCCGGGTCAGGAAGTCGGCGGGAAGCTTGCCCTTGCCCCGGCGGACGAGACCGTCGCGTTCGAGTGCGGCGAGGGTCACCTCGCCGTGGTCTTCAGCACTCGCCACCGAGCAGGGTGTGAGGTCGGCGATCGGCTGGTCGCGATCGAAGACGCGGACCGTGCCACCGCGTCGAACGTAGGCAAGGAAGCGGCTGAGATTGTTCTTCAGCTCGCTGATCTTGGCGTTCTTCATCAGGCCAAGTTAGCCCGATCGAACGGGGCCGCCAAGGGCCGGGCGCTTCCATGGACCGTCCAGTGCCCCAATCGTCAGTCGCGGTAGCGCGCGCGGATCGCCGGCACCAGGTACTCGTCGAAGGCACGGTCGATGCCGTAGTCCGGCGCCCACTTCCAGTCCTTGCGGGCGGCGCTGTCGTCGACGTCCGACGGCCACGAGTCGACGATGCGCGCGCGCGCCTGGTCGAGCTGGAACGTGATCTGCGCGTTCGGGAACGCCTTCTTCACGCGCGTGACGAACTCGGCGGCGCTGAGGCTGAAGGCGCCGACGTTGTAGGCCGGAAGCGTCAGCTTCTCGCGCGGCGCGTCGAGCAGCGACATCAGGGCCTTCACCGCGTCCGGCATCGCCATGAACGGGATCTGCGCCTCGGGGGCGACGAAGCACGCGTACGGCTTGTTCTGCGCGGCGGCGTGCAGCATCTCCGGGCCGTAGTCGCTGGTGCCGCCCGACGGCACCGACTCGGCGGAGATCAGGCCGGGGAAGCGCACGCTGCGGAAGTCGAGGCGCACCGAGCGCTCGCTGTTCGCCGCCAGCATGCGGTAGTGGCGCATGAAGTAGCGGCCGAGGTGTTCGGCGTACAGCTTGTTGACGCCGTACATCGTGATCGGCTCGAGGCCCTGGTCCTCGCGGATGCGGCCGTACTTCGCCTTCTGCTCGAGCGTCGGGATGCCGTAGGCGGCGATCGAGCTCGGGAAGACGAACTTCACCGGGCGGTCGAGCCGCAGCGTCAGCGACTGCGCCATGCGCAGCAGGTGCAGCGTGCCCTCGACGTTGATCTGGTGGGCGAGCTCGGGATCGCGTTCGCCGCGCGTCGACAGCAGCGCCGCGAGGTGGAACACCGCCTCGATCTCGTGGTGCGCGGCCAGCTGGTCGAGCAGGTAGCGATCGAGGATGTTGCCGGCGTAGGTCTCGAAGCACAGCGGCCGGTACTTCTCCGGCAGCGGGGACAGGTCGAGGGTGACGATGCGGTACCGACCGTCGCGATGAAGGGCTTCGATCAGCGAACGGCCGATCTCGCCGTTCGCGCCGGTGACGAGTGCTACGGGGCGCTTCTGGGACATTGGAGGGCGCGGAAGGCTACGGTCCGACACCCCGCTCCGCGATGGTCGGGTCCTCACAACCCACGACGGATCCGTTGCCCTTCAGCGTGGATCGATGGCGCGCAGCGGGAACGTCGTCGACGGCGCGTGTTCGCGGGCGGCGATCGCCAGCAGCTCCCTCACGACGTCCGGGTGCGCCGCCGCGACGTCCTTGCTCTCGCCCGGGTCCGCGGCGAGGTCGTAGAGCTCCGTCGTCGCCTTCTCCGGGGTCTGCAGTTGGCGCCGCAGCAGCTTCCACCGGCCCTGCCACACCGCTTGCCAGCCGCCGTAGCCGGCGAACTCGCGGTAGAGGAACAGGCGCTCCGCCTGCTGCTCGCCGCGCAGCGTCGCCGCGAACGACACGCCATCGCCGGCTGAGGCCTTGGCTCCGCACAGCTCGGCCAGCGTCGGCAGCCAGTCTTCGAAGCCGGTGACGCGCGCCGACACCTTGCCGGCCGGCACGTGGCCCGGCCAACGCACGAGCGCCGGCACCCGCACACCGCCTTCGTGCAGCGAACCCTTGCGGCCGCGCAGCGGGCCACACGACGCGAAGAAGTCGACGTCGGTGCCGCCGACCGGACTGTGCGTGGCGCCGTTGTCGCTGGTGAAGACGACGAGGGTGTCGTTCGCGAGCCCGAGTTCGTCGAGCAGGTCGAGCACCGCGCCGACGTCGCGATCGAGCCGCGTGATCATCGCGGCGTAGGCGGCGCGCGGCGTGCGATGCGGCGTGTAGCCGTGTTCGCCGCGGTACGGCGTTTCGGCGAAGGCGTTGGCATACGCCTGCACGTCGGCGTCCGGCACCTGCAAGGCGAGGTGCGGCAACGGCGACGGCAAGTAGAGGAAGAACGGCTGCTCGCGTTGCGCGCGCACGAACGCCAGCGCCTGCTCCAGGATGCGCGCCGGCGCGTAGTCGCGGCCGACGAACGTGGCGTACGTCGCCGCGTCGTCGACTTTCGCGGTGGCGGCGAGCTTGCCGTGGCCCGGCACCGGCGGTTCGTTCGCCAGCGGCAGGCGCCGTTCGTCGTCGTGCAGGAACGCCGGGTAGTAGCTGTGCGCGTGGCGCTGGCACAGGTAGCCGAAGAAGCGGTCGAAGCCGATCGCCGCCGGCGCCCCGCTGCTGCCGAGCGGGCCGAGACCCCACTTGCCGAACGCGCCGTTGGCGTAGCCGGCCGCGCGCAGCACGGCCGCCAGCGACGGTTCGCCCGCGGGCAGCGGCCATTGGCCTTCGGGCTGCACTTCCTTGTTGTCGCGGATCGCCGCGTGCCCCGGGTGCTTGCCGGTCAGCAGCACGGCGCGCGATGGGGCGCACACCGGCGAGCCGGAGTAGTGCTGCGTGAAGCGCATGCCCTGTTGTGCCAGCTGGTCGAGCCGCGGCGTGCGGATGCGCTGCTGGCCGTAGCAGCCGAGTTCGCCGTGGCCGAGGTCGTCGGCGAGCACGAAGACGATGTTCGGCGGCCGTTGGGTGCGGCTCGCCGAGGACGGCGACTGCGCCGGCAGCGACGCGGCGATCGGGAGCACGAGAACCGCGAGCAGCAGCTGGCAGGTCGTCCGCATGGCGGCACCATAGCCGCGCGAAGTGCGCGGCGACCCCTTGTCGAGCCGCGCGCTGCAGCCGATGGGCGCGGCCCCGCGCCAGCTCTCGCCGATGCGCCTCCCTCCGCTCGCCGTCCTGTTCCTGCTGACCGCCCCCGCCACGGCCCAATTCGTCAACCGCGCCGCCTGGCTCGGCCTCGAAGAGGAGGGCGTGCGCCGCAACTTCGCGCAGGGCACCGAGTACTTCCTCGACCGCTTCTCCTACGTCGTCACCGCGCCATGGTGGGAGCGTGGCCTGCCGACCTTCGGCAGTCGCGTCGACTACCGGCTCGGCTCGACCAGCGGTTCGCAGTTCACCGTCGAAGGTGCGATCGACCACTCCGTGGCACTCGGCGAAGGCTTCGCGTTCCGCTACCACGTGCTGCAGGGCGAGAACCGCGACACGCGCTTCCTGCGCAACGCCGTGGCGCTCGAGTACGCGCTCGACGAGAGCACGGCGCTGTTCGCGCAGGGCGAACTGTTCGCCGACAAGAGCCTGATCGACGTGTCGGTCGGCGCCTTCTTGTTCCGCCGCGGCGACGATGCGCTGCGCGTGATGCTGACCGCGGTCGACTGGACCAGCGAGAAGAGCCGCGTCGTCGAATACGAACGCGCGCCGTACGCGGCGATGCTGTCGGGCGCGTTCGGCGACGACGACGGCGTGCGGCTGCGCTTCGAACTGGGCTCGCAGCTGCCGTTCGAGGTGCGCGAGCTCGACGACGGGGAACGGCTGTCGATGCAGCGCCACATCGGCTCGGCGACGACGCACTGGCGCGTGGCATCCCAGGACTTCCTGGTCGCCGCGGTCGAGGCCGAATGGACCGAAAAGGAGCTGCGGCCGCTCGATCCGGCGGGGGCTGCGGTCGAGGACTTCGAACGCACGTTCGTGCAGGCCCGCGTCGAGTGGTGGCGCGATGCGCCGCTGCCGTGGTCGCTCGGTGTGCTGCACACGCACCACGACGAGGATGGCGTGCGCCCGAACGATCCGGCGTCGTCGCTGCGCACGCGGCGGCGCGAGTGGTTCGGCATCCTGCGCACGCGCCTCGTCGCCGGCGAGAAGCTGTCGTTCGAGCCGCAGCTGTTCGCCGGCATCGTCGACGACGAGTTCCGCGACGCTGGCGACACGCGCGACGAACACCGCTTCGAAGGCAAGCTGTCGTGGAACACGCGCTGGGACTTCAACGCCAACGTCGCGCTGTCGCTGCTCGTCGGGTTCCAGCTCGACGAGCCGGCGTTCGGCGGCGGCGGTGCCCAGTTCGTGGCGCGCTTCTGAGCGGGCGGTGGATTGCCGACCGATGGCGTTCCGCGGTCTCTAGCCGCGGATTCCGCGCGAATTCCGTCGAGAGTTGGGGGGCGACCTCCACTGCATCGGAGGAAACCGATGCAGAACCCGCACGACACCCTGTTCCATCACGTGATGCGGCACCCGGCGCACGCCGCCGCCTGGGTGCGTTCGCTGTTGCCGGCGATCCTGGAGCTCGCCATCGATTGGAGCACGTTCGCGCCCGCTGGCGAGCGCGTGCCGGGCCTGCGCTTGCGCAGCCAGCACCTCGACCTGGTGTTCGTCGCCGAGCTGGATGCGAAGCGTGCGCGCCTCGTGCTGCTGCTCGAGCACAAGAGCGGTCCGGATCCGGCGCTGCTGTCGCAGGTCCTGCGCTACTGCGTGCACCTGCTGCACTCGATGCGACGGGCTTCCGGTCGGCCCTGTCAGGCCGTGCCCCTGGTGCTGTGCCATGGCGGCCCACCGATCCTGGCGGTGCCGACCGGCGAACTCGATCCGGATTTGGTTCGCGTCCTGGCACCGTTGCAGCCCCGGGTCGAACCGTTGGTCGAGTTCCTGGACCCGCGGTCGGAGGACGAACTGCTGCAGTCACCGCTGCCGCCGGCGGTCCGCCTGCTGTTCTTGTGCTTGCAGAACTCATGCCGCTTCGGTGCGACGGAGTGGCTGCGGGCGATCGACCGCTGGTCGGTGCTGCTGCGCGCCGTCGAGAACGACGCGAGCGACGCTGACCCTTACGACCTGCTTGACGCCGTCGGCTGGTATCTTGTCGACACCAGCGACCTCGACGAAAACCAAGTGCAGATGGCGTTCGAACGGCACCTGAATCACCCGGAGAACCAACGCATGACGACAGGACAACGCATTCGCATGGAGAGTCGCGAGATCGGCCGCGCCGAAGGTCGGAACGAAGGCCGGATCGAAGCCCGCATCGAAGCGAAGGCCGAGACCCTGATCCGCTTGCTGCAGCGCCGCTTCGGTCCGCTGACGCAGTCGCGCCGCGACCAGATCGCCGGCGCGTCGGTGGAGCAGATCGACCAATGGACCGATCGCCTGCTCGACGCGGCGAGCTGCGACGACGTGTTCGCGCGCGCCTGAGTGCGCGCTCAGCGCCGCAGCGCGCCGACGAACAGCAGCACCACGACGCAGCCGAGCAGGAACGCCGGCAGGCAGCCGTAGGTCAGCAGCACCAGCAGCGGCTTCACCAGGTAGGCGTCGGGGTCGACGCCGCCGAGCACGAGCCAGTTCAGCGTGCAGCCGAACGCGCTGCCGAGCGCGAACACGAACACCGTCCACGGCGCCAGCAGCCACGGTTGGCGCGCGCAGTGGGGAGCGAGACCCGGCAGGCCGAGCAGCACCGCCAGCAGCATCGCGCCGAAGCCGCCGGCGAGCTGGATCGGCGCACCGCGCAGGAACTCGGCGAGCTGCTCCCACGACGCGACGTTGCGCGAAGCGCCGAACAAGCGGACCACGCCGAGCATCGCCGGGATCGACAGGGCGAGGCCCTGCAGCTCGGCGCGCAGCAGTGCGGAGCGCGCGCGGTCGGGTTCGTCGCCTTCGGTGCCGGATCCGGCCATCGCCGCGTCGGGGCTCAGTCGCAGCCCGGCTCCTCGTACATCAGGGCCAGGTCGTTGCACGCGTTCCACAGCAGCACCATCGCCTGCTTGACGTTGGCGGTGACCACGGGCGGCAGGTCCGTGCGCGCGCTGAGCGTGCGCAGGCGGCCGTAGAGGTCGAGCAGTTCGCGGTCGTCGGCGGTCAGCGGGCGGCCGAGCAGGTCGGTGTTCGTCTTCGTGCTCATCGGTCGTTCCTCGTTCGCTGGCGGGATCAGTACTGGGGCCGCAGGTCCTGCAGACGCTTCGCCTTCAGTTCGAAGCGCGGCAGCTCGCCCTGCTTGCACAGCTCGACGTTGAAGCGCAGGCCCTCGTGCGCATCGGCGAGGTCCTTGCCGAGCTGCGCGTGCAGGCGCGGCCAGCAGTCCTGCTGGTCCGGCTTCAGCTCGACCTTGACCGTGATCTCGTCCTGCACCGAGTCGACGCGCGTGATGACGATCTGGAACTCCTCGACCTCGTGGTGCTCGCGCACCACCGCCTCGACCGCGCGCGGGTAGACGTTGGTGCCGCGGATCAGCTTCATGTCGTCGACGCGGCCGAGGATGCCGCCTTCGTACACGTCGCCGGTGCGGCCGCAGGTGCAGCGCGTGTGCGGCACCTTGCAGACGAGGTCCTTGGTGCGGTAGCGGATCAGCGGGATGAAGCCGCGGCCGAACGACGTGACCACGCGTTCGCCGCGTTCGCCGTAGGGCACCGGGTTGCCGGTCTCCGGATCGAGCACTTCCTCGATGAAGTGGTCCTCGATGATGTGCGGGCCGCCGGGCTGGTGGTCGCACTCGAAGATCATGATCGTGCCGATCTCGGTCATGCCGGCGGTGTCGCCGCATTTGCCGCCCCACATCTCCTCGATCATCTTCTTCACCGCCGGGATCGAGCCGGCGGGCTCGCCGCTGACGATCACGCGGCGCACCTTGCCGTCCTTCTTCAGGTCGATGCCCATCTTCTCGGCGGTCTGGCCCATGCGCAGCGCGTAGGTCGGCGTCGCGCAGACGACGGTGACACCCATCTCGACGATCTGCTTCACGCGTTGCTCGGTCGTCATGTTGCCGGACGCGAGCGTCAGGCAGCCGAGCTTCTCGGTGCAGTAGTGAGCGCCCCAGAAGCCGATGAACGAGCCGTACGAGAACGCGAAGAAGACCTTGTCCGTCGGCCGGATGCCGAAGCCCCAGAAGCCGTAGCACCACATGTCGGTGATCCACGACCAGTCCTTGCGGCCGTCGAGCACGCGCAGCGGCTGGCGGCCCGACGTGCCGGACGTCAGGTGGTAGCGGATCGCGTCCGACTCGGGGCGCGTGATCAGGTCGCCGAACAACGGCTTCTCGGCCTGGTTCGCCATCCAGTCCTCGCGCGTCATGAACGGCAGGCGGCGGATGTCGTCGAGCGTCCTGATCTGCTCGGGGCGAACGCCGGCCTTGTCGTAGAGGCGGCGGTGGAACGGCGACTGCTCGTAGGCGCGCGCGACGAGGCGCTGCAACTTCACCAGCTGCAGGGCGCGCAGTTGGTCCTTCGGCAGCGTCTCGGTCTTGGGATTCCAGTACGGCGACTCGGTGGCGGACACGCGGGGACTCCGGAGGGACGAGTGGGGCGCGGAGCGTAGTTCGGGCCCAGGGCCGGCGCGAGCCAGCAGGGGCGACGGCCCAGGGTTGCCGGCGTGCGTTGTGGACGTCGCCAGCGTCGACTCTAGACTGGCCCGGATCGGATCGCGGCGGCGCGGTCCTCCTTGCAACCACCAAGGTCGGGGACGCGACCCCGGCCGCGCACCGTCATGCAGCAGAACTCGAACACGAAGGCGCAGATCGTCATCGTCGGCGCCTCGGGCGGCATCGGCCAGTACCTGGTCCAGGCCTTCCGCGGCCAGCACGAGGTGATCGGCACCTACCACGCAAATCCGCCGGCGGAGCAGTTCCCCGACGTGCGTTACGTGCGCCTCGAACTGCAGGACCGCGCCGGCGTCGCTGCGTTCTGCCAGGAAGTGGCGCCGACGCTGCAGCGCCCGGTCGTCGTCTATGCAGCCGGTGTGTCGCGCAACAACCTCGCGCACAAGTGCAGCGACCAGGACTGGGACGACACGCTCGCGGTGAATCTGACCGGGGCGATGCTGGTCACACGCGGCCTGCTGCCGCGCATGCGCGACCTCGGCTTCGGCCGCTTCGTCTACCTGTCGTCGGTGCTGTCGCGCACGATGGTGCCCGGCTCGGTCGCCTACTCGGTCAGCAAGGCCGGCCTCGGCGCATTGGCGCGCGTGGTCGCCGTCGAGAACGCCAAGAAGGGCGTCACCGCCAACGCGTTGGCGCTCGGTTACCACGAGGTCGGCATCATCAGCAACGTGCCGAAGCAGTTCCTCGAGGAGAAGGTGCTGCCGGGCATCCCGATGGGGCGCCTCGGTTCGCCGCAGAACATCGCCAACGCGATCCGCTTCCTGATCGACTCCGACTACGTCACCGGCGCCACGCTCGACCTGAACGGCGGCATCGTCGGCGCATGAGTGCGATGCCGGCACCGCAAGGTCGTTCCGAGGTCGGTGGCAGTCCCGCACCGCAGCCGACGCAGTCGTCGTCGAAGTCACCGGACAAGCCACCGAAGAAGCCGATCACCTGGACGTCGCGCGTCGCCACCGCGGCCGACATGGCCGGCATCCTGCAGTGCCGCGAGGCGACGTTCGTCGGCGAGGACCTCGAGAAGGCCGACCCGGCCTACTGGCGCTGGGAGTTCGTCGACAACCACGCCGGCCCGGCGCATCTCTACGTCGCCGCCGACGGCGACCGCATCGTCGGCCACTACGCGGTCATCCCGCAGACGTTCGTGCTCGACGGGCAGAGGTTGAACGGCTCGATCGTCGTCGACGTGATGACGCACCCGGACTACCGCTTCCAGGGCATGTTCACGACGATCGGCGCGTTCGCGCTGGCGGACTGCGAACGGCGTGGCGACCTCGAGTTCACCACCGGCTACCCGATCCGCGAGGCGGTGATCCCGGGCCACCTGAAGGTCGGCTGGCGCATCCGCTTCCTGATCGGCACCTACGTGATGCCGCTGCGCATGGGCCCGCTGCTGGCGGCGCGCTTGCCGTGGCTCGGCAAGGTGCCTGGGCTCGCGGCACTGCTCGGCGCGGTCCCGGGCGCGCTGCTGCGGGCGTATGGCGCGTGGCGTCTGCGCCGCGGCGCCGACGCGAGCGTGCAGATCGAACGGCGCGACACCGTCGATGCGGCGCGGCTCGCTGCCCTGTGGCAGAAGGTCGCGGCGGCGCCGCCGGCGCGCACCGTGCTGCAGGAACGCACCGCGGCCTACCTGGCGTGGCGCTTCGACGGCAATCCGAACCGCGACTACACGTGGCACCTGGCCACCGACCGCAGTGGCGCCGTGGTGGGCTTCGTCGTCAGCCGCGTCGCCAAGCTGCTCGGCGTGGACGCGATGATCGCCGTCGACGTCTTGCTGGCGCCGGGCGTCGGCGACGGGGTGCTGCGGCGGCTGCTGGCCGATGTTCGCGAACTGGCCGTCGCCCGCCGCTGCGCGATGGTGGCGACGATGGTGACGCAGCCGAACCCCTACGTGCCGCCGCCGGCGCGCCTCGGCTTCCTGGCGGCGCCGTATCGGTTCTCGTTCATCACCCGGCCGTTGGCGTCGCCGTGCCGGACCGAGGACGACGGACTCGGCTGGCACCTGATGTGGGGCGACACCGACGACATCTGAGGCGGGGCGATCGCGGCCGGCATCCAATGCGCCCATGACGTCGAATGACCCGGGCCGTCTCGCCCCCGGTCGGTGCCGCTTCGGCACCAGGGGCTGACGCCCGGGCGAGTTGCCCGTAGCATCCGTCCCCGCCTGGCCTGCCCTCCCTGGCCAATGTCTCGTCATCACCTCGTCGTTCCCCTGCTTCTGCTGGCGGCGCACGCCGTCGCCCAGACTCCGATCGTCGAACCGCCGCGCGTCTCCTTCGAGGAGGCGAACGCGCGCGCCAACCTGCCCCGCTGGTTGTCGCTGCGCTGGGCGGAGTTCGACACCTCCGGCCCTGGTCCGGTGCTTCCCGCCGAGCTGACCGCCGTCGGCGATGTCGACGTGCACCTCGTGCAGGTGCGCGGCCCCGTGACCGAAGCGGGCAAGCAGGCGCTGCGCGACGGCGGCCTCGACTTGCTCGACTACGTGCCGAACCACGCGTGGATCGTGCGCGGCGCCCCGGCCACGGTCGCGGCGCTGCAGCAGCGCGGGGTCGTGCTGTGGTCGTCGCCGCTGCATCCGGCATATCGCCTGGCGCCCGAACTGCTGGCCGGCACCGGTCCGATGCAGCTGTCGGTGCTCGGCTTCGCCGGCGGCGACATCGCGACGTTGGTCGCCGAAGCGACGGCGGCCGGCGCCACGGTGCGCGAGCAGCACGAACAGATCGGGCGCTGGCTGCTGCTGGTGACCGCGACGCCGGACGTGCTGCGGCGCCTTGCGAACGCGAAGTCGGTGCAGTGGATCGAACCGGAAGGCGTGGTCACCGAGCGCAACGACACCACGTCGTGGACGATCCAGACCGGCAGCAGCGGCAACCGCCGCATCTGGAATCTCGGCCTGCGCGGGGAAGGCCAGATCGTCGGCCACCAGGACAGTTCGATCCCGACCGGTTCCTGCTGGTTCAGCGATCCGGCGAACGCGATCGGGCCGAACCATCGCAAGATCGTCTTCCGTTCGGGGTCGGGCACCGGCTCCTCGCACGGCACGCACACGGCCGGCACCGCGGTCGGCGACGCGCAGCCGGTCAACGGTTCGACCGCGAATCGCGGCATGGCCTACCTCGCGAAGATCGCGACCAGCTCCGACTACTCTGCCTCGGTCTGGAGCACGCGCGCCACGTCGCACCTCAACGCCGGCGCGCGCGTGCACACGAACTCGTGGGGCGACGACTCGACGACCGCCTACAACGCGCACTGCAACGCGATCGACGCGTTCTCGTGGGCCAACGAGGGCAACCTCGTCCTGTTCGCCGAGACCAACCTTTCGACGCTGCGCAACCCGGAGAACGCGAAGAACCTGGTCGCCGTCGGCAACGGCGAGAACGGCGCGCTCGCCAACAA
>JBILEY010000019.1:0-25229 GCA_044351865.1 Planctomycetota bacterium | reverse complement strand
GACCTCGTCGACGATCGCGAAGAACAGGCGCTTCTGCACCTGGTCCTCGGCGCGGTTCTTCATGTTGTCGCGCAGGTAGTCGAAGCCGAACTCGTTGTTGGTGCCGTAGGTGATGTCGGCCGCGTACTGCGGCTGCCGCAGGTTCGGCGGCATGTTCGACTGGATCGCGCCGACGGTCAGGCCGAGGTACTCGAACACCGGGGCCATCCAGTCGCGGTCGCGCTTGGCCAGGTAGTCGTTGACGGTGACGACGTAGACGCCCTTGCCGGCGATCGCGTTCAGCGCCGCGGGCAGCGTGGCGACCAGCGTCTTGCCTTCGCCGGTCGACATCTCGGCGATCTTGCCCTGGTGCAGCACGGCACCGCCGATCAGCTGCACGTCGAAGTGGCGGATGCCGAGCGTGCGCGTCGCCGCCTCACGGGTCAGCGCGAACATCTGCGGCAGCACGTCGTCGAGCGACTTCTGGCCGCCCTGCACCTGCTGGCGCAGTTCGGCGACCGCGGCCTTCACCTGCTCGGGCGAGAGGCCCTTGGCCCAGTCGGAGAGCGCGTTGACGGCCTTGACGAGGGGTTGGTACTGCGCGAGGGCGCGCTTGTTGGCGCTGCCGAACAAGCCTTGCAGGGCCTTGCCCAGGCGCGACGGGAGGGAACCGAGATCGAACTTCATGGCGGAACGGAATCGAACGGAATGCGGGATGGACACGGAACGCGGCGCCCCGCGCGGCGGGACGCACCCACGGTCGGAGGGCGCTCGGCGCCGCTGCGACCGCGACCGGCTCCCCGCGGCATCACCGCGGGGCGGACCGGTTCACGCCGTCGGCGCGCGCGGCGGCGGCAGGCCGCGGCGTTGCACGCTGCGCTGGCGGCCGAATGGTCGCGGCGCCCGGCGCGCGCTCTGCAGCGTGCGGGCGGCCGCCACGTGATGCGCCGCCGGCTCGCTGCGGCGCACGTCGCCGCGGCACGCACCGTCGCAGCGCGTCGCCACCGGCTCGGCGCCGACGAAGGTCTGGCCGCCCACCGCCTGGCCGGCGGTGGTCAGCAGCACGAACAGTACGACGGCGCCGAGCCAACCAAGGCAGCGGCGACTCGGAGTCGTCAGCAGCGAGCCGGTGCTTTCGTTCACGCCCGGCCTCCGCGACCGCGCAACACGCGATCGACCATCTCGTGCAGCAGCGCTTCGGGATACGGCTTCGCCAGGAAGCCGTCGGCGCGCTTGGCGTCGTTCAGCGACACGCGCGCCGCACTGTTGAGCAGCACCGGGATGCCTGCCGTCGACGGTTCGTTGCGCAAGCGCTCGAGCACCTGCAGGCCGTCGAGTTCGGGCAGTTCGTAGTCGAGCAGCACGAGGTCCGGCAGCAACTGCTGCGCGGCGGCGACGCCAGCGGGCCCGTCGAACACCTTGTAGGTGCGGAAGCCGCGGCGCTGCAGCAGCACTTCCACGGCCGCCGCCAGGTCCTCTTCGTCGTCGACGACCAGCACGAGGCCGCGACACGCGCCGCTGCCACTGCACCCCTGCTCGACCAACAACTGGCGCATGCGCGCGGCGGTGTCGAAGCCGGCTTGCGCCAGCCCCTGCTCGATCTGCCGCTTGAGCTCGCGGTTGAAGCGCCGCACCGCCATCCACTGCTCGTAGTCGGGATAGTCGGGCTTGATCTCCATCTGGTCGTGGGTGTCCACGGCGAAGAAGTACTCGCCGGCGACCAGGTGCTCCTGCAGGAGCAGCTTCATGAACGGGTAGTTGCGGTTGCCGAGCCGCAGGCTGTAGCGGTGGCACGGATAGCCGGGGATCGTCTCGCACTGTTCCTTCTGGAACGCGGCGAGCACCGACTCGGCGGGCGTCTTGTTGCCGGCACCGTCGCCGCCCTGCGTGTCGCCGCCGTGCTTGTTGTTGCCCCCCGTGAGTGCCGTGTCCCCGTTGGCGACCCCGCCGCCACCGAGGCCTGGGATCGGGCGCCGCGGACGACCCTGGCCATAGGCGAGATCCTGGTAGATCGCGATCGCCTTCTGCACCATGTCGACCGTCAGCGCCCCGAGGTTCATCGCGCACACCCTCCGCCCGGCTGGTCCGCGGCCTGCGCGGCACCCGGCGCCACCGGCGCACACGCCGCCGGCGGCGTCGCCGCGTGGCGGTGCAGCGCGCCGCGCAGGCTCTGGATCGTCTGTTTCGCCGCCGTCAGCTTGTCCTGCAGTTCGCCGACGATGCGGACCATCAGGCCCGGGTCGGTGAACATCGACGTGCCGACCTGCACCGCCGACGCACCGGCGCAGACGAAGTCGAGCACGTCGTCGGCCGAACGCACGCCGCCGACGCCGAGGATCGGCAGCTTCACCGACCGCGCCAGCTCGTAGACCATGCGCAGCGCCACCGGCTTGATCGCCGGCCCCGACAGGCCGCCGATGACGCGGCCGAGGATCGGCTTCTGCTTGCGCCAGTCGACCGCCATGCCGATCAGCGTGTTGATCGCCGTCAAGCCGTCGGCGCCGCCTTGCTCGGCGCCGCGCGCGATGGCGACGATGTCGGTGACGTTCGGCGACAGCTTGGCGAACACCGGCACGTTGGCGACCGCCTTGACCGCACGCACCGCCTGCTCGGTCATGCGCGGATCGGTCGAGAACAGCAGCTTGCCCTCCTGCACGTTCGGGCACGACAGGTTGACCTCGAGCAGGTCGATCCCGGCCTTGCAGAAGCGTTCGGCCATCGTCACGAAGTCGGCGATCGACTCGCCGCCGATGTTGATGACGATGCGCGGGCCGAGCCCGTGCTTGCTGCGCCCCTCCGCCTGCAGCTGCTTCATCTTCGGCAGCGTCTCGGCGAGGAAGTAGTCGATGCCTTTGTTCTCGAGGCCGATCGAGTTCAGCATGCCCGACGGCGTCTCCCAGATGCGCGGCGGCGGGTTGCCGGGCCGCGGCGCCAGCGTCACCGTCTTGCTGACGAGCCCGCCGACATGGCCGAGATCGGAGAACTGGCGCCCTTCCCAACCGGAGCCGAACGTGCCCGAGGCACTGAGCACGGGGTTGGCGAGAGTCAGGCTGGCGAGGGTCGTCTCTAGCACGAGCGTGCGCCGCAGCATCGCGGCGTGGCGGGGTCCGGCGATCGGGTGTCGGCTCCGGCCGGCTGTAGGCCGACCGAAGGCGAAGCAGAATAGCGACTACGCGCCCGGCTTGCGATCCACCGCCGCCACCGCCGCCGCCTTCTTCGCCTTGGCGGAGCTCAGGTCGTCGCGCCACAGCAGCAGGAACAGGCCGATGGCGCCGACGGTGATGCAGGAGTCGGCGACGTTGAACGCCGGGAAGTCCCAGGCGAACGGCCAGGTCGCCGAGAAGTGCAGGAAGTCGCGCACCGAGCGGTCGGCGCGGGTGAAGTTGTCGTAGAGGTTGCCGATGGCGCCGGCGAGCACGAGGCTCAGCACGAACAGCTGCAGGCGGGCGGTGACGGCGGTGCCGCGCACGAACCAGAGCAGGCCCAACACGGCGAAGCAGCGCAGCACCATCAGCACCACGGTGCCGTTCTGGAACAGACCCCAGATGGTGCCGGTGTTGCCCCAGGTCACCAGCTCGAACCTCAGGGCCGCGGTGTCGAACACCAGCTCCGGCTGGCGCCGCATCTCCTCGACGCCGGGCGAACGTTCGGCCAACCGGGTGAACACCCAGTGCTTGCTCCACAGGTCGGCCACGACCAGCAGCGGCCACGGCCACCAGAACCACGGCTTGCCGGCGAACGACTTCGCGGGCGCTTCGGCGGCCGGAGTGTCCGCCGCTTCCCCGGGGGCCGGGCTCACGCGCTCTCGCGGTTGCGTTCCTCGGACTCCTGGTGGCGCACGCAGTAGCGCGCCCACGGCAGGTACTCGAGGCGGGCCTTCGGGATCCAGATGTCCGTGGCCTTCGCCGGCTTCGGCTTCTTGCCGTCCTTGCCCGGCTTCTTGGCGTTCTCGATCTCCTCGTGGCACAGCGGGCAGACGCCGAACTCCCACTCGCCATTGCCGTCGACGCGGTCGAGGGCCTCTTCGATCAGCTTGATCGTCTCTTCCTCGTTCTCGATCAGGCCCAGCATGAAGCCCTGGTCGTAGTTGTCGGTGCCCTGGTCGGCGAGGTGGTCGACCGACGCGTCCTGGTCCGACGCCCGCAGTGCTTCGTCGCGCATCGACCCGACATCGCCGCGCAAGGAAGCCAGCTGCTTCACGAGGATCGACTTGTACTTCTGCAGATCCGTCTTGGTCGGCTTGGTCATGACTGTCGGTGCTTGGCGAACGCGGCAGAGGATCGAAGGGGCGGACGCCGTTCGGGGCCGGGGCGACCCAGCGGAACGGCGAACCAGTGCGCGAAGGACCGGTGCCCCACCACCGTCGGCGCGGGCGCCGACGCCTTGGCGCCGGTGTGGCCGGCGCGAAGGGGCGGGGACGATACGGACGCTGTCGTAGGTCGTCAAGGCGCGCGCGGACGGGTCGCCGCGGCCGCGGCGACCGCAGCCTGGGCGCGTTCGGGCGGCCCCGCCGCTACCCTGCGCGGCGTGGCCGCTCCTGCGCAATTGCTCGCCGACTTCCTGGTCTACCTGGGCGTCGAGCTGCAGGTGTCGCCGCACACCGTCGCCGCCTACCGCAACGACCTGCAGCGGCTGCTCGCCGGCGCCGCGTCGTTGCCGGACCGCGCCGCCATCGACCGCCACCTGGCGTCGCTGCTGGCCGACCACGCGCCGGCGTCGATCGCGCGCGCGGCGGCGGCGATCCGTGGCTTCTACCGCTTCCTGCAGGCCGAAGGGCTCGCCGCCGACGACGTGGCCGAAGGCCTGCTCGGGCCGAAGCTCGAGCAGAAGCTGCCGAAGGCGCTGACCCGCCGCAGCATCGCGCGGCTGCTCGACCACGAACCCGACGACGCACTCGGTGTGCGCGACCTCGCGATCCTGCACGTGCTCTACGCCACCGGCTGCCGCGTCAGCGAGGTCACCGGCCTGTCGGTGCACTCGCTGGTGCCCGAGCACCGCGTGCTGCGCGCGTTCGGCAAGGGCGGCAAGGAACGGCTGGTGCCGATCGCCGACGTGGCGCTGCGCCACGTGCAGCGCTACCTCAGCGAGGTGCGGCCCGAACTGCGCGCGCGCGCCCGCACCGATCCCGGCGACGCCTTGTTCCTGTCGCGCACCGGCCGCCGGCTCGACCGCGTGCGCGTGTTCCAGGTGGTGCGCGAAGCCTGTGGGCGCGCCGGGCTCGCCGTCGCCTGTTCGCCGCACGCGCTGCGTCACTCGTTCGCCACCCACCTCGTCGCCGGCGGCGCCGACCTGCGCAGCGTGCAGGAGATGCTCGGCCACGCGTCGCTGCAGACGACGCAGGTCTACACGCACGTCGACCACGAACGGCTGCGCAGCGTGCACCGGCGCTTCCATCCGAGGGGCGGTTCGGAGCCAGGGTAAGGGAAGCGCCGCAGCACGGTCGATCCGCCTGCGACCATGTCCCAGGGCTCTTTCCGCACTTTCTCCTGGTTGCTGCTGCTGGCAGCGACCGCTTGCCAGACCCAGGAGTCGGCGACGCCGGCGCCGACGACCAACGCGCCACTCGCCGCCGAGATGCCCATGCCGGCGGCGCCGGTCGGCGAGACCGCCGCGGCGACCACCGGGCTCGCGCACGTGGAGCCGGTGCAGCAGGTGCCGCAGGTGCCCGGCGAAAACGAACCGCTGGAAGCGCTGCCGACCGTCGAAGAACTCGCCGACGCGCTCGAGATCGAACTGCGCCCGGCGCGCGTCGACCTCGGCCGCCACCTGTTCCACGACACGCGCTTGTCGAAGGACCTGACGGTGTCGTGCGCCAGCTGCCACGACCTGCGCTTCGGCGGCGCCGACCGCAGCCCGAAGGCCGTCGGCATCTTCTGCCAGGTCGGCCCGCTGAACACGCCGACCGTGTTCAACGCCGCCCTGGGCATCGCGCAGTTCTGGGACGGCCGCGCCAAGGACCTCGCGTCGCAGGCCTCGGGCCCGCCGCAGGCCGCCGGTGAGATGGGCAGCAACTTCGCCGAGATCACCGAGCGCATGCGCCAGGATGCCGGCGCCGTCGCCGCGTTCCGCCGTGCGTTCCCGGGCGAGGTCAACAGCCCGAACGACATCACCACCGAACGCCTGCTCGAGGCGATCGCGACGTTCGAGGTCACGCTGCTGACGCCGGGCTCGCGCTTCGACCGCTGGCTCGGCGGCGAGCGCGACGTGCTGCGCGAGCAGGAGCTCCGCGGCTACGCGACGTTCAAGCAGGTCGGCTGCGCGCAGTGCCACTACGGCGCCGCGGTCGGCGGCAAGACGTTCCAGAAGCTCGGCCAGAAGAAGGAGTTCTTCAGCGAGCGCCACCTGAACCACGCCGACCTCGGCCGCTACAACGTCACCAAGGACGAACGCGACCGCCACAGCTTCAAGGTGCCGTCGCTGCGCAACGTCGAACTGACGGCGCCGTACCTGCACGACGGCTCGGTGGCGACGCTCGACGAAGCGGTGCGCGTCATGGGCACCTACCAGCTCGGCGTCGAGCTGTCGCAGCAGCAGGTCGACGACCTGGTCGCGTTCCTGCGCACGCTCACCGGCACGTGGGAGAACCGTCCGCTGGCCGCGCCGATGCGCTGAACGAGGAATCGCCATGAACCTCTCGCTGCCCGTTCTCGGCCTGTGCCTCGCGGCCGGCCTCGTCTGGCCCGCCACCCCGCGTCCCGCCACCGGCGGCGTCGAGGGCACGGTGCGCACCGAAGTGAAGATCACCACCAAGGGTGCCACCAGCCAGCGCGACGTCGTGCTCTACCTCGAGCCGAAGCAGAAGCCGGCCGAGGCGAGCAAGCCCGGCAAGGCGACGGTCGTGCAGAAGAAGCTCGCGTTCGAGCCGCACGTGCTGCCGATCGTGCGCGGCAGCACGGTCGAGTTCACCAACGAGGACCAGGTCAAGCACAACGTGTTCGTCGAGGCCGAGTGCTGCAAGCTCGACGTCGACGCCGACAAGGGCGAGAACAAGTCGCACGTGTTCCCGCAGGCCGGCGAGTTCCCGATCGTCTGCCGGCTGCACCCGGAGATGACGATGTACGTGCTGGCGCTCGAGACGCCGCACTTCGTGCACGTCGAGCTGCAGAAGGACAAGGAGCAGTCGACCGACCAGAAGGCCGTGTTCACCGCGACCTACAAGCTCGAGAACGTGCCGCCGGGCACCTACACGCTGCGCACCTGGAACAAGAAGCTGAAGGCGCTCGAACGCGAGGTCGTCGTCGCCGAAGGCGCGCCGCAGAAGCTGGACCTGGTGCTGGAGAAGTGAACGCATGGTCTCGCTGCGCACCAAGCTGGTCGGGGCGTCGATCGTGCAGGCGATCCTGCTCGGCGGCGTCGGCTGGCTCGGCGCCGCCCAGTCCGACGACGCGGCGGCGCGCGCTGGCCACCATCGCACGCTGATCCAGACCCGCGCCGACGCGCTGCGCACGACGATCGATGTCGGCCGCCTGCGCAGCGGCGAAGCGGTCGAGCAGCAGGTGACCGCAGAGCTCGCGTCGCTGCGGAAACGCGCGCGCGGCGGCGCTGCCGACGAGCCGGCGGCGATCGCCACGTTCGCGCAACAGGCCGCAGCGCTGCTGCCGATGCGCGATTCGATCGCCACCGCCCGCACGTCCGTCGAGACGGCATTGCCGCCGGTGCTGACGCGCTTGACCGCGATCGAGAACCTCGCCGGCGACGACGAGGAGTGCGCCGAGGTGCTGGCCGGCCTGCGGCGCACGCTGACGCGCCAGCAGAACGCGTTCTTCCGCTACGCGGCCACCGCCGGGACCGCCGACGGCGACCAGGCCGAGCTCGACCTGCAACTCGCCGGCGAAGCGCTGGTCGAGACGCTCCAGGCGCTGGCCGGCCGGCAGCCGGGCGAGGACGTCGAGGCGCTCACCGACGAACGCGCGCTCGCCGCCGCCGCTGCCACCGCCGACGAAGCGAAGAAGCTCGGTGCTCTGGTCGTCGACTACGTCGCCCGCCAGAAGGCCAAGGCCACCGCCCACGCGCAGTTCCTCGCCGCGGCCGATGCGCTCGAGACGTGGCTGCAGCAGGAACTGACGCAGAGCGACGAACGCGGCGCCGCCGCCACCGCACAGGCGATGCAGCGGCAACGCTGGATGCTGGCCGCCAGTGGCGCCCTGCTGCTCGGCCTGCTGTGGCTGCTGCTGCGCCAGGTGGTGCGGCCGATCCGCACCATGGCGCACATGTTGACCGAGCTCGGCGCCGGCGAGTGCGATCTGCAGCGCCGGCTGCACGTCGGTTCGCGCGACGAAGTCGGCGCCTTCGCCAGCGGCTTCAACGCGTTCGTCGCCAAGATCCACGGCACCGTCACCACCCTCGACGGCGGCGTCGGCGAACTGACGGCATCGGTGCAAGACCTCGACCGGGTGCTGCGTTCCCTGCAGGCCGAGGCCGCGACCTCGCGCCAGCAGGCCGACCAGCTCGGCCAGGCGGCGAACGCAGTGGTCGACGCCGTCGGCCGCGCCGACCAGGCCAGCACCAGCCTGCACGCGTCGGTGGACTCGGTCGAGAGCGGCAGCGGCAGCGCGCGCACGCAGGCGAACGACGCCGCGACCACCGTCGGCCACGCCGACGAGCAGGTCCGCGGCATGGCGGCGCACACGCAGCAGATCCACAAGGTGACGTCGGTCATCGCCGACCTGGCGCGGCAGACGAACATGCTGGCGCTGAACGCAGCGATCGAAGCGGCGCGCGCCGGCGCCGCCGGCGCCGGCTTCGCGGTCGTCGCCGACGAGGTGCGCGATCTCGCCGGCCGCACCGCGAACGAAGCAGCGGTCATCGGCCGCACCGTCGACGCCCTGGTCGACGCCGCGACCCGCTCGGCGACTTCGATGGGCAAGGTGCGCAACCTGGTCACCGAGGTGCACACGCTGCAGGAACGCATCGCCGGCGACGTCGTGCGCCAGCGCCACGATGCCGACGCGGTTGGCTCGGCGGTCGCCGCCGCGAGCACGGCGTCGACGACGATCCGCGACGTGTCGCCGGCGGTCGCCACGGGCACCGCGCGCACGCAGGAACTGACCGAATCGGCGGGGCAACTGACCACCGCCGTGCGCGGCACGGCGGGGCGCCTCGGCGAGCTCGTGCGCCAGTTCCGGCTCTGACGAAGGCCGGCGCCGCGTGGATCCGGCGCCGTCTGCGCGCACGTTCAGTCGGTGCTTCGCGGCGCCATCACGAACAGCGAATCGTCGCCGGCGACGGCCGGTGCCGGCAGCACCGCCAGCACGAGGAAACGCTGGTGCAACAGGGCTGCCGCTGCGTCGTCGACGAGGAGGCGCTGGCGATCGGCGGCGCCGAGCACGAGGAAGGCTGCCGCCCGCCGTTCGTTCGCGGTCGCCAGCAGCTGCTGCAGCGACGACGCCGGATCGCCCACGTTCAGGGCCACCACCTGCACCAGCGGATGCGCGTCGACGTCGGGCTGCTGCCAGTGCCGCGGCCGCAGGTAGCACCGCAGCACATCGCGACCAGCCGCCGCGCCGACCACGATCCCCTGCGAGCCTTCCCCGGTACGCAGAACCAGCCGGGCCGCGTCGCGCCACGGCGGCCGACCACCGGCGAACAACGTCGTCAGCAGGAACGCGTCGACGAACAAGGCGGCGACGACGACCGCGGCCGGCAACCACGCCACCAAACTGGCCCAACGGCTCGGCGGCAACGACGAGCGCCAGCGCATAGCCAGCGCCGCGAAGCCGCTGGCGGCGAGCAGGCTGACTCCGGGCAGTGCTGCGAGCGCAGCGGTGCTCGGCTCGACGAACGCGGCCAGCAGGGGCAACAAGACGACCAGCAGCAGTCGCGGCGACGGCGGCACCAGCAACCCGCCGAGGGCGGCGGCGCCGACGAGCGGCAGCCCCAAGTGCGGCAACGCCAGCGCGGCGAAGGCTGCGGCCGCGAGCCCGAAGCCGAGCCGATACGGGCGCGACCACGACGTCGGCAGCAGCGTCGCCGCCACCAACGGCGCCGCGCACCAGCCGGTCGGATCGGCGAGGCCGGCGACGAGGATCGCCGCGAACAAGGCGAACGAACGGCGCGCCGCCAGGGCCCGCGGCAACAGCGTCCACACCAGCGGCAACACCACGCCCGGGGCGGCGGTCTGGCTGTGGGCGACGTGCGCCGGATGGCACGCGAGCAGCAGGGCGGCGAGCAGCGCCGGCCAGGTGCCGACGAAGCGGCGACCGAACACGGCGAGCAGCGGCACGGTGACGATGCCGACGAACACGAACGGCAGGCGCAGCGCGCCTTCGCCGAGGCTCGGCAACAGGCCGGTGTCGACCAGCCAGCGCAGCACGAAGTGCGCGAGCGGGGCGCGGCTCTCCGGCGAACTGAAGAACCCACTGCCACCTGCCAGGGGCAGTTGCAGCGCGCGCCAGGTCGCCGCTTCGTCGTCGTTCCACGACCACTCGCGGATGCCCCACAGGCGCAGGGCTGCGGCCAGCGCGGTGATCGCGAGCAACAGAACGACCGCTGGCCGCGACCAGACCGGCGCGGCAGCTGCCGGCGGTGCGTCGGTCGGAACGGCGAGGTCGGTCATCGTGGCCGGGCGACCATACGGCGTTCGCCGCGGCCGCGCCAACCTGCACAGCGGGCCCAGTGCCGACGGTGCCATGGTCGCGAGCGGCCCGCGCGCCGACACCCGCCATTGCGGAGACCGCGCGACCGATGCATCGTCTCGCCGTGCCCACCGCCCCTGCTCCGCTGAAGCAACACCTCGCCGTGCTGTCGCTGGTGCTGCTGCCGCTGCTGTGGCTGTGGCCGTGCGTGTTCGGCGGCCGCGCGTTCGTCTCCTACGACCTCGCCCAGTTCCCGCCGGTCGCGTGCACGTCGACGAACGAACAACTGGCGGCGGCGCAGGACGGCGCCAACTTCGACGTCACCGAAGTGCCGGTGTGGTTCCTGCCGGAGCTGCAGCTGGCGCACGACGAACTCGCCGCCGGCCGCTTGCCGACGTGGAACCCGCACGCGCGCGGCGGCGCGCCGCTGCACGCGCACGGCCTGATCGGTTTGTGCTACCCGCCGAACTGGCTGGCGCTGGCCAGCAGCGATCCCGAACACCGCCTCGGCCTCGTCGCGTGGCTGAACCTGGCCCTCGGCGGCCTGCTCGCGTTCGGCCTGCTGCGGCGAAGTGGCCTGCCTCTGCTGGCGGCGTGGTTCGGCGCGTCGCTGTTCGAGCTGTCGGGACCGATGGCGACGAACGCGTTGTTCTGGATGCGCCTCGGCAGCTACGTGTGGCTGCCTGGCGTGCTGTGGGCGGTGCTGGCGATCGCGCAGGCCGAACGGCTGCGCGTGCTGTACGTCGGAGCGCTCGGCGGTGCGTTCGCGATGACGTGGCTCGCCGGCTTCCCGCCGTTCGCAGCGACGACCACGGTGCTCGGCGGCTTCGTCGCTGCGTGGCAGATCGTGCGCACACTCGGCGCCGGCGGGCCGCGGCAGGCACGCGCCGTGGCGCTGCGGCTGCTGTTCGGCTTCGCGCTCGGCGGCTGCCTGGCGATGCCGCAGGTGCTGCCGTCGCTGCAGTTCTTCCCGCACAGCGCACGCGAGACGACGCCGACGATGCAGACGATCGCCGACCAGTCGTACGAGAGCTACGGCCTGCTCGGCTTCCTGCTGCCGGATGCGTTCGGCCATCCGAGTGCGATCGCGACGATCCCCTACCGCGAACAGAACCCGCTCGGCCTGCTGTGGAACACCCGCGAACGCGAAGGCGAGCCGGCGCAGCCGAACTTCAACTACACCGAGTACGCGGTGTTCGTCGGCACCTTCGGCCTCTTGCTCGCCGCGTTCGGCGCGCTCGCCGGCAAGCACCGGGCCCTGCCGCTTGCGGCGTGGCTGTTGTGCGCCGGGCTCGCGTTGTTCTGGCCGTTGGTGCGCCTGCTCTACCACCTGCCGGTCGTGCAGAACGTCTGGCCACTGCGCTGGCTCGCACCGGGTGCGCTGTTCGTCTGCTGGCTGGCCGCGCTCGGCCTCGAGCGACTGCGCACGGCAGCGTGGCGCGCGCCGCTGCTGCTGGCGCTCGTCGCGGCGGCGCTGGCGATCGTGTGCACGCGCGTGCGCGGCCCCGCCGAATGGACGCAGGCCGACAGCGTCGCGTTCGCCCAGGCGCTGGCGACGAAGTACCACTGCACGGTCGAACAAGCCGCGAACCACGTGCAGAACGGCGCCTCGCCCGGTGTCGACCGCTTCGCCGCCGCTCAAGCGCGCCTCGCCGACGAAGCGGCGCGCGCACTGCCGTGGCTGTGCGGTGCGTCGCTGTGGTTCTTGCTGTGGGCCTTGCGCCGCGACGAGCGCACGCGCACCGGCCTGGCACTCGCCGCCGGCGTTCTGACGGTGCTGCAACTCGGTGCGCATGGCGCCACGGTCACGCGCGGTGCCGCGCGCACGCAGCCGTTCGAGACGCCGGTGCACACGTTCCTGCGCGAACGCGCGGCGCAGTTCGCCGACAGCGGCGGCTTCACGATCGCGCGCGGCAGCAGCGAGACGCCGATCCAGTCGCAACTGCCGCCGGGCCAACTGCTGGTGCCCGGCATCCGCGACCTGCACTTCTACTCGCACTTCGACGGCCGCTCGCTGCAGCCGCTGCAGGCGCTGCTCGGCAAGGCGATCGGGGAACGCCTCGCCGCCAAGGGCTACCTGACCGGTGCGCTGCCGCACACGCTGCCGACGAAGATCCTCGCCGACGAGATCGCGAACGGGGCGCGGCCGGCGGAGGCGTTCGCGACGGCGCACCCGTTCGAGCATCCGCTGCTCGACCTGCTCTCGGTGCGCTACGTGCTGGCGACCGAGGCGCTGCCGCACACGGGCGCCATCGTCGGACCGCCGGTGGCCGGCGCGCACGGCGCGTTCTTCGTGCACGAACGGGCGACGGCGCTGCCGCGCGCGTTCGCCGTCGCCGAGGTCGTGGCGCATGCCGACGACGCGGCGGTCGTGCAGGCGCTGCTGGCGAACGACCTGCAGCCGCGACAACGCGCCCACGCGCTGGCGCGCGAGCTGCCGCAGCCGCTGCCGAACGCGCCGCACCCGGGCGACGCACGCAGCGTGCGCTTCGTCGCCGACGCACCGACGCGCATCGAACTCGCCGTCGCCGCGGGCCGCGAACCGTGGCTGCTGCTGACCGACACGTTCCTGCCCGGCTGGACGGCGACGATCGACGGCGCCGAAGTACCGGTGCATCGCGCCGACCACGCGTTCCGGCTGCTGGCACTGCCGGCGGGTGCGTGCACGGTGGTGTTCACCTACCGAGCCCCGGGGCTCGCCGCGGGATCGGCGCTGGCCATGTTCGCGGCAGTGGCGTTCGCGGTGTGGGCCTTCGCTGCAGTGCGCCGCGAACGGAACCCATCCCGCTGACGCAAGGACCGCGGCAGGCCGCGTGCCATCGTGGCTATGCCTCAAGGGCCAGCGACGGCGGCGACGAAAGTCGTGCGTGCCGATCGCAGAGCCCTCTCGCCGCCCGCACCCGGAGCCGCTCCGGTGAGCCTCTACGGCACGGGGCGAAGCGAAGGCATCGGTGCGACGTTCCTGATCGCCGCCATCGTGCTGGTCGTGCAGCTGGTCGGCGCGTGGGCGCGGCCGCAGACCACCGACCTCGAACTGCTGGCGCGCATCTGCGTGCCAGCGCTCGGCGGTGCCTTGTGCTACCGATTCCTGCGGGCGCAGGGTCGCAGTCGCTACGCCGGGTTCCTGGTCGGCATCGCCTACGGGCTGTCGCCGTGGCTGGTCGGCATGGCGCAGGCGCCGCGCGAACAACTGGCGGCGGCGCTGGCGCCGCTGGCGCTCGAAGCGGTGGTGCGCTGCGACCGCCCGTCGACGCGGCGAACGTGGCTGCCGTGGACGTGGCTCTGCCTGTCGTTGCCGTTCGTCGCCGGTCCGACGGTCGTCGCCGTCGCCTGCGCCACGTTGTGCCTGATGGGCTTCGTGCGCACCGTCACCTGCGGCGACCGCGACGACGAACGGCCGTCGCTGCCGGGCCTGCTGACCGCCACTTCGTTGGCGGCGCTCGCCGCCGCGCAGTGGCTGTGGCTCGATGCGTTGGCACCGTGGCTCGACGCAGCGGTGACGACGTCGCCCGGCGCGTTGTTGACGACCTACCGCAGCGGCCCGGGCAGCTTCGACCTCGCGGCAGCGCTGCGTGTGCCGGGCCCGATGCTGCTGGTGATGGCAGCGCTCGGCGTGCTGCGGCGCCAACGCCACGTCGACGTCGGCGCCTGGTCGGTGCTGGCCGCCCTCGGCGCCTTGCCCAGCGTGCTGCAGGTGGTGCCGGGCCTCGGCCTCGGAGCACTCGGCCTCGACGCGCTGCCGCTGCTGCCATCGGCGGCGTTCTGGCTGTGCCTGCTGGCGTTCGCGGTGCTCGGCGCCGCCGGCCTCGACGACTTCCTCGACAACCCGGTGCGCCGCCGCACCGCGCTGCCGTGGCTGCTCGCCGGCGTGGTCGCGGTCGGGCCGCTGTTGCCGAGCTTCGGCGCCAGCGAACCGCGCCAGGAATGGCCGCTGGTGCTGACCGCGATGTCGCTGGTGACGTTGCTGCCGCTGTGGAAGCGGCTCGGCATCCTGCGCTTCAAGAACGTGCTCGCCGCCGTCGCCCTGGTCGCGCTGACGATCCCGCCGCTGCAAGCGCTGGTCGGCATGCACGCACAGTCGTCGACGCCGCTGGCGGAGGCGGCGCTGCGGCCCCTGGCGTGGAACACCGCGCATCCGCCGCTGCACTACGGCGGCCTGCTGGCGAGCCTCGTGGCGTCGACCACCTGGGCGCTGGTGCTGTTCGTGGCGGCGCGGCGCCGGGCAGCCCTGCAGGCACCGGCAGTGCGCGCGGCGATCACGCGGCGACGCCAGCGGCCGAGCTGACGCGGACCCGGCCACAGGCCACCGTAGCGGCCCCGCCGATGGCCCCGTGGACAGTGGCGCGATCGCGTCCTACCTTGCGGCCCGCGCATGCCCGCCGTCACGCCCGAACCCACCACGACGAGCTCCGCCCAGCGGGTCGCGTGCTGGCTGTTGGCGGTGGCGCTGCTGCTGCAGGCGATCTGGTTGCCGTTCCACCTGGCGACGGAACGGCATCTCGCGCCGGTCCACGACGCACGCTGGCCCGTCGGTGCAGCGAACGCGACCGACACCATCGCCCGGCCGCTGGCGGCGAGCACCACCGACGAGCCCGGCGAGCCGCCGCACTCGGTGCTCGACCACCAGGACCAGAAGCACGTGCGCCACGACGAACCCGACGACGCGCGGCAACCCGCGGTCGCCGGTGACGACGATGGGCCACGCGGCGACGACGCGCCGCCGCTGCTGTGGCTGGCCGACGCCGCACTGCAGCTGCCGATCGGCCGCGCGCCGCCGCAGTTCGCTGCCGTCGACCTCCGCCCGCAGATCCGTTCGCCGCTGCTGGCAGCTGCGCAACCGCGCGCGCCGCCGCACGGCTGAACCGCGAGCCACCGGCCCCGCCGGCAGCGCCCGCCCATCGGCCTCCATCCGGCCGCAGTGCCCACCGACGCACGCGCGTCGCCGCACGCGCACCGAGGACGCCGCATCGCCGTTCGCCCGCGCGAACCGTTCGCCACCGCTGCCCGATCTCCTCCGACCGCTTTCCCGCCCGCGATGTCCTACTCCTTGCAAGCGCCCTGTTCCGCCGCCGCGCCTTCGCTGCCTCGTCCCTACCACTGCCGCCACGGCGGCGCGCGAGCCAGTCGCCTCGCCAGCGTGCTGTTCCTCGTGGCGACTGCCTGCGGTCCGACGACCAACGCGAGCGAAACCCCCGACACCCCGCCGCCGGCCGCGGCCGTGCCGGAGGTGTTCCGGTTGTCGACGACGACCCTCGCCCGCCATCCGCTGGCGATCGTCGAGGCGGTGATGCAGCCGCTGCACGCGCACTTCTCGGCGCCGGCGCGCGCGTCGTTCGACACCGACTCGCTGCTGCAGGTGACGACGACCGTGCGCGGCCGCATCGTCGAACTGCCGGCCAAGCTCGGCGCGCTGGTCCGCCAGGGCGATCCGCTCGCGGTGCTGGAGAGCAGCGACCTCGGCGAAGCGCAGGCCGAGCTGCTGCTGCAGGAACGCACCGCCGCCACCACCGCACCGCTGGTGACGTTGGCGAAGCTCGAGTGGGAACGCGGGCAGAAGCTGTTGGCGGAAGCGCAGGGCCTGTCGCCGGCGGACGTCGCGCGGCGCGAAGTCGACTACCAGACCGCCCTCGGCACGCAGCAACGCGCCGAGTCGGCGGCGGCGGCGGCGAAGAACCGGCTGCGCCTGTTCGGCATGGAGGAGGCCGCCATCGAGCTGCTGCTGCGCGACGGGGTCGTGCAACCGCGGCTCGTGCTGCGCGCCGCGCGCTCCGGCCAGGTCGTCGAACGCACGGCCACGCTCGGTGCCATGGCGATGCCGGACGGGCTGCCGCTGTTCACCCTCGCCGACCCGACGGTGCTGTGGGTGCTGGCCGAAGTGCCGGAAGCGCGCGTCGCCGACGTCGTGCTGGACAGCCCCGCAACCGTGCGGCTGACGTGGACGCCGGATGTCGCGTGCAGCGGCACGGTGACGTTCCTGGCGCCGCGCCTCGACCCGGTGACGCGCACGGCGACCGCGCGCATCGAAGTGCGGCAGCCGCCGGCCGCGCTGCGCGCCGGCATGACCTGCGAAGCCCGCCTCGACGTCGCGTCGTCGCGCGTCGGCGAAGGTGGGCCGCAGCTGGCGGTGCCGGAGAGCGCCGTGCAGACGATCGAACACCGCACCGTCGTGTTCGTGCCGGTGCCGGGCGACGCCACGGCGTTCACCCAGCGCACGGTCGACGTCGGCCGTCCAATCGACGGCTTCGTGCCGGTGCACTCCGGCCTCGTGGTCGGCGACAAGGTCGTCGCCGACGGCAGCTTCGTGCTGAAGGCCGTGGCGCTGCAGAGCGCCGCCGGCGAGGAGAAGTAGGCCGATGCTCGACGCCATCCTCCGCCTGTCGATCCGGAGCCGCGGGCTGATCGTGCTGCTGGCGCTGCTGGTCGGTGCGTTCGGCGCCTACAGCCTGAACCGCCTGCCGATCGACGCTGTGCCCGACGTCACCAGCAACCAGGTGCAGATCAACACGCTGTTCCCGTCGCTGACCGCGGCCGAGGTCGAACAGCAGATCACCTATCCGGTCGAGACCGAGCTGGCCGGCATCCCGGGCCTCGAGCTGACGCGCAGCTTCTCGCGCAACGGCTTCTCGCAGGTGTCGGCGGTGTTCTCGGACGCCACCGACGTCTACTTCGCCCGCAACCAGATCACCGAGCGCCTGACCGGCGTGCAGCCGATGCTGCCCGTCGGCGCCGTGCCGACGATGGGCCCGATCACCACCGGGCTCGGCGAGGTCTACATGTACGTCGTCGAGTTCGTGCACCCCGACGGCGTGGGCGCAACGGTCGCCGACGGCAAGCCCGGCTGGCAGGGCGACGGCAGCTACCTGACGCCGGAGGGCGAACGGCTCGCCGACGAGCTGGCGCGCGCCACCTACCTGCGCACCGTGCAGGACTGGGTGATCCGCCCGCAGCTGCGCAACATCGTCGGCGTCGCCAGCATCGACAGCAACGGCGGCTACGTGAAGCAGTACCACGTGCAGCCGGACCCGCGCCGCCTCGCCGCCTACGGCCTCGGCTTCGACGACCTGGTTCAGGCCCTCGAACGCAACAACGTGTCGACCGGTGCCGGCTTCGTCGAACGCCATGGCGAAGCGTGGACGATCCGCGCCGGCGGCAAGTTCGAACGCAAGGAGCAGATCGCCGACGTGGCGGTGACCACGCGCGGCGACGTGCCGATCCGCGTGCGCGACGTCGCCGACGTCGTGCAGGGCCGACCGTCGCGGACCGGCAGCGCCAGCCAGGGCGGCCGCGAAGTCGTGCTCGGCACCGCGCTGATGCTGCTGCGCGCCAACAGCCGCCAGGTGTCGAACGACCTCGACACCCGCATCGCCGGGCTGCGCCAGTCGCTGCCACCGGACGTGCGGGTGCGCACCGTGCTGAACCGCAAGAAGCTGGTCGACGCCACCATCACCACGGTCGCGACCAACCTCGCCGAGGGCGCCCTGCTGGTCGTCGTCGTGCTGTTCCTGATGCTCGGCAACCTGCGCGCGGCGATGATCACCGCGCTGGCGATCCCGATGTCGATGCTGATGACCGGCACCGGCATGCTGCAGGCGGGCATCAGCGGCAACCTGATGTCGCTCGGCGCGATCGACTTCGGCCTGATCGTCGACGGCTCGGTGATCATCGTCGAGAACTGCCTGCGCCGGCTCGGCGACAAGCAGCACCAGCTCGGCCGCTTGCTGTCGCTGCAGGAGCGCCTGCACGAAGTCATGGTCGCGGCACGCGAGATGATCCAGCCGTCGGTCTACGGCCAGGCGATCATCGTCACCGTCTACCTGCCGATCCTGGCGCTGACCGGGGTCGAGGGGAAGATGTTCCGGCCGATGGCGCAGACCGTCATCATGGCGCTGGCGGCGGCGTTCCTGCTGTCGCTGACGCTGGTGCCGGCCCTGGTCGCGATCTTCGTCCGCGGCCGCGTCAGCGAGCACGACAACTTCCTCGTGCGCCTCGGCAAGCGCGCCTACACCCCGCTGCTCGACTTCGCGCTGCGCGCCCGCCTGCCGGTCGTCGCCGCCGCCGGCGTCGCCTTCGTCGGCAGCCTGCTGCTGTTCCAGCGCCTGGGCTCGGAGTTCGCGCCGAACCTCGACGAAGGCGATGTCGTGGTGATGGCGACGCGCCCGGCGTCGACCGGCCTCGAGCAGGCGACGAAGATGCAGTTCGAACTCGAACTGGCGCTGGCTGCGATCCCGGAGGTGGCGACGGTGTTCTCGCGCACGGGCACCGCCGAAGCGGCGACCGACCCGATGCCGCCGAACCTGACCGACACCTTCCTGATGCTCAAGGACCGCGAGCACTGGCCGGATCCGAAGCTGCCGAAGGCCGAGCTGATCGCGCGCATCGAGCAGGTGTGCCAGCAGGCCCCCGGCGCCGCCCTCGAGTTCACGCAGCCGATCCAGATGCGCTTCAACGAGCTGATCGCCGGCGTGCGCAGCGACGTGGCGGTGCGCGTCTACGGCGACGACTTCGCGCGCATGCAGCGCTGCGCCGACACCATCGCCGAGACGCTCGGCCAGCTGCCCGGCGCCTGCGACATCAAGGTCGAACAGACCGACGGCGTGCCGATGCTCGACGTCGTCGTCGACCGCGAACGTGCGGCGCGTGCTGGCCTCGACATGACCGCGGTGCAGGACGTGCTCGCGATCGGCGTCGGCGGCCGCACCACCGGCGTCATGTTCGAAGGCGACCGCCGCGTCGAGGTCGTCGTGCGCCTGCCCGAACGTGCGCGCGAGTCGGCGGCCGCACTCGCCGAGCTGGCGGTGCCGCTGCCGCACGCCGCCGCGAACGGCGACGAGTTCGGCCGCACGATCCCGCTCGGCGCGCTGGCCGAGGTGCGCGCGATCGACAGCCCGTACCAGTTCAGCCGCCGCAACGGCAAGCGCATGATCACCGTGCAGGCGAACGTGCGCGGCCGCGACCTCGGCTCGTTCGTCGAGCACGCGCAGCGCCGCCTGAGCACGATCGACCTGCCGCCGGGCGGCTGGCTCGAATGGGGCGGCACCTACCAGAACCTCGCCGAAGCGCGCGCGCGGCTGCTGGTCGTCGTGCCGATCGCGTTCTTCCTGATCTTCGTGCTGCTGTTCTCGATGTTCCGCAGCGTGAAGTACGCGCTGCTGGTGTTCAGCGGCGTGCCGCTCGGCCTGTCCGGCGGCATCGTCGGCCTGTGGCTGCGCGACCTGCCGTTCTCGATCTCGGCGGCGGTCGGCTTCATCGCGCTGTCGGGCGTCGCCGTGCTGAACGGCGTCGTCATGGTGACGTTCGTCAACCAGCTGCGCCAGGAGGGCATGGCGCGCGACCTGGCGCTGCGAAGTGGCTGCCTCGTGCGCCTGCGGCCGATCCTGATCACCGCACTGGTCGCGTCGCTCGGCTTCGTGCCGATGGCGCTGGCCACCGGCCAGGGCGCCGAGGTGCAGCGGCCGCTGGCGACGGTGGTCATCGCCGGCCTCGTCTCCAGCACGCTGCTGACGCTGCTGGTGATGCCGGCGCTCTACCGCCTGTTCACCGCCTGGGAGGACGACCAGCCGGGCGCGAGCGAACCGTGGGAAGCGCCCGAAGCGGGCCCGCTGGAAGTGCACGACGGGCAGCCGCCAACGGCTTGATCACGCCGGGTTCGGCGGCGACGGCGGCGCGGCGGCTCGATCCGCCGCCCGCCGCAGCCACCACGTCGCGGCGACGCCAGCACCGGCGAACAAGGCCATCGTGCTGAAGCCGAGGCCGCCGAAGCGTTCGTAGAGGAAGCCGCCGACGAGGCCGCAGACGACCATGCCGATGCCGGAGTTGGCGGCGCCGAGCAGACCTTGCGCGGTCGCGCGCTGGTGCGGGGCGACGCGCCGTTCGAGCGCGCGCAGCGTGCCGAGGTAGGTCGCGGCGAAGCTGACGCCGTGCAGCCAGTTGGTCGCCGCCAGCAGCGGCACCGACGTGGTGGCGCCGACGATCAGCCAGCGCACGACGGCGCCGAGCCCGCCGATTGCCATGATCGTCGTCGGCCGCAAGCGACCGAACAGGTCCTTGGCGACGAAGAACACCACGATCTCGGCGGTGACGCCCTCGGCCCACAACACGCTGGCGGTGAAGTTGTCGATGCCGTGCTCGCTCCAGTGCACCGTCGACAGGTTGTAGAACGTCGCGTGGCTGCCCTGGATCAGCGCCGACGCCGCCAGCAGCACGACGAACTGCCGCGAACGCAACAGCGCCCACCACGGCTCGGCCGGTGGCGACGATGCGCCATCGGCGGCGACGTTCGCCCGCGGCCGCGGCACCAGCAGCGAGCAGCCGCCCATCAGCAGGCCGCCCACGACCAGCGTCGGCAGGATCGCGCCGCTGCCGCTGGCTTCGAACGCGACGCCGGCGACCAGCAGTACGACCAGGTACGACATCGAGCCGATCATCCGCATGCGGCTCCAGACGAAGCCGTGCTCGCTGCCGGCCTGCAGCGCCGCGGCGTCGAGGATCGGATACATCGGCGAGTAGAGGCTGCCGAACAGCAGCGCCACGGCCGCACACCACCAGAACGAGTGCCCGAGCCCCCACAACGCCAGCGTGCCGGCGCTGGCGAACGACAGCCACACCAGGAGCCCGCGTGCGGCTCCGGCGCGGTCGGCGCGGTGCGCCCACAGCGGCCCGGCGATGGTGCGCGCGACCGTCTGCCCGGCCATGACCACCGACACGTCCTGCGGCCGCAGCCCGGCCACGTCCTTCAACCACACCGGGAACCACTGCATGAACACCGCCAGCACCGCGAACGCGGCGGTGTAGAAGGCGGCGAAGCCGAGCCAGCAGCGCAGCGGACTCGGAGCGGCGGACGGCGGAGGCACGTCCGCATCGTGGCGGACGCGGCCCGCGGAAGCTACCGCTGCACGAACACGCCGTCGTTCTGTTCGGCCAGCTTCTTCAGCAGTTCGCCGCCGTCGCCGAGCCCGGTGAACACGCAGTGGATGCGCACGCGCGCGTACTGGTTCACCTGCTTCACCATCGCCAGCAGCTGCTCGGCGTCGCGCACCGGGCCGGCGGTCGGCTCGCCGTCGCTGAGCACGAACAGTTCGTCGATCACCGCCTTCGGCGCCTCGCCGTAGCGCGCGTCCTGCCACTGCAGCGCCAGCTGCAGGCCGTCGTGCAGGTTGGTCGAGCCGTCGGGCTGGATGCGGCTCAGCAGCTCGGTCAGCACGCGCACGCTGCGCTGGTCGGCCGGCACCGGCTGGGGCGTCCACTGCTTCGCGGCACTCGAGAACGTGAACACGTGGAACTGCGACTCGCGCGGCATCGACTGCACCGCCAGCAGCATCTGCTCCTTCGCCGCCTGCAGCCGCGTCAGCGCCTTCTTCTGCTTCTTGCCTGTCTCCGCCGGCGCCGACGGCGCGCCCTCCATGCTGCCGCTGTTGTCGATCAAGAAGCCGATCGACGAGCCGGTCACCGGCACGCCGAAGAACGTGCCGCGCGTGCGCTGCAGGTCCGGCTTCTTCAGCGTCGCGGGCACGACGATGCGTTCCTGCTCGCGCTGCCAGAACTCCTGCCACTGCGCGGGATCGTCCTGCGGCAGCAGAGCACCGGTCATCGCCCGCAGCAGATCGCCGGTGCGTTCGCGCAGCAGCGGCGACGCGCGCTTGTTGACGGCGCCGACCAGCGCGTCGGGGTGCTTCACCGCACGTTCGAGCAAGCCGAGCAGCGGCGGGATCGCGTCCTTGTGCGGGAACGCTTCGACCAGGTCGAGCAGTTCCATGTCGGTGCGCCAGCCGCAGCGCCCGAGCTGCTGCAGGGCGCCGACGACCATCAGCGCCTTCGCCTCCGCCGCGAGCTCCGCCGGCGGCGTGCGCAGCATCGCCAGTAGCAGCTTCACCTGCGCTTGCGACACGACGGGATGGCGTTCGTCGGCCAACGCATCGGCCACCGCCTGCACGGTCGCCAGCGACCACGGCGGCACCAGGCCTTCGGCCGCGGCCAGCCGCACGCGCGGATCCTCGTCGACCAGCGCCGCCTGCAGCGTGCCGCGCGCCACCGGCAGGTTCTTGCGTCCGAGCGCCTGCAGCGCCGCGACGCGCCGCGCCGGCCCTTCGGTGACGCCGCCCACCTTGCCCTGCTCCGGCGGCAGGAAGCCGTCGAGCAGCGGCGTGCGTTCGCCGGCCGCTGCGCGCATGACGACGAACCACGCGCCTTCGTTCTCGAAGCGGAGCAACGTCCACATGCCGAGCTCGCGCAGTTCGCTGGTGTCGAGATCGACGAGGCTGCCCGACAAGCCGACAGCGGCGACGCCGAGCACCGCGTCGGCGAGCGCGTCCGACGGGTTCTTCTCGGCGTAGAACAGCAGCTTGCCGAGCATGTCGAGGTGCGTGACGCGCCCCTCGTCGCCTTCGTGCACGAGCCCCGCCGAACGCATGCCGTGCACGTAGCGCGGCTGCAGGTCGCGCCCCGCCTGCAACGTCGCTTTCGGCGCCAGCCGTCCGCTCTCGTAGTCGCCGATCCAATCGAGGATCGCGCGCGCGACGAGCGAACCGGAATCGGCGACCGCCGGTGCTGGCTTCTGCGCGCGGAGTGCGGGCGCGAGAGCCAGGGCCGACAGCGCCGCGAACGCAACGATCGGGACGGAACGTTGGGTCATGCGAGCAGCACCGCTGGGGAGAGGGGAGCGCGCAGCATACTCGGCCGGCGTTGGGACGGGTGTCCGTGGCGGAGAGCCTGACTGTTCAGAGCCAGCGCTTCCATCGAGTCGACCCGGCAGGGCAAAGGGCCTCGGTCTCGTGGTCGATGGGCCCCGCACTGCGGCGCCCGGGCAATCGCTGATGGCCTGTTCGCCCGGCGGACGAGCAGGTTCAGAACTTCCAGCGCATCTCGCGGATGAACTCGAGCAGGTTGATGCACCGGATGCCGAACCGACGGCAGGCGTCCGGGATCTTCGGCGCAGTTGGCTTGGCGTGCTCCTCGGTGACGACCGTGGCGCCACGCACACGAGCCAGCGCGACGACGAAGGGATCCGCCTGCCCACGGCCCTTTTTCAGGTCGACCAAGGTCGGAACCACGGCGGCAACCTCGAGGGCGGCAGCCTGCACGTCCTCGGTCAGCGCGACGAACAACTCGCGATGCAGCTTGCACCAGGCATGCAGGCCGTCGTCCTTGCGAGCGACCTCTTCCATCACTTCGTCAGGAGCGATGACGAGGTGAGTCTCGACCGCCAGTGTGAATCGCTCCCAGAACGAGGTGAACACCTCGATCGGATAGGCGCGGGTTGCAGCATGCATCAGCGCGCTGCTGTCGAAGCAGTAGATCGGCTGGGGCAACTCAGCTGGCCTCCGCGACGACGAGCTGCTCGATGGCCGGGAGATGCTTCAGCTTCACGCCGAGGTAGCCGGCGAGAGTACTCGCGCTGATGAGCTCGGCGTGGAAGGCCGACAGCACCAGTCGAACGAACGTCGCGCCAGCCGACGACACGAGGCGTTTCGGCAACGGCACTGGACCACCGCCACCCGGCGCAGTGGCTCCGGGCCGCTGCGAACGAAATCGCTCGTAGAGGTCCTTCGGCGCCAATCCGAGCGCGACCAGCCGCCGGAGCACGACCTCCTGGCTGACCCAGAACCGACGTGAGATCCGCTGCAGTTCCGGGGCCGGCCATTCCGCCCGATACGCCACTGCCTCCTGGGCAAGCTCGTCGGAGGGCACGAGGAGTTCCCCGGCGAACCGGTTGCACCAGACCTCCTCTGCAGCCCCTTCACCCATGTCGCACACGGCCCCCTTGCGACGCACCAAGTGGCCCAGCTCGTGCGCCAACGTGAAGACGCGCGCCAGCGCTGCATCGGCGCTGTTCATCGCAATCACGGGCAAGGGCTCGTACCAGAACGAGAACCCGCGGGTCTCCTCGACTGCGACGCCGCCGATCTGGAAGACCAGCACGCCTTGCGCCTCGATTCGCCGACGCCAAGCCCGCAGGGCCGCGTACGGCTCACTCCAGCTCTTCCGAACACTCGCATCGATGCCGAGCCGCGCTCGGACCCGTTCCGCAGCAGCCTCCGGCGAACCGTTCCGCGCCGCGTCGAGATCGAACCTGGGCGGCATTTCGTGCAGCTCCGCACCAAGGTCCAAGGCAATCTCCCGGCGCGATGCCGCCTTCCGGAGTTCGACGATCAGTTCGGGCGAAGGGTCGCGCGGCGAACCTGGCAGGCGGCGGAAGTCGGCGACGAGCTGCTGCTCCCGCGGCGGTTCCGGCAGGAAGAACGCTGCCAACGGTCGTCGATACGCCACCGCCAGCTTGCGAACCTGGGCGATCGTCGGTCGATCCACCTGCGGCTCGTGCTCCCAGCCAGCCAACCGCGAGGCATCGACATCCGCGGCCTGCGCCGCCTCCTCGATGCTCATGCCGATCGACTCGCGTGCCCAGAGCAGCATGCGCGGGGAGACCAGGGCTGGAATGGACTTGCTCACGGGGTTCGCGAGAGGGTGCCTAGCCGTCGTGTTCTACCACGCTCGGCTAGGGCGTCAGGGTGCGCGGGGTGGAGTTCCCTTCGGCTGGAACGTAGAGCCGCACGTCGACCTCCGGCAACGATGCGAACGCCGTGTTCCGGCCGCTCTGAAAGTGACCCGCCCGCCGCTCTGAAACTGACCCACCCCACGGCACGGTTTCATACGGGGTCCGCCACCGTGGCGGAACCCTTGGAA
>JBILEY010000214.1:0-8674 GCA_044351865.1 Planctomycetota bacterium | reverse complement strand
TCGGGCCGCCCGCTGCCGATGCCGAGCTCGAAGCCGAGGTCGTAGACGTAGGTCGCGACGCGCAGCAGCTTCGGATAGTTGATCTTGTCCGGCGTGTCGGTCGGCTGGTGGTAGTCCTTGTGCAGGCCGGTGAAGAAGAACGCGATCGGCACGCCGTAGCGGGCGAAGTTGGCGTGGTCGCTGCGGCTGAACAGCGACTCCTGGTCGAACTCGAGGTCGAAGCGCGCCAGCTCGTTGCGCGACAAGCACAGCTGGTGCAGCGACGGCGCCAGCTTCTCGGTGCCGACGAGGTGCAGGCTGTTCTTGTTCTGCTCGGCGGTCTCGCCGGCGTTGACCAGGCGGCCGCCGTCGCGCGCTTCTTCTTCGTCGCGGCCGATCATGTCCATCTGCAGCTCGGCGACGATCGACGCCAGCGGGATCGGGCAGTGGTCGGCGAACCAGGCCGAGCCGATCAGGCCGCTCTCTTCGCCGGAGAAGCAGACGAACAGCACGCTGCGGGCCGGCTTCGTCGGGTTCTTGGCGAACATCTGCGCCACCGCCATCACGCCGGTCGTGCCCGAGCCGTCGTCGTCGGCGCCGGGCCGGATGACGTCGCCGGCCTTGCCGAGGTGGTCGAGGTGGCTGCCGATGACGACGTACTCGTCCTTGAGCTTCGGATCGCTGCCCGGCAGCACGGCGAACACGTTCATCGCCGGCGCCTGCGTCTCCTTGACCTCGACGCGCACGTGCGCAGTCAGGTCGGTCGCCGTCAGCACCGGCAGCTCGGCCACGGCGGCGACGTCGCGCTGCACGGCCTTCAGCACCGCCGCGAAGTCGTCGCCGCCGAAGGTCGCGTCGAGCGGCGACCGGGCCGCACCCGACGCCGCGCGGTTGCCACCGCCGCGGCCCATGCCGCCGCGGCCGCGCAGGCCGCCCTGCACGGGCTCGGTGTCGGCGTAGAGCACCGCCGCACACTCCTTGCCCTGCAGTGCGCGCGTGACCGCGAAGCGCGCCATCGCGGCTTGCTGGCCTTCGCCTGCCGGCGGCATGCTGACCAGCACGACCTTGCCCTTCAGGTCGAGCTCGGCAATGCCTTCCACCTCCAGGCCACCGCGGCGGCGGTTGCCGGATTCGCCATCGGCCGGCTGCGTCGGCACCAGCTTCGGGCGCAGCAGCACGACGTTGCCGCTGGCGTCGGCGTTCGCGGTCGCCGTGCCGAGCAGGCGCTCGGCCGGGATCGTGTGCAGCACGGTCTCACCGCGGCGGAACTCGATCGACGTCTTGTCGGCGACCACGGCGGTCATCTGCCACGGCACCGTCTGGAAGTAGCCGCCGTTCTCGCCGCGCGCTTCCAGGCCCAGCGCCTTGAAGTGGTCGGCGACGTAGTTCGCCGCCTTCTCGTAGCCGGGCTGGCCGGTGCCGCGGCCTTCGAACTCCTTGCTCGCCAGCGTGCCGAGCCACTTCTGGGTGTCGGCGACGCTGACGGTCGCCGCTCCGGCGGCGCGGTCCTGCGGCAGCGGCTTGCCCTCGAGGTGCGTGGTGGCGGCCTGCGCCAACGCCGCCTGCGTGGCGAGGGCCAGGAAGACCGCGGCGGCGGCCGCGGTCGGAACGGGGAAGCGTCGGATCATGCGGTGGCTCACGAACGGGGCCGGAAGGGCGGCGCGTTCTACGGGCCCGCACGAGCTTCCGCGAGTCACGGCTTCGTCCCGGTGCTCGTGGTCGCCGTTCTGCGTCGCAGGCCAGGCCTCAGAGGCGCAGGCGGCGGATCAGGCGCTGCACCAGCGTGGCTTCGGGGCGATCGTCGAACGGGTCGGTGCGGTGCCGGCGATCGTTCGGCTCGTTCATGGCGCGCTGCTCGAGGCGCAATGCCGCCGGCAGCGCCGCCAGCACGTCGACGATGCCGGCGGCCCACTGTGCCGGGTCGGTGCGCAGGTCCTTCGGCAACGGCCGCGGCTTGCGGGCGATCCCGGTCGCGGTCGTTGCCGCGGCGATCCGGGCTTGGGACGCGCGCCGCAGTTCGGCGGCGAGCACCGTCGTGGGGGCCGGCAGCGCGCCGGCGCGAGGTGCTTCGGCGCCGACGACGCCCCGAACGCGCTGCCAGGCGCGGCTCTGCTTGGCTGCGGCCTGCGGCCCGAAATCGATCGCCAGAATGCGCTGGGCGGTGGCCAGCGGCCCGCGTTCGTCGGCCGGCACCGCTGTGCAGCCGCCGAGCCACAGCGCGGCGGCGAGAGCGAGGGCGTTGGCGGGGGAAGGACGCATGGCGGCAGCAGCCGCGGCGGCCCGAGCCCGTTCGCTCAGATGCCGCGCAGCGACACCAGCGGATCTTGCCGCGCAGCCCGCCGCGCGGGAAGGAACGACACCAGGAAGCCGACCGCCAGCGCCGCCAGCGTGACCTGCAGCAGCCACAGCGGCTCGATGCTGCACGGCACGCGGTCGAGGTTGTAGACGTCGAGCGGGAACAGGTCGACGCCGGTGGCCCAGCGCACGACCTGACGCACTTCCTCGAGGTAGATCGCGGTCAGGCAACCGGTCGCGAGTCCGACACCGGTGCCGACCAGCGTGATGACGATGCCGCAAGCGAGGAACACCGAGGTGACGCCGCGCGGCGTGCCGCCCATCGCCGTCAGGATGCCGATGTCGCCGGTCTTCTCGGTGACCATCATCGACAGCGTCGCCAGCATCAGGAACGCGGCGACGACCATGATGACGATCAGCACGATCTTCAGCAGGCCGCGTTGGTGTTCGACCGACGCCAGGAAGTTGGCGTTCTTCTCGCGCCACGTCTGCACCAGGCCGTAGCCGCGGTCCTGCCGTTCGGTGGCGCGGTGCAGCGCCCGCTGCAGGCGCTCGGCGGTGGCGAGCAGCGCCGCGTCGCTCGCGTCGTGCAGGCGGACGACGATCTCCTGGACCGACTGCGGATCGTTGGGCGCCAGCTTCGCCCGCATCGTGTCGAGTGCCAGGAACACGTTGTTGCCGTCGAAGCCGCCGTGGTCGGTCTTGAAGGCGCCGCCGACGACCAGTTCGAACTGCAGCTTCTCGGGCGTGGTGTTGCCTTGGCCGTCCGCCACCAGCCGCGCCGTGGTCCAGACGACGCGGTCGCCGACGCGCAGGCCCTCGCGCTGCATCCGCTGCAGGCCGATCAACACCGTCGGCAGCCCGTCGCGCGGTGCCAGTGGGTTGCTGGCATCGGGCGCGCGCAGCTCCGGCGGGATCGCCGGATCCTGCAGCCACTGCGCGAAGCCGGTCACGCTCGCTTCCGCCGCCGGCTCGACGCCGAGCACGAACAGGAACGGTTGGTCGCCGCCGTGCAGGGCGCCGCGGCCCGGCAGCGGCAGCGGCGGCGGGCGATGCCCCGGCCGCACCAGCAGGCCGTAGTGCAGGAAGCGCGGGGCGGTGGCGGCGACGTTCGCGTCGTCGCGCAGCGCCGCGTCGAGCTTCGACCACGGCACCCACGGCGGCACGCCGGTGGCGACGCAGTCGGACGTCGCCGCGTGCATGTGCTTCTCGAGCACCGACAGCACGCCGGAGAACAGCGAGACGACGACGACGAGCGCCCACACGCCGACGGTGATGCCGAGCATGCCGACCAGGTTGATCGGCCGCGTCAGCAGGTAGCGCAGCGCCAGGAACAGCCGGTACATCAGCGCCCTCGCTCCATCACGACACCACCGCGCCGTCGCGCAGCCGGACGATGCGATCGCAGCGGCGGGCCAGGTTCTCGTCGTGGGTGACCAGCACGAAGGCGAGGCCGCGTTCGCGCTGGATCGAGAACATCAGCTCGACGACGCCGTTCGCCGTCTGCGAGTCGAGGTTGCCGGTCGGTTCGTCGGCGAGGATCACGCGCGGCTCGGCGACCAGCGCGCGCGCGATGGCGACGCGCTGGCGTTCGCCGCCGGACAGCTCGGCCGGGCGGTGGTGCAGGCGATGGCCGAGGCCGACCTTCTCCAGCATCGACATCGCCGCTGCCTTCGCCGCCTTGCGCACGCTCCAGTACTGCAGCACCGAGGTCGCCATCATCCCGGACAGCATCACGTTCTGCAGCGCCGTGAGCTCGGGGATCAGGTGGTAGAACTGGAACACGAAGCCGATCTGCCGGTGGCGCAGCCGCGCGCGTTCGGCGACCGAGTGCTGGTCGACGCGTTCGCCGTCGTAGCGGATCTCGCCGGAGGTCGGCGCGTCGAGCAGGCCGAGCACGTGCAGGAGCGTCGATTTGCCGGCACCCGAGGTGCCGAGCAGGGCGAGCTTCTCGCCGGGCTGCACGGCGAGGTCGATGCCGCGGAGCACCGGGATCGGCTGCTTGCCGAGGCGGTAGTCCTTGGTGACGGCGATGGCTTCGAGGACGGGCGCGCTCATTCGTGGGAAAGGGCCTGGACGGGGTGCAAGCGCGCGGCCTTGCGGGCGGGCAACCACGCGACGAACAACGACAACAGCATGGCGCCGATCGCGACCGACGCGATCCAGGATGGTTCGAGCCGCACCGGGATGCCGCTCAGGTCGAACAAGGCGCGCGGGAACAGCTCGAGGCCGCAGGTGGCGTAGAGCCACTCGTTGACGGGATTCAGGAACCGCACCGAGACGACGCCGAGCCCGACCCCGAGCACGGTGCCGATCGCGGCCACGGCGAAGCCATTCCCGAGGAACACGGCGCCGATCGACCGCGGCGAGCCGCCGAGCGACGCCAGGATGCCGATGTCGCGCGTCTTCTGCACGACCATCAGGTGCAGCGTCGCGAAGATCACCGTCGCGGCGACGATCATCACCACGAACAGCACGAACTGCATCATCGCTTGCTCGTGGGCGATGGCGCCGAGCATCACCGGGTTCTGTTCGCGCCAATCGAGCACCGAGCAGGTCTTGCCGCCGAGGGCTCGCTGCACGGCTTCTCGTAGCCGGCGCTGCAGCTCGGGCAGCGCGTCGGGGGAAACCGACTCGCGCACGCGCACGGCGACGTCGGTCACCAGCGCGATGCTCTCGGGATCGGCGGCGTCGGCACCGAGGATCGTGCGCAGCGTCTCGATCGGCAGCAGTACCGTCGGTTCGTCGAAGCCGCGGTGGCCGGTGGCGTAGCAGCCGGCGAACGCCACGCGCATCGGGTGCGTGTGCAACGTCACCTTGCTGCCGGTCTCGGTGAACGACACGCAGACCAGTTCCATCGGATCGCCGTGCCGCAGCCACGGCATGCGCAGCGCCCGCTCGTAGCCGAACAGCACGCCCGGCGTGGTGCTGCGGTGGTCGCCGACGTCGGCTTCGACCGGCAGCCCCGCGCGCTTGCGCGCCGCCCAGTCGAGGCTCGCCGGCAGGCCGAAGAAGCCGAACTGGCGCTCGTCGACGTCGGCGAACGGATACTGCTCGAGCCGGTAGCCCTGCAACGACGAGCCGCCGGTGCCGTACGGCGACTCCCGCGACAGCCAGTCGCGCAAGTTGCCGGTCGCCAGTTCGCGCGCCGGATCGACACCGAGCAGCAGCGCGAAGCCCGAACGGGCATGGTCGAAATCGATCTGCGAGCTGCCGCCGCGGTTCAGCCGCATCAGGTCGCGCAGCGGCTGCAGCAGGCCGTAGTGGCGCAGGCGCGGCGCCGAGCTGGCGACGCCGTCGACCGCTTCGATGACCGGCTGCAGCACCTGGTAGTCGGTGTCGTGCGGCAGGTCGGTGACCAGCAGGTGCGGCGAGCTGTTGGCGACGTCCTGGCGGATGCTGCTGACGAAGCCGGTGAACACGCTGTCGACCAGCAGCATCGCCCACACCGCGAACATCACGCCGGCGGTGCTGAGCCAGTTGATGCGGCGCTGCACGAAGTAGCGCCACGCCAGGAACGGGCTGAACGCGGCGGTCACGATTCGGCGGGCGGCGGGGTGGCTTCCTGGCGGCGCAGCAGCGGGAACAGCACGACGTCGCGGATCGACGTCGAACCGGTCAGCAGCATGCACAGGCGGTCGATGCCGATGCCGAGGCCACCGGCCGGCGGCATGCCGAACTCGAGCGCCGTGACGTAGTCGAGGTCGACTTCGCCCGGCGTCTCGTCGTCCTTGTGCGCGACCTGCTCCTCGAACCGCTGCTGCTGGTCGATCGGGTCGTTCAGTTCGCTGAACGCGTTGCCGAGCTCCATGCCGGCGACGAACAGTTCGAAGCGCTCGGTGACGCGCGGGTCGTCGGCGAGGCGCTTGGCCAGCGGGCTGATCGCGACCGGGTAGTCGTAGACGAAGATCGGGCCCTGCAGCGTGTCCTCGACCGTCGCTTCGAACACGTCGTTGGCGAGCTTGTGCGCCTCGATGCCGTCGGTCTTCAGGCCCAGCTGCCTGGCGCGCGCGAGGCAGCTCGCGTGGTCGAACCAGTCGACGCCCGGGTTCTGCTGCGCGAACAGGTCGAGGTAGCGCGCCTTCTGGAAGGGCGGCTTCAGGTCGTACTGCTTCTCGCGGAACGTCACCGTGCCGTTGCCGGCGAGCACGCGTTCGACGAGGTGGGCGAACAGGCCTTCGACGCGCGCCATGATGTCGCGGTAGTCGGCCCACGCCTCGTAGCTCTCGAGCATCGTGAACTCCGGGTTGTGCCGGGTGCTGATGCCCTCGTTGCGGAACACGCGGCCGATCTCGTAGACGCGCTCCATGCCGCCGACGATCAGGCGCTTCAGGTACAGCTCCGGCGCGATGCGCAGGTAGAGCTGCATGTCGAGCGCGTTGTGATGGGTCACGAACGGCCGCGCCGACGCACCGCCGAAGATCGGCTGCAGGATCGGCGTCTCGACCTCCAGATAGTCGAGCGAGTCGAAGTAGGCGCGCACCTCGCGGACGATGCGGCTGCGCAACGCGAACGACTGCCGCACCTCCGGGTTGGCGAACAGGTCGACGTAGCGCATGCGGTAGCGCTGTTCCTGATCCTGCAGCCCGTGCCACTTCTCCGGGGCGGGCCGCAACGACTTGCTCGCCAGCGTCACCTCTTCGGCCCACAACGTCGGCTCGCCCTTCTGCGTCATGCCGAGCTTGCCGGTGATGCTGACCAGGTCGTTGCCTTCGACCAGGCGGCGGTTCGGCCAGAACGCCGGCATGCTGTCGCGTTGGAAGCCGACCTGCAGGCTGCCGGTGCGGTCGGCGACGTGGGCGAAACGCAGTTTGCCGAAGTCGCGGACCTGGCCGAGGCGGCCGGCGACGGTCGCCGTCTGCCCCTGCTTCGCGGCAAAATCCGACAGCAGCTCGGCGATCGGTTGGCCACGCGTAACCCGGGCGGGGAAAGGGTCCTGCCCGGCGGCCCGCAGCGCCTGCAGCTTCTCCAGTCGGTCGTTCGCAATCCCGTCGGTCACCAGCGTCCTCGGCTCGTCAGAGGGAAGCGGGCGATCCTAGGGGCATCGCCGGGTCGGGGAAAGCGAGCGTTCCTGCCGATGGCATCGGGGCGCGAAAAACTCGAGCCGGCCAGGCGTTGGCCCGCGTATCCTGTTCGACCTTCACATGCAGCAAAAGCTGTGTTTGTGGATGGCGATGGTGGTGCTGTTCGGCGCCTTGTGCGTCGGCAACCCGTTCCTCGCCTGCCGTGATGGCACCTCCCCGGTGGAACCGACCACCGCCGCAGCACCGTCGGCCGAGCGTGTCGACCCTGCGGTGGTCGTGGCGACGCCGCGCGCCAACGAGCTGGCGAAGGTCGCAACGCTGCCGGTCGCACCGCTGCCGGTCGCCCTGTCGGCGAAGACTCCGCCGGCGAACGCCCCGCCAGCCAAGACCCCGATGGTCACGCTGGCGAGCGACCAGATGCGCAGCCAGCGCGGCGCAGCCGAAGCCGCCGTCGAACTGGCGGTGGGCACGCTGCAGCCGACGCGCCGGCCGGGGACCGCCGAAGACCTCGAATGCCCCGATGCAGACCTGCGGCCGCTGGTCGCCCGCATCGAACGTCACGACGGCGTGCTGGTCTGGGTGCTGCACGACGGGCGCCGCTTCCGTCGCAACCCGAAGGTCGCCGTCGGCGAGCCGCTGCTGGTGCCGTACGTGGCGATCGCGGCCGACGATCGTCCGGAGTAGCGGGCTTCCGGAGTAAGCGGGCGTCCGGAGTAGCCGGCGTCCAGCGTCGCCGGCCTCCCGAGCCACGCCGCCGCGGCTCATTGCCGCGTCAGCAGCCGCGCTGCGCGCACGCCCAGCGAACCGTCGCTGCTGCTCGGCGGCGAGCCGCTGCGATCGCTGCAGCGCGCCAGCGCCGCCGGGTTGTCGAAGCTGCCGCCGCGGTTGCTGCGGTCGCCGTCGGTCTTGGTCTCGCTGCCGTACGGCGCGTAGACGTCGCGGCACCACTCGAACACGTTGCCGTGCACGTCGAACAACCCGAACGCGTTCGGCGCGAACGAGCCGACCGGCGCGTGCACGATGTGGCCGTCGTCGAAGGCTTCGCCCTGGCCCCAGTCGGGCACCGCGCGCGCCCCGGTGGCGTCGAGCACGTTGGCGACGCCGTGCAGTCCCTGCGGATCGTCGCCGCCGGGCCACGGCGTGCTGGTGCCGGCGCGGCACGCATACTCCCACATCGCTTCGCTCGGCAGGGTCATGCCGTGCTGCTGCAGCACGCGTTCGGCATCGTGCCACGTCACCTGTTCGACCGGATGCGCGTCGCTGATCCGGCGGCCGGCGATCTCGACGCCCGCGGCGTAGCGACTCGGCCGCTGCAGCGACGGCTGCTCGCTGCACAAGCGCGCCCACTGGCCCTGCGTCAGTTCGTGGCGAGCCAG
>JBILEY010000148.1:0-11126 GCA_044351865.1 Planctomycetota bacterium | reverse complement strand
GGACAGGATGCGGCCGGCGGCGACGTTCGCCTTGGGCACCACCGGGTGCGTCGGCGCAATCGCAGCCAGCACGAGCGCGGCCGCCACGCCGGCGAGCCCGGCGCCGAGCACGAGCCAGGGCCAACGGCGGGAGCGACCTTGCGCGCGCACCCTCGCCGGCACCACCAGCGCCGCGTCCGGCGTCTGCAGCACCGCGACCGCCGACCACAAGCGTGCGACCGCGTCCATCTCTTCCGGATGCGCATCGAGCCACGCCACCAGCTCCGGGTCGTCGAGCGGATCCCTGCGCGCATCCAGGCACGCGTGCAGACGCACTTCGAACTCGCTGCGGTTCATCGTTCCTCCGGGCCCGCGGCGAGCCGCTGCCGCGCGCGATGCAGATGCGATTTCACGGTGTTGACGGGCAGCGCGTGGCGCTCGGCCAGCTCGCGCAGGGACAAGCCGTCGCGGTGGAAGCCGAGCAGCAGTTCGCGCTCGATCGCCGGCAGCGCCGCCAGCGAACGCGCGACCTCGTCGCGCAACTCGACCGGACACGGCGCACTCGGCGCGGGCAGCGCATCGGGCTCGGTCGCGCTGCCATCGACCACCCGCCGCCGCCGCGCGCGGTGATCGCAGAACGTGCGGAACGCCGCCTGCAGCAGCCAGCCCTCGGCATTGCCCTCCGGATCGAACGACGCGCGCAGCCGCCAGACCTTCGCCAGCGTCTCCTGCAGCACGTCCTCGGCGTCGGTGTTCGCCCCGCACAGCCGCCGCAGGAAGCCGAGCAGCCGTTCGCGGTGCTGCTGCAGCAGCGCAGCGAACCGGGTCTCGAAGGCTTCGGTCGGCATCGGGCGGAGGGCCATGCGGCGACCGTCTCTACCACTGCGCGGGTGGTGGAAGTTGCAGAGGGCACGGATTCGTTCCGGCGACCGACCGCGACAGAGGATCTCCACGAGCGACTCGAGGGTCCCCCTTGCCGGCATCCACCACGAGTTATAACTTCGGTGGCAACATGGAACTCAAGGTGCGCAAGATCGGCAACTCGTACGGCGTCATCCTGCCGGCCGAGGTCCTGAAGGCCCTGCAGGTGAAGGAAGGAGGCGTGCTGACACTGCTGCCGCATGGCAACGGCTTCCAGCTGTCCGCCGAAGACGCCGAGTTCGACGAGCAGATGGCCGTCGCCCGCTCGTTGATCGCCCGCTACGGCGCGACCCTGCGCGAGCTCGCCAAGTGAAGGAGCCGAGCTGGCTGCTGCAAGCCGCCGTTCTGGCGCTGCACGCCGAGTGTCTGCGGACCTTCGGCGGCTCGGATGGTGTGCGCGACCATGGCCTGCTCGAGTCGGCCCTGGCCCGCCCACAGCACCTGTTCCACTACGAACAGGCGGACCTGTGCCGGCTAGCCGCCGCCTACGGCCACGGCATCGCGAAGAACCACCCATTCGTCGACGGAAACAAGCGCACGGCCTTCCTCGCCACCACGGTGTTCCTCGAACGGAACGGGCTCGAGTTCACCGCGAGCCCGGCCCACGCCGCGGCGTTCGTGCTGGCACTCGCCGACGGCTCACTCGACGAACTCGGCTTCGCCGCGTGGCTGCGCGACACCACGCGTCGCCGTCGGGTCAGGAAGCAACCGGCCTACCGTCGGAAGAAGCGGAGCTGACGCCGCCCGACACCGGTAGGTCCGCCACCTGTAGGTTTGCGCCGCCGGCCTGTAGGTTTCGGCCATGCCGATCGCCCCCGAACACCAGGCCTGGCTCGACGCGCTGTCGCCGGGCCCGTTCCGCCACCTGTTCGATCATCTGCCGGGAACGCTGTTCTTCGCCAAGGATCGGCAGAGCCGCATCATGATGGGCAACCCGGCGTTCGTCGCGCGCTGCGGCTTCGAACGGGAAGAGCAGATCCTCGGGCTCACGGATGATGGTATCTTTCCGCCGCGCCTCGCCGAGAAGTACCGGCGCGACGACCGCACCGTCCTCCAGTCGAAGAAGCCCCTGCTGGGCATGATCGAGCTGTTCCCCAACGCCGAAGGCAGCCCCGAGTGGTTCGTCACCGACAAGCTGCCGCTGTTCGACCGCGACGGTCAGGTCTGCGGCGTCTGCGGCACCGTGCGCAGCTACGAGGAGCAGCACGCGGCGATCGCGCCGTACCTCGAACTGGCGAACGTCGCCGAGCACCTGAAGCGCAACTTCCGCGACGCGCTCGACGCGAGCCGGCTGGCAAAGATGGCCGGCCTGTCGCTGCGCCAGTTCGGCCGCAAGTTCCGCAACACCTTCCAGAGCACGCCGCGCGACTACCTGATGCGCATGCGCATCCTGCACGCATGCTCGCTGCTGGCCGAGACGCAGCTGCCGGTGACCGAGGTGGCGCTGCAGTCCGGCTTCTACGACCACAGCGACTTCGCGCGGCAGTTCCGGCGCCAGCTGGGCCAGTCGGCGTCGGAATACCGCGGCACGCACCAGAACCGTTCGAACTGATCCCTCACGCACCACGATGACTTCGCAACCGCAACGCTCCCCCGTCGACAAGTTCACCTTCGGCCTGTGGACGGTCGGCTGGCAGGCGCGCGACCCGTTCGGCGACGCCACGCGCGCGCCGATCGACCCGGTCGAGATCGTCACCCGCCTCGCCGAGCTCGGCGCCTACGGCGTGACCTTCCACGACGACGACCTGATCCCGTTCGGCAGCGACGACAAGGCGCGCGCCGGCCACATCACGCGGTTCAAGCAGGCGCTCGAGCGCACCGGCATGAAGGTGCCGATGGCGACGACGAACCTGTTCACCCACCCGGTGTTCAAGGACGGCGCGTTCACCAGCAACGACCGCGAAGTGCGCCGCTTCGCGCTGCGCAAGGTGATGCGCAACCTCGACCTCGCCGCCGAACTCGGGGCGCAGACGTACGTGTTCTGGGGCGGCCGCGAAGGCAGCGAGTACGACGTCGCCAAGGACGTGCGCACAGCACTCGACCGCTTCCGCGAAGGCCTCGACACGCTGACCAACTACTGCCGCGAACGCAGCTACAAGATCCGCTTCGCGCTCGAGCCGAAGCCGAACGAGCCGCGCGGCGACATCCTGCTGCCGACGATCGGCCACGCGCTCGCGTTCATCGACACGCTCGAGCACAGCGAGATGGTCGGGCTCAATCCCGAGGTCGGGCACGAGCAGATGGCCGGCTTGAACTTCGTGCACGGCATCGCGCAGGCGCTGTGGCACGGCAAGCTGTTCCACATCGACCTGAACGGCCAGCGCGGCATCAAGTACGACCAGGACCTGGTGTTCGGCCACGGCGACCTGGCGTCGGCCTTCTTCCTCGTCGACCTGCTGGAGACGTCGGGCTACGACGGCCCTCGCCACTTCGACTACAAGCCGTCGCGCACCGAGGACCTCGCCGGCGTCTGGGCCTCGGCGGCCGCGAACATGCGCATGTATCGCCTGCTGCGCGACCGCGCGGCGAAGTTCCGCCAGGACCCCGAGGTGCAGGCGGCGATGCGCGACAGCAAGCTCGCCGAACTGGGCCAGCCGACGCTCGGCAAGGGCGAATCGATCGCCGACCTGCTGCGCGACAAGAGCGCCTACGAGACGTTCGACGCCGACAAGGTGGGCAAGCGCGGCTGCGGCTTCGTGCGCCTGAACCAGTTGGCGATGGAACACCTGCTCGGCGCCCGCTGAAGTCCGCTGCCGGCGGCGCGATCTCCGCGTGCCGCCTGCGTCCGCTCTCCCGCTCGTCCCTCTCCGCTCTCGTCTCCCTCGTCCCGCCATGAACATGCAACGCGACGGCATCACGCCGAACGCCGGCCGGCTGCTGTGGGCCGGCTTCTTCGCCATCCTCGCCGCCGGTGTCGGATTCGGCATCCGCGCCAACCTCGGCGGCCTGTGGCGCGCCGAGTTCGGCTTCACCGAGCAGCAGATCGGCGACATCGCCACCGCTGGGTTCCCTGGCTTCTGCTTCGGCATCATCGCCGGCGGACTCGTCTGCGATCGGCTCGGCTACCGACTGCTGATCGTCGCCGCGTTTGCGTTGCACCTGCTGTCGGCTGTGACGTCGTTCGCCACCAGCGCAACCGACGCCGCCTGGTCGTACACCGTGCTCTACTGGAGCACGTTCGTGTTCGGGCTCGCGAACGGCACGCTCGAAGCCGTCGCCAATCCTCTGGTGGCGACGCTGTTCCCGCAGCGCCGCACGCACTACCTGAACATCCTGCACGCCAGCTGGCCGGCGGGCCTCGTCATCGGCGGCCTGCTCACCTACTTCCTCGGCACCGCCGTCGAGTGGAAGGTGCTGCTCGCGCTGTTTCTCGTGCCGATGCTGTTCTACGGCGCACTGTTCTTCGGCCAGCGCATGCCGACCTCGGAGGCGCGCGAACGCGGGCTCGGCTTCGGCGCGATGTTCACCGACGTCGGCCTGCTCGGCGCCGTGGTCATCTGCCTTCTGCTCAGCCAGTTCTTCTCCGGCATACTCAGCCAGTTCTTCCCCGACAGCCCGCGATTCGCGGACGCGGTCTCCTACTGCGTCGCCGGCGCTCTGGTGATCGGCGTCGGCGTGGCGACGAAGTTCGCGCTGGGCGCGTGGCTGCTGTTCGTACTGTTCGTCACGCACTTGCTGGTCGGCGCCGTCGAGCTCGGCACCGACTCGTGGATCAGCGCCATGACCGGCAACCTGCTGACGCCGGCGCAGGGCCAGATCCTGTTCGTCTTCGCGTCGGCGATCATGTTCGGCCTCCGATTCTGTGCCGGCACGATCGAACGGCTCGGCCTGTCGCCAATCAGCATCCTGCTGCTCAGCGCGGTGCTCGCGTGCGTCGGCCTCAACCTGACCGCCGGCATCGAGACGTTCGCGGGCGCGCTGCTGGCGCTGTCGATCTACGCGATCGGCAAGACGTTCTTCTGGCCGACAATGCTCGCCGTCGCCAGCGACCGCTTCCCGCGCACCGGCGCGATCGCGATCAGCCTGATGGGCGGCATCGGCATGTTGTCGGCCGGAGTGGTCGGCGGCCCCGGCCTCGGCTACGCGAAGGACCGCTTCGCCGGCCAAGAGCTGCGCACCGCCGATGTCGCCGTGCACGCCCGCTACGAGTCGGCGAAGACGAGCCAGTTCCTGGTCTTCGCCGAAGTGAAGGGTCTCGACGGCAAGAAGCTCAGCGAAGTCCAGCAGCGCCTCGCCACCGTGCGCAAGGAGCTCGCCGCGCAGAACGTCACCGACAGCGCCACCGCCCTGGCCAAGCTCAGCGACGAGGACCAGAAGGTGCTGCGCGCCAGCATGGCCGCCGACCGGCAGACGCTGCGCGTCGACGCGCTGATCCCGGCGGTGATGGCGGTGGTGTTCCTGCTGCTGGCGCTGTGGTTCAAGAGCCAGGGCGGCTACCGCGTGCTGCGCATCGGCAAGAACGGCGAAGTCGAAGCCGCCGACGGCTGAACGCACCCTTGCCCCGCGCGCGTCGGTCCGCACACTGCGCGCGGTGACGAACGAACAGTGGACCGTGCTGGCGATCCGCTGCGGCTGTTCGCGTTCGGCATGCCGTAGCGCTTCCGCTGGTGAGCGGTTCGTCCCTTCCCGAGCCCGCGGCAGTCGTATAGCCGCCCCATGAACCGCCGCTTGTTCCTCGCTTCGGTCGCCGGCTTCGCCCTCGCCTCCCGGATGCAGGTCGCCGATCCGAACGCATCCGAACGCCCTCCGGTGCCGTCGACCAAGCCGGAGCCGGCGACGGTCCTCGAGTGGGACTTCACCGCGGAGGACTTCGATGCGTTCGTGGCGCGCCGCACCGCGAGCGTTCCCGCGGCCTGACGCGGCCGGCGCCGGAACCGCGGGACACCGAACCCACCGACGGCGTCACTTCGCTTCGGCGCGACGCAGCAGCACGTCGACGATCGTCGGCGACATCAGGCGCGTATCAATCGGCATGCCGGCTTCGGGCATGCCGACGACCTCGTAGTTGCCCCAGATGACGAGCGTGTAGAGGTCGTCGGGCAGCCCGCTCCATCCGTAGTACTCGGCGCCGTTCCACTTGAAGAGACGGCCGCCGACCATCGGCTCGCCGCGCGGCGTCGGCGCACCCGACTTGACCCTGCCCATCACCGACTGCAGCGTTTCGGCCTTGCCCGCGGCCGGCTGCGACTCCGTCGGCTCAGTCTCTCGGGTCAGGGCGAGCCACTCGAGGGTGTGCACGAGATGAACGCTCGGGTCGGCGGCGGCCAGGCGCAGCAACACCTGCCGCCCAGGCAGCACCACGTCGCGTTCGACATCGCGGGCCTCGACGACGACCTCGAGCGGCTTCTCCGACTGAGCCTTCGTCGCGCGGCCGACGCGGGCACGCCACACGCCCGGCCAGAGTTGCACGGCGAACGTGCCGTCGCTCTGCGACGCCACGACCCGCCGTTCGCCGTCGGCATGTTCGAGCCGGATCTCGTTCGGCCCGACGACCAGCACGCCGTTCTCGTCGACGACGCGACCGCGCCACCAGCGCACGCCCGGGGTGCCACCGAAGCGAACGCTCACCTGCTTGCTGCGCGTCGGTTCGACGGTCCGCTGCTCCTCGGCGTGCCCGAACGTCTCGTTGCCGAGGCAGGTCACGCGCAGCGACTCGTGCGGCAGCCCGGTCAGCTCGAACTTGCCGAGCTCGTCGCTGACGCCGACGTAGGTCGTGAACGCCTGTTCTTTGCGCCCAGGCTTCGGCTCCGGCACCGCCGTGATCACCGCTCCCGCGCGCGGCAGGCCGTTCGCATCGTGCACCGTGCCGCGCAACACGACCGGGCCGAACGCGAACTCGACCGACACCGCCTTCCAATAGATCGGCCCGGTCGCCCGCCACAGCATCGTCTGGTTGTGCATCACCCAGGCCGTCACGCCGTGGATGTGCTGCCCGTCGAAGCGCGCGATGCCGTCGACGTCGGTCCGGGTCACGCCCTCGATCGGCCGCACGCGGCGCACCACCTCGAGCCACGCCTTCTCGTCGCCCCACGTCTCGCGCATCTCGACGAAGAACGCTTCGTGCCCGACGATCTTCGTCTCGCCGGCGGTGACCACGACGCGCAGGCCGCCGCCGGTGGCGCCGACACGCCGCACGCCGAAGCTCTCGTAGAGCCGCTGCCGCGCCATCTCCTCAGCCAGTTCGGGATCGGCCACGGTCACGCGCGCCGCCTCGGTGGCGTCCGCGGGCGCCGCTGGCAGCATCGGCTGGCGTGGTTCGCGCGCGGCAGGTGTCGGCGTCGGCTCGGCCGGCGGCCGCGGCGCTGGTTCGAGGTCGAACCAGCCGAAGACCAACATCATCCCAACCGCCACTGCGACGATGGCGACGGCGCAGAACACGAGGGCGCGGTGGCGGGGCATGGCAGCGCGGGAACGGACGGCGGTATGGAACCCTCCCGCTCGGTCCGGCCAGCGTGCCGGTGCCGCGCTGCTACCGCAAGACCACCTCGAGGCGCCGCGTCGCGGCGGGCCCGTTCAAGTCGATCTCGAAGCCGTCCGTCGGCGCGCCGACGAGCTCGATTCCCTTCCCCTGCAGGCAACGCAGTCGGTAGCTGCCGGCGGCGAGACCGCGCCAGACCATCGTGTAGCTGTCGCTGGTTCGCACGGGCGGACGGTTCCACGTGCGCACGCTGCCATTGCTCAGCTCCAAGCCGAGTTCGGCCATCCACGCGGGCGTGTTCGGATCCGCGAACCGCAGCGTGCAGACCACGTTCTTGCCGGCGCTGCGCAGGTCGCGCGTCACGTCGCTGGCGACGATGTCGATGCACTCCTCGATCGACTCCGGCGACGCGTCCTGGTTGCCGCCCGCGACCGCGGCGAACCACACGCCGACCGGCAGCTTCGTCTGGAACGTGCCGCCGGTGTCGCTGTGCACGAACCGCTGCTCGCCCGTCGCCGCGTCGCGGCAGCGCACCATCGCGTAGCCGGGCAACGGTTCGCCGTCGCGGTCGAGGATCCGACCGCGCAGCACACGCGCTCCGGGCGGGCTGCCGAAGCACACGCGCGGCACCTGCGTCGCTGTCGTGTCGACCCGACGCTGCTCGCGGCCCGAGCCACCGTCGATGGAGCAGGAGACGTCGACGAGTTCCTGCGGCAGACCGGGGATCTCGAACGCTCCGCTCGCGTCGGTCACGGCGAAGAGGGTCTCGCGGCTGCGCCAGGTCCCCGGCGCGATCTGGGTTTCGCCGATCGCCTGCACCAGGGTCCCCGCACGCGGCCGTCCTTCGGTGTCGTAGACGACGCCGCGAACCGTGGCCGAGCCGAGCTCCAGCCGATGCCATTCGCCGGCCCCGCGCGGCGCACGCAGCAGTTCGCAGGCGAAGCCCTGGCCGAGCTGGCACCACAGCAGCGCCCCGTTCGGCCAGTCGCCGTTCGCTCGCACGAGCCCCTCGGCATCGGTGGTGGCGATGAACGTGGGCGTCATGCCGCGCGTTCGCGCCACCAACTCGGACAGTGCCTGGTGCGGATGTGCCAGGGCGTAGAGCTGGACGATCAGACCCGCGGCCGAGGAGCCGTCGCGAACGACGCGGATCGTGGTCTCACGCGTCGTCTGCACGACCAGCCGCACGGCCAGGGGCGCCGTCTCGGCCCCTGCGTTCGTGCGCGGCATGTCCGGCGACGATGGCGGTTCCACCGCGGGAGACGGCATCGGCGCCGAGAAATCGTGCCCGAACGCGCGACTGGCCAGCTCCACCGGATCCACGACCCGACTCGCTGGCGGCGGCGCGACGGTCGACGGATCGACAGCGGACGGCTGCAGCACGAACGCGACGACGAGGAGCGCGCCCAGTGCGACGGCGCAGCACACGAGGGCGCGAGTGCGGGGCATGGCGCGCGACGACGCCGAGCTGGCCCGTTCGCTCCGCGAAAGCGCTGCTGCCTCGCGTCGGAGCGCTGGCATCCCACCACCGGCCGGGTTTCCATGCGGCGATGAACATCGCCAAGGCGCCCCTGGCGCCGCGTGCCAGCCTTCGCGTGCTGCTCGCCGTCGCAGCATCGGTGGCATTGCTGTCGCCGGCTGTCGCGCAATCGAACGACCCGACGGCAGGTCTGTCGAAGTGGAGCAAGGAGGATCTGGCGGCAGCGGAAGCGTTCGCGCGGAGGTTCCTCGACGACCTCGCGAGCGACGAGCCGGAACGCGCCATGGCCGCCCTCGACACCTCGGCGATGCTCGACAAGGCGTTCGACGGCATCGGCACGGCGCAGACGAGGAAGGCGATGAAGGAAGGCGCAAAGGCCGGCATCGGCAAGTCGCTGCTGGGCACCTTCACGAACGCCGGCCTCGGCACGCGGAGGTACAAGCGACTGGTGGTGGTGGACGGCACGCTGCGCGCTCGCTTTCGCTTCTTCGGCGAACAAGGCATCGCCATCCTCGACCTGGATCTGGCGCGACGCGGCGAGGGATTCGTGTTCCAGGACGTGCACAACCTCACCGTGGGCGTCTCGTCGGTTCAGGAGATGCGTGCGATGGCGTCCTTGATGTCCGCAAAACTGTCGCCGGGCCTGCTGGCGCGCATTCTGGGTGCCGAGTCGCTGTCCACCGAAGACGGCGAGAACATGCAGGCGATGATGCAGTCGGTCCAGGGCGGGGACTTCGCCAAGGCCAAGCAACTGCACGACAAGCTGCCCAAGACGCTGCGCGAGACCTCGATCGTCACGGCTATGCACCTGCAGATGCTGGCCGCTGGTTCGGACGAGAACGCCTACGCCGCCGCCCTCGAGGCCGCGGCGGCGAAGTTCCCCGCTCCGAAGTTCCGCATGACGCTGGTCGACGCGCACATCCTGCGCAAACGATGGTCAGATGCCGTGCGCTGCCTCGACGAAGCGATGCAGGGGATCGAACGCGACGCGATGCTGCTGATGATCCGTGCGAACGTCCAGTTGCAGGGCGGCGACCTCGCCGCCGCCAGGAAGTCGACGGCGGAGGCGCTCGCTCTCGAGCCAGACAGCAACGAGATCCTGGTCCAGAGTCTCGATGTCCTGCTCGCTGCCAAGGACTGGCCGGCCGTGGTCAAGACCATCGAGACCCTGGAGAAGTCGGGGGGCTACGACTTCAAAGGCCATATCGATGGCGAGCCGTGGGCGGAGTTCCGCCAGCAGCCGGCAGCGAAGCCCTGGCTCTGACGACGGCGAACGCGCGGCTCAATCCTCCTCGCCCTGCTCCGCCGTCTCCCACGGCCCGAACGGGTCCTCGAACTTCGCCCATGCCGAGGGCCCGCCACGCATCTCCGCGTCGGTCAGCAGGCACGCGTCGAGCCGCGCGCACAGCGCTTTCTGGTCGAGATCGCGGCCGATGACGACGAGCTCCTGGCGACGATCGCCGTAGGGCTCGCGCCAGTTCGCCTCGATCTGCGCCACCGCTTCCGGCGGCCACTCGCTGCGCTCCGTCGTCGCCCACCACGTGCCGGCCGGACTCGTGCGGCACGAACCGCCGGCCTGATGCCATTCGCCGACGACGTCGTGGCGCGTCGCCAGCCAGAAGAAGCCCTTGCTGCGCAGCACGCCCGGCCAGTCGCTGCGCAGCAGTTCGTCGAAGCGCGCCGGGTGGAACGGCCGCGACGCGCGGTAGACGAAGCTCGAGATGCCGAACGTGTCGGCTTCGCTGCTCTCCTGGCCGCGCAGCTCCGCCAGCCAGCCCGGGCTCGCGGCGGCGCGTTCGAAGTCGAAGCGGTCGGTGCCGAGCACCTTGGCGAGCGGCACCTGGCCCTCGCGCGCCAGCACCTGTTCGGCGCCGGGGTTCAACTTCTTCAGCAGCGCCTGCAGCGCCGCCAGTTCGCGGGCGTCGACGAGGTCGGTCTTGTTGACCACGATCACGTCGGCGAACTCCACCTGCTCGACCAGCAGGTCGTCGATCGTGCGATCGTCCTCGTCGCCGATCGCGATCCCGCGTTCGCGCAGCTCGGTGGCGCTGCCGAGATCGCGCGGGAACGCGGCTGCGTCGACGACGGTCACCATCGTGTCGAGCTTCGCCACGTCGCCGAGGCTCGCACCGTCTTCGTCGGTGAACGTGAACGTCTCCGCCACCGGCATCGGCTCGCCGATGCCCGTCGACTCGATCAGCAGGTAGTCGAAGCGCCCTTCGGCCGCGAGCTTCTTCACCTCGACCAGCAGGTCCTCGCGCAGGGTGCAGCAGATGCAGCCGTTGCTCATCTCGACCAGCTTCTCCTCGACGCGGCGCAGCGCCCCCT
>JBILEY010000097.1:0-14109 GCA_044351865.1 Planctomycetota bacterium | reverse complement strand
GCTCATGTCGTTGACGATCACCGCGACGCGCAGCCCCTCGCGGTTGTGCAGCACGTGGTTCAGCAGCGTCGTCTTGCCGGCGCCGAGGAACCCGGACAAGACGGTGACCGGCAGCTTCGCCGGCGGCAGCTTCGGCGACTTCGTGTTCGCCTTGGTGCGCGTCTTCATCGCCCACCTCCACACGCACCGCCGCAGCAGTCGTCGTCGTCCGGTGCGCGCACGCCCTCGCCGCTGGCGTCGAAGCCGTGATGGCCGCCCGCCTGGCCGAGCACGTCGAGGCTGAGCAGGATGCGCGCCTCGCCACGCGCGGCCGGCGAACGGTGCACGATGCCGCGCCCTTGGTTGCCGGGCCACGCGTCACCCTTCAGCAGCGCCACCGCGAACTCCGGCACCTGCTGCACGACCGCACCCGGCCGCAGCAGTCCCGAGCGCGCGTCGGGCACGTCCATCGAACGGTGGCCGAGGAAGTCGCGATCGACCTGTTCGTGCTCGAGCCACTCGGTGCCGACGCCGCAGTAGGTCGTCAGCAGCCGCAGCCCGACGAAGTCGGTGTGGAAGCGCGGGCACATCGGCTTCTGCAGGCGCACGAGGCGCACGCCGAGGCGGCTGGCGCCGGTGAGCTCGGCGAACATGCCGGCGAGCCAGCGCACGTCGGCGATGAACGCGCGTGCGGCCGCCGGGTCGGCGGCGTGGGCAGCGGCCGGCAACGGGTCGAACGTCGCCAGTGTGGCGACGTCGGCCTCGAGCACCTGTTCGAGTTCGTCCGCGGCCAGCACGGAGCGGGCGAAGTTGCGCAGCGCCGGATCGACCGGGCGCTGCCAGATCGCGATCTGCACCAGGTCGGCGACGACCTCGGCGAGGCCCGCGACCTCGTCGGTGCGGTGGCAGCAGCTGGCGGCGGCAGCGACGTCTTCGGGAATGGCGGTCATGCCTTCCCGTGTGCCGCGCGGGCCGCGCGAGTTCCCGTCGCCGCCCGGAATCCGCGCAGCGCTCGCTCAGAGTCTGGGAGAGACTCTTCTCGAAGCCTCGGCGCGATTGCGAAGGCAGCCACCAGACATGCTCCTGGCGGCCGTATCGTGACTTATTCTCGGCCTCAGGCGGTGCTGGGCACGTCGTGCACGCTCAGCCGCCCGTGCCGCAGCCAGCCCTCGGTCAGCAGCCAGGTGCGAGCGTCCGCCACCGGCCGCACGATCGCCTCGAGGCCGAGGACGGTGACGCGTTCGCGGAAGCCGTCGAACCACGGCGCCGAGGTGTAGGTGTCGATGGCTTGTGCAACGCGCACTTCGCGGCCTTCGGTCGCGTGCTTCTTGGCGTTGCCGAACAGGTAGCGCAGCGCGTTCCGCACTTCGCGCGGAGACTTCAGGATGTGGTCGTGGTAGCGATCGGCGAACACGCGGCCGCGACGGGACCAGAGCTTGTTCAGTGTCTTGGCGATGCGGATCAGCAGTCCTTGCAGGCCGCGGGAGAGCGCGGCGCGGGACTCGGCTTCGCAGAGCAGGTGCAGGTGGTCGTTGAGGACCGCGTAGTGGCAGAGGCGGAAGGTGCCGGCGAGGTTGCGGGCGCAGCCGGCCGCGAACGCCGCTCGTAGAGCGGCGTACTCGCGTCGGCTGCGCAAGCGCGGCAAGCCGCTGCGCAGCTTGAGCGTCACGTGCACGGGGAAGCGCTTGCCGAGCGGAGCCCGCTCGCGGTGGTCGACACCGGGCCGGCCGGAGATCTTCGGCTTGCGGCCAGCGCCCTTGCGGGCGCCGCCGCGCCCGGAGCGGAACGGCAGCAGCGGGGCGGCACGCTCGCCAGCGGAGCGCTGGCCTGCAGAGCGAGTGCCCGCCACACGCTGGCCGCGAACAGCCTTCGAGCCACCATCTTGGACCGCTTCGGCCTTTGTCCGCCCCTCTGCAGATCGTCGCTTCGCAGTCATCACGTTTGATTGCGCATATATACACCGTGAGCTCCCGAGCCGCAAGAGCAGGAGCGGGGGTGCAGACCGGTTAGATCCTTTACAGGTCAGACCGACTTAGGGGCTGACACTGACCGCAACGCCTGCATCCGCGCGGCCACCAGAGCACAGCGTCCACCCGACCGCCGCACGCGAGTCCCCGCCCTGGACGATCGATCCGGCTGCGCTCGATCGGCTCGTATCCCCACTGCTGGCTTCGACCGACCCGGACCGAAGCACTCCCGAGCGAGGCGTGATGTTTGGCGGCTGCCTACGCCGCCGCGCAGAGCCTTCGAGAGGATTCTCTCTCAGGCTTTCAGCTCTTCTTCTTCGCTGCGAACACGCCCTCGGGCTGGTGCACGCGCAAGCCGGTCGGCGCGCCGTCGCCGTCGAGCAGGAACTCGACGCGATAGCCCGGCAGCCCGCGCAACTGCAGCGTGAGGCCGCGGCGCGGTTCCAGTTCGTGGCGCTGGCCCGGCAGCGTCAGCACGAGCCGTTCGCCCTGCACAGTGATGGTCGCCATGGCGGTGTCGAGCGCGTACTGGCCGGCGAGCCGCGCCAGGAACTTCGCATCGCGCAGGCGCGGGTCCGGCCCGCGCTGGAACGCGATCGGCGGCACGCTCGCTTCGAGCACCGTGCGCACGGCTTCGATCTCGCCGTCGAAGTCGAGCAGGAACTGCAGCTTGGTGCCCGCGATCGCTTCTTCTCCGCCGCCCTTCTTGCAGGCGAACACGTCGTGGTGCCAGTGCTCGAGGTCGCAGACGAGCCCGTGCAGGTCGACGCGCAGACCGTCGCCGGCGCGGGTGACACGCACCGTGCCGTAGCCCGGATGCTCGTAGCTGCCGACGTAGTCGTCGAGTGCACGCGACGGCTGCGTGCCGGGGCGGCGCAGCGACGCGGCCTCCTTCTCGCCGCTCTTCGCCTGTTCGGCGCCGCTGTCGACCTTGCGCTTGGTCAGCGCACGGAAGTCGCGCGGCTCGAGGCCGAGCACCCGATCGCTCAGCTGGCGCACGACGACCTCCGGCAGTGGCGTGCCGTCGAGGTTGGTCAGCACGACGAAGCCGTAGCCGGCGTCCGGCAGCAGGGCGACGAGAGCCGAGAAGCCGTCGATGTTGCCGCCGTGGTGCACGCGACGGTGGCCGCGGTAGACGTCGACGAACCAGCCCAGCGCGTAGCCGACGTCGACCACGTCGCCGTCGTCGCCGCGCGGCGGCGCCCCGTCGGCCATGCGCACGACGTGCAGGTCGTCGGCGGTCGTCGGCGACAGCAGCTTGCGTTCGCCGAAGCGGCCGTGCTGCAGCTGCAGCGACACCCATGCCGCCATCTCGCGCACCGACGAGTTGATCGAACCGGCCGGGCCGATCGAACCGATGTCGCGGTATGGAATCGCCTTCACCGAGCCGTCGTCCTTGCGGTAGGCGCGCGCGTGGTCGGGATCGCGCTGCATCGCCGCCACGGCGAAGTTGGTGCGCGCCATGCCGAGCGGCTGCAGGATGCGCGCGCGCACCTGGTCTTCCCACGGCGCCCCGCCGACGCGCTCGGCGAGGTGGCCGGCGGTCAGGTACATCAGGTTGTTGTACTGAAAGTCCGTGCGCAGGTCGCGATTGAGCGGCAGGTGGCGCAGCCGCGCCACCATCTCGCCGCGATCGAACGTGGCGCCGTACCAGACGAGATCGTGGCGCGGCATGCCGCTGCGGTGCGTGACCAGGTCGCGCGGCGTCAGCCGTTCGCCGACCACCGCGTCGGCGAGCGCGAACTCCGGCAGCCAACGGCGCACCGGCTGGTCCCAGTCGAGCTTGCCGTCGTCGACCAGCATCGCCAGCAACGCGGTGGTGAACGCCTTGGTGCTGCTGCCGATCGCGAACAGCGTGTCGGGGCCGACGGCTTCCTTGGCGTCGACGTCGCGCTGGCCGCTGGCGAACGTGGCGACGACGTCGTTGCCCTTCACCACGATCGCGGCGCAACCGGGCACGTCGAACATCGCGCGCGTCGCGTCGAGCCACGCCGGCAGGTCGGCCAGCGCCTGCTGCTGCTTCGCCGCGGCGGCCGCGGCGCGCGCCAGCGTGAACGGGAACGTCTGGCCGTTCTGGGTGAAGGTGCCGGCGATCGCCTCGGCGGCGACTACGCCGCGGAACGTCGGCGCCCCCGGCACGCCGTCGATCGCGAACTCGAGCTTCTGCCCGTCGCGGCGGAAGCCCTGCAGCGGCAGCGCCTCTGCGTCCTGCGCCGGGATGTCGATCGTGCCGCGCAAGCCGGCTGGTTCGTCGACCAGATGCACGACGACGCCGAGTTCCTGCCCCGGCAGTGCGATGTGGCCCTGCCAGTCGCCGGTCAGCGACTGCGCGGCAGCGGGAGCGAGGAAGGCGAACAGCGCGGCGAGGGCGAATGGCCAGCGCGCGCACGAGCGAACGGGGAACGGAGCCATGGCGAAGCTGTCGCCCAGAATCCCCGTCCGGCTGCCGCGGGTGCAAGGAATCCGCCCCGGGGGCCGATTCCCCCGCCTTGACCCTGCGTGCATCGCCTCGGAAAGTCCGCGCCCCACGACTCCGAAGGAGACCGATGCGACGTCAGGCCCCGCTGCTGCTCTCGACCCTGTTGCTGCTCGCCCACGCCACCGCCCAGAGCGAAGACGCGTGGGACCAAGGCTACGACGGCGTGCGCGCGCTGATGCTGCAGAGCCGCTGGCAGGCGGCGCGCGCGGCGCTGGAGGTGCTGCTGAAGAGCAACGAAGGCAAGCCGTATGCGATCGCGGATCGTCAATCGATCGTCGCCGACCACCAGCAGTGCGTGTTCTGGGCCGACGTGCAGGTGCCGAAGCCGGAGACGCTGCTGAGCGGCAAGCTCGAGAAGCACGACGCCGCGACCGGACAGGTCAAGATCGCCTACACCGCCGACACGCTCGAGGACTGGCGCGAGATCCGCGACAACCTGCTGCTGCACCCGATCTCGTGGCGCGGCGCCTACACGGTGACGATCAGCGGCAAGGCCTACCCGGAGAGCACGCTCGGCTTCTTCTGGGACCTCGGTGGCCAGGGCTACTACCGCGCCGAGTTCGGCGCCGACGACGTCAAGCCGCGCCTGTTCCGGCAGAGCGGTGAGAAGGAGACGCCGATCGAGAAGAAGGAGGCGCCGATCTGGCGCGCCGGGCAGCCGTACCGCGCGAAGCTGAAGGTCGACAAGGCCGGCATCGAGGTGCTGTGCGACGACAAGTCGGTCTGGAAGCACAAGCGCGACGCCGCCGACGGCATCTACATGGGCCTCGTCAACGGCAACTACGAGGACATCGTGCTCGAGGGCCAGATGGAGCCGTCGTGGTTCCAGAACCTCGTCGACGAGGAACTGAACAAGCAGCGCGAAGCGTTCAACGACGCCTACGACAAGGAGAAGATGCTGCCGGCGTGGCTGTTCGTCGAGATGGCGGCGGACAAGGTGCCGATGAAGCACGACTTCACCAAGGAGCGCGCGAAGTCGCCGGACGCCGAAGAAGTGCTGTCGTGGATCGAGGGCGGCAACATCACCGACGCCGCCGAGAAGGCCGACAAGCTGACCGACAAGGACTTCGCGCCGGCCGACCTCGCCTACGTGCGCGCGCTGCTGCTGCAGCGAACCGGCGACGCCGAGAAGGCGCTGCCGTTCGCCGAGCAGGCGATGAAGGAGCTCGGCGAGCACACCTACATGCGCGTCTTGATGGCCGAGGTGCTGAACGACCTGCGCCGGCCGAGCGAGGCGCTGCCGCTGCTGCAGAAGGCGCTCGCCGACGATCCGGGCAGCGACGACGCGCTGCAGGCGCTGTTCGTCGCCCTGCTGCGCAAGAGCGACGTGCGCGGTGCCGAGCGCATCGTGCGCGCGGCGAAGACGCAGCACGGCATGTGGGCGGAGGTGTTCGACCTCGACCGCATGCTGGCGATGCGCCGTCGCGGCCCGGCGTGGCCGCGCCACTTCGTCGCCACCTCGTCGCACTACGAAGTGCACTCCGACATCGACAAGCGCATCTGCGAGGAGGCGATCGCGGTGCTCGAGGAGTCGTATGCGAGCCTGCGCACGCAGTTCGCCGAGGTCGCCGAGCAGCCCGGCGCGCCGAAGTTCCACGTCTTCCTGTTCTCCGGCGAGGCGGGCTACCAGGAGTACAACAGCCAGATCCTCGGCCAGGCCGTGCCGCACAGTGCCGGCCTCTACTCGCCGGTGCTGAAGCAGCTGCTGATCTGGAACGTGCCCAAGCGCGAGGACATGGTCCGCACGGTCCGCCACGAAGGGTTCCACCAGTTCCTCGATCGCGTGATGATCGATCCGCCGGTGTGGCTCAACGAAGGCATGGCCGAGTTCTGGGAGACGGCGAAGAAGGACGGCCAGAAGTTCACCGGCGGCCAGCCGCGCCCCGACCACGTGGCGACGCTGATCCGCAGCAAGAAGGCGATCCCGAAGCTGAAGGACTTCGTCTACGGCCCGCGCTCGGACTTCTACCGCTTCGCCCAGCAGCGCTACGCGCAGGGCTGGGCGCTGGTGCACTTCCTGCGCAAGGGACCGCCGGCCAACCAGAAGATCTTCCAGACGCTGTTCGACGCGCTGCGCACCGGCGAGGGCACCAGCAAGCAGGCGCTCGACAAGGCGTTCGCCGGCGTCGACTGGGCCAAGTTCGACACCGAGTGGTGGGCCTACGTCGAGAAGATGGCGAAGGACAAGTGAGCGCTGCGGCGGCGCGCGCTGCGGCGCTGTCGCCTACAGCTTGACCGAGAACGGCGGCACGGCGAGCGGCGCACCGCTCGGATCGCGCAGACCCGGCAGCGACACCTCGATCTCGCCCTTGCTGCAGTCCGCGGGCAGCGGCCCGATGCGCATCTTGCCGGGCCCGGTCCAGTTCACCTCGACCGCGACCGCGTCGACCAGCCGGCCGACCGGCTTCACGCGCGCGAGATCCTGCCCCGCAGCGCTCGTCCAGTGGCACGGCACCGTCAGCGTGGCCTCGACGAACTGACCGTCCTTGTTGCGCAGGCCGCTGCCGCGCGCACTCGGCGCCGCCGTGGCCGCGGCGGCCGCGGGTGCCGGCGGCGTCGGCGTCCACTCGCCGCCCAGCGCCAGCCCCAGCAGTGGGTCCGGGCCCCAGGCGACGACGTTCACCACCAGCACGTTGGTGCCGGCCTTCACCTTCGCCTGCACCGGCGCCGACACGCTGCCGAAGCGACGGCGCTGCGCCGACGTCACCACGCTGACGCCGTTCACCGCGATCTCGAGCTTGCTGCAGTCGGCCGAGAACTCGAGCGGCAGGGTGCCGGCAGCCGCGCAGTCGAACTCGAACGCGAGCAGGCCGGTCGTGCGCGCGAAGCCGAAGACGCGGCGGATCGCCACCAGACCGTCTTCGCCCTGGTCCGCCGTCACCCACCACGACTTGCCGAAGGTGGCGCCGATCGTCGGCTTCGCCGACTTCTGCCACCCGCCCGGCGCCTCGCACGACGCCGCCCGCAAGCCGGTCAGCACCTTGCCGGTCCAGGGCAGCTTCGGCCCGAGTCGCTGGCGCTGGCCGACGATCGGCCCGACATCACTGCCGTCGCGCGCGGCGCCGATGGCGGCCGAGCCCGTCTGCAGTTCGAGGCACGGCGGCAACGGCGGCCACGCCTTCTCGAGGTCGCTCAGCGGCCCACGCAGCATCGGATCGCCACGGATGACGTCCCGCGCGACCGCGGTGTCGCCGTGGATCTCCTCCTCGCTGCCGTGCACGAGGCACGACTCCGAGACCATGTGCTCGATCTCGACGCCGTGCTGGTAGTGTTGGCGCGACAACGACAGGGCGCGTCCGCCGCCGACGAACAGGCTGTCGCGCACCAGCGAGCAACCGTTGACGCCGACTCCACAGTCGCTGAACAAGCAGTGCTGCACGCTGGGCCCCGGCTCTTCGAGGCTCATGCCGAGCCCCCCGACGACGGTCGAGATACCGCCTTCCACCTTGTGGAAGACGCACATCTGCACCGCCGGCACCGCGCGATCGGCGACGCTCACGCCGGTCCAGCACCCGGTGAAGCGGCAACGAAGGATCTCCGGCCCGGCGGGGCCACAGCCCTCGGACGAGACCAGCTGCGGCTCTGCCCACAGCGTGCCGACCTCGACGCCGACCGCGCAGTTGCGGAACACACAGTCTTCGATCAGCGGATCGCCGTTCGGAACCTGGATGCCGGACATTGCGTGCTCGAGCTGCAGTCCGCGCACGTGGTCGCGGTTCTGCGTCGCATCGCTGCTGTGGAACAGCGTGATGCCATGCCAGCGGGTCTCTTGTGAGTGGCCGGTGGTGGTTTCCTTGGCGACGTCCGCGGCTTGCGACTCGAGCGTCATCAGCACGGGCTGCTCGGTGCTGCCCATGACCAGCAGTTGCCCGCGCACGTAGAACTCGACGCCCTTCTTGTCCCAACCGGACTGCAGTGCGTCCTGGTCCGCGACCAGCACCTTGGTCCCGGCGGCGATCTCCAGCCGCCCGCCGGCCGGCACGACGACGTCGCCGACGATGCGCACGACGCCGGTCCAGCGCGTGCTCTTGCCGAGGTCACCCTTCACGACCAGCGGTTCGGCCGCCGCCGGGGTCTGGGCCGAGAGGCCGCCGGCGTGAGCGAAGACCAGCGCCACTGCGACTGCATGTGCGCTGCCACGGATCGGGAGCGACGACATCACTTGGCCTCCGCGTCGAGGGTCATGCGCGAGGCGAAGCGATCCTCGAGTTCGACGTCGCTGCGCACCAGCACGCGATAGCGACCCTGCCCGGTCTTGCGGGCGAACGCCGCCTCGATGACCTTCTCGCCGACGATCGCCTGGAATGGCGTCGTATCCGTGCCGTGCTTCGCAGTGCCACCGCGCAGGGGGCGCACCACCGGATCCTGGTAGCGCGGATACATCGGCTCCAGGTGGAGGGTCACGACCGGCACGCCCTGCACGTCGGTGTCCTGCCGCCAGGCTGCGAACCCCGCGTCGGCGAGGCCCACGCAGGCGAACACCCGATCGGCGGAGTGGTCGACGCGCAGGCTGGTCAGGTCGACGCAGCGCAGGTGCGGGTGCAGTTCGTCGTTGCGGTCGGCGACGACGTAGCCGCTCCACTCGTCGTCCTTGCCGTCGATGGTGATGGCCAAGCCGTCGTCGGCACAGGAGTGGACGCGCTCCAGCGGCTGGTCCGAGCACGAGCTGTAGACGACCACTCCCAACGAGAACGTGCTCTTGTAGCGATCGCCGAACTCGCGCACGCGCGCCACCACGAACGAGAAGCGCATCGTGTCGCCTTCGATGACCGGCACCGTGCCTTCGATCTCCGTGTTGATCCACACCCACTGGTTGCGAATGTTCAGCTTGCGGTAGGACTGCGACAGGCGCGTGAAGTCGATCGCCTTGATCGTGCCGTTGGTCGGTTCGGCGCCGCTCGGCTGGAAGCGGGATCCCACGAGGCCGCGCACGTAGAGCTCGTCGCCCGCATCGCCGGTCTTCGGGTTGTTGTCGCAGTCGATGCGCAGCTCGCAGGAGACGAAGATGCCCTCGACCAGCGGCTTCGCCATCTTCAAGGTGCAGTGGACCATGCCGTCCTTCACCTCGGCGCTGAACTCGCGGGCGTCGCCGTGCACGCGCGTCGGCGTCCCCGTCGGCCCATCGGTCAGCTTGCCGCTGCGCGCGGCGGCAGGCTCTCCCTGCTGTGCCATGGCGGGCACGGCGACGACGAGAGAACCGAACAGGACGGCTGTCAGCAGTGGTGCGTAGATCATGACCCGGAGGCGGGCGTGGCTTCCCCACGACCCCGACCCCGCACAATGAACCCGGACGCGTGCCTCGCTGCCAGCGGACATTCCGCGGCAGAGCGGCGGAGCGCATTCTTCACAGGCCGGCGGCGGAAGCCGCGCTACCGCCAACTCCGGACGAAAATCCCGGAGCAGGCCACTACCTTGCGGCGATGCGCCTCGTCTCCGTGCTGCTGGCCACGCTGGCCGGCGCCATCTCCGCTCCTGCCCAGGAGCAAGTTGCGGCCCAGCTTCTGGCCGCGCAGAAGGCTGCCCCGGTCGGCAGCGAGGCGTGGTTCGACTTCGGCTTCGAACGGGTCGAGGTCGAGCTCGCTTGCGATGTCGCTGCCGCGGTCGCGACCGCGCGCGAACTGGTGGCCGCCGCCGCCAAGGGCTCTGCGGACCAGCAGGAAGTCGCGACGGCGCTGCTCGCCCTCGCCGTGACGATGCACGACGGCCCGTCCGCGGCGCTGCGCCTGCGCGCCACCTCGGATCAGGCGACACACCCGAGTCCGCGCCAGCGCCACGAGCTGTCCGCCGACTCTTCGCCCCGACTGCGCGCCCGCCACCAGACGGCGCACGCACGCCAGGCCTACTACGCCGACGTGCCGGGCGAGTTCTTGCCGAGCATGTTCGCGGCACTGGCCGCTGCCCGCGCCAGCGACGACCCGGGGCTGTTGTCGCGCGCCGGCTGGGCGTTGCACCTGGTCACCGAGAGCAATGCCGGCGCTTACGACCTCGAGCTCGTGCGCGAGATCGCCGCTGTCGTCGACCGCCCGGAATCGGCGCCGTTCCGCGCGTGGATCCTGGTGAACCAGTACTGGCGCGACGCCGTGTCGCTGACGATCGACGAACGCATCCGCCGCATCGAGGCCGCGGCGCAGCTCGCCGAGCAGATCGGCGATCGACGCAGCCAGGTGCTGCTCGGCTGGGACCGTGCGGTGGTCGACATGATCGCCGACCAGCAGGAGGCGGCGCTGACGAAGCTGGCGGCCGGCCACGAACGGACCGAACGCCTCGGCGACCGCCGCCTGCTGGCGGTCGGCTACGAGCTCGCCGCCGAAATCCTGCTCGACGCCGACCGGCTCGACGAAGCCGAGGCGCTGCTGGCCAAGGCCGCCGCCGCCTCGGGGGATCGCGGCTTCACCGACCGCGACGTGCACCAGGCGCACCTGCGACTGCGCGTGGCGACGGCGCGCAAGAACGACGCTGGCGTGGCCCGCGAGACGCAGCTGCTCGACCGCCTGCGCCGCGACGAGACCGTTCGCTATCGCGGGTTCCCGATGCTGCTCGACCAGCTGCTCGCCGACGAACGGCACCGGGTGAAGCTGTCGCGCGAGCTCGCAGTCGAACGCGAACAGGCCGCCAGCACGCGCCGCGCGGTGCTGTCGTGGGGCTTGCTGGCTTCGACCGTCGTGCTCGCCGGCGCCACCTGGTTCGCGTTGCGCAGCCGCCGGCGGCTGCAGACTGCGCATGCTTCGCTGCAGGCCGAGATGGAGCGTTCGCAGAGCGAAGGCGCGGCGCGGCGCACGCTGGAGCAGCGGCTGCGCCAGATGGAACGGGCCGAGAGCCTCGGCATCGTCGCCAGCGGCATCGCCCACGACTTCAACAACCTGATGGTCGCCGTGCTCGGCAACGCCGAGATCCTGCGCGGCGACGACGTGGACCCGGAGCGGCGCCGCCTGCTCGACGCGATCCGCGCCGCTGGCGAACGTGGGGCGCGCCTGTGCGGCGAGCTGCAGGCCTACGCCGCCGACCGCGGCCGCGAACTCGCGGCACTCGACGTCGCGCGCCTCGTGCGCGAACTGCAGCCGGTGCTTCAGGCCGCGGCCGGACCGTCGGTGCGCACGACGATCGCCGTCGACGAAGGCGCGATGCCGCTCGAAGGCAACGCCACCGAGATCGAGCAGGTGCTGCTGAACCTCGTCACCAACGCGCGCGACGCCAAGGCGCGCACCGTCAAGCTCCGCGTGTGGCGCACCGTGCGCACCGAGGCCGACTGGCAGCTGGCGCGCGTGCACGGCCATCCGACGGCGGGTGCGTTCGTCTGCGTCGAGGTCGCCGACGACGGCGAAGGCATGCGCCCCGACGTCGTCGAGCGCATCTTCGATCCGTTCTTCACCACGCGCTTCCCGGGCCGCGGCCTCGGCCTCGCCGTCGTCTCCGGCGCCCTGCGCCGCCATCGCGGAGCGGCGACCGTCGACAGCGCGGTCGGCCGCGGCACGACGTTCCGCCTCTACTTCCCGCTGCAGGGCGAGACGAAGACCGAACCGCCGGTGCTGCTGCCGGCGGCGGCGCTGCGCACGATCGCGCCGATGAACGTGCTGGTCGTCGACGACGAGGCGCACGTGCGCGACGTGATCACCATGTCGCTGCAGCGCCGCGGCCACCGCGTGCTGCCGATCGACGACGGCGCCAAGCTGCCGGGTGCCCTGCGCGATCTCGGCACCGCACCGCGGCTGTGCGCGCTCGTCGACCTGACGATGCCCGGCCAGGACGGCCGCGACGTCGTGCGTTCGCTGCGCGAGGCGCGTCCCGACGTGCCGGTGGTGTTGATGAGCGGCCACGCGCCCGAGCACCTGCAGGCGATCGTGCGCGAACTCGGCGCCGATGGCTACGTCGCCAAGCCGTTCGCGCCGAGCGGCGTCGAACAGGCGCTCGCCAAGGCACTGGCCGACCGCGGCCAAGCGCCGACGACGGCAGCGGTCGAGCCGCCGAAGGGTTCGCCGCGCGTGCCGACGTCGTGAGCAGCTCGCAGGAATTCTCGGCCCGTCCCTGAACCGCTGCCGACGGGGCCGCGTTGGGCGCCGGTCTGCCGGTGGTCCCACGCACCGGCAGCAAGGATCCTGCATGCGCCCCCACGCCGGACTGCACCTCGCGGTGCTCGTTCTCTCGTTCGCTTCGTTCCTGCCCGCGCAATCGCCGCCGCCGCGCCCGATGGGCACGGTCGACGCGTCGGCGAGTTCGATGCTCGCCACGGAGCATCACCTGTTCGTGCTGCGCGACGGCGTGCTCTACCAGTTCGACGTGCACAGCCTGAAGCTGCTGCGCTCGCACCGCTTCGACGGCGAGCTGACGACGGCGAAGGTCGCCGAGGTTGCCGCCGCCACGAAGCCTGCGGCCAAAGCGCCGGCGCTGCTCGCGGCCCCGACCCAAGCCGAGATGCAGGCCAGCGTCGACGGCGCACTCAAGTGGCTGGTGAAGCACCAGGACGACGACGGTCGCTGGGACAGCGACGGCTTCGGCAAGCACGATCCGGAGAGCGAGACCGACGGGCCCGGCAGCCCGACGCACGACGTCAGCGCCACTGGCTTGTCGGTGCTGGCGTTGCTCGGCGGCGGCAACACGATGCGATCGGGGCCGCACGCGAAAGCCGTGAAGAAGGCCGTGACGTGGCTGCGCAAGCAGCAGCAGGAGAACGGTCTGTTCGGCACCAACGCAGCGCACGACTTCATCTACGACCACGCGATCGCGACGTACGCGGTGTGCGAGGCGTACGGCCTGTCGAGCTATCAGTCGCTGGTGCCGACGGCCCAGAAGGGCCTCGACTACCTCGAGTCGCACCGCAATCCGTACGCGGTGTGGCGCTACCAACCGCGCGACAACGACAACGACACGTCGGTGACGACGTGGGCCGTGCAGGCGCTCGAAGCCGGCCGATTCTTCGGCCTGACCGTCAACAAGGAAGCGCTCGTCGTCGCGTCGACCTGGTACGACCAGGTCACCACACCCGATGGTCGCGCCGGCTACACGAAGGCGGGCGAACGTTCGTCGCGGCTGCCCGCCGAAGCGGAGAAGTTCCCGCCGGAGAAGGGCGAGGCGATGACGGCGGCAGCGACGTGGGCGCGCTACCTGCTGCAGCAGACGCCGGACAAGAAGCCGGTGATGCAGGCATCGCTGAAGGTGATGCTCGACAATCCGCCGCGCTGGGAAGACGGCCACATCGACGCGATCTACTGGTACTTCGGCACCGCCGCCGCGTGGCAGGCCGGCGGGAAGCAATGGGCGGATTGGTCGCGCACGCTGCGCCCGCTGGTCGAACACCAGCGCACCGACGACCACTTCGCCGGTTCGTGGGATCCGATCGGCGTGTGGGACGGCATGAGCGGTCGCGTGCACGTGACGGCGCTCTACGCGCTGACGCTGGCGACCGGCGCCCGCAGTGGTCGGATGCGCTGACCCCACTCGCGGTGGCTGCCAACGGCGGCGACACCATGGTGGCCCGCATGGACAGAATATCTGTCCACTCATACCCTGGTGACCATGCGCACCATCGCCGCAGCCAAGTTCAAGCAGCGCTGCCTCGCCCTGCTGGACACCGTCGGTCCCGAGGGGCTCGTGATCACCAAGCACGGACGCCCCGTCGCCCGCCTCGTCCCGTTCAAGCCAGGGAACGGCGACCTCATCGGCTGCCTTGCGGGCAAGATCGAGGTGCAC
>JBILEY010000213.1:0-8695 GCA_044351865.1 Planctomycetota bacterium | reverse complement strand
CACGTCCTTGGTGAACCAGCTGTTCGCCATGTCGGTCGAGCCGACGCCGAAGGCGAAGCAGCCGATCGCGCCCGCCATGCAGGTGTGGCTGTCGGTGCCGATGACGAGCTGGCCCGGCTCGGCGATGTCCTCGATCACGATGTTGTGGCAGATGCCTTCGCTGCCGACCAGTTCGCCACCGCGGTGCACTTCGCCGTAGAGCTTGACGCCGTGCTTCTTGGTGAACGCCTCCTGCACGGTCGCCAGCGACGCCGCCTGCTCCTTCAGACCCATCCTGATGTGGGACGCGGGCATGATGCGGTCGAGGAACGTCAGGTGGTCGCGGAACGCGAACACCGACTTCGGGTCGGTGATCTTCGCATCGGCGCCGAGGCCCATGCGGAACAGCGCCTCCGCCATCGGCGTCACGTACTCGTGGCTGAAGCGCACGTCGGTGCGCACGAACAGCGCGTCGCCCGGCTGCACGGCCGGGATGCCGAGCCTGCCGGTCTTGGCGTCGGCGATCGCCGCCTTGGCGATGATCTTCTCGCACAACGTCATCGGCCGCGGCTTCGTCGTCACCGCCGGCGGCACCGTCTTGCCGGCGAGGCGCGCCTGGTTGTAGGCGAACAGGCCGCCGTGGCGGACGATCTCGGTGGCGATCGGGTCGAGTCCCTTGGTGAACTCGGTGATCGGGATCGCCTCGCCGCGCTCGATGCGCGCCAGCAGCGAGAAGTCGGTCGACGTCAGCAGGCCGATGTTCTGGCAGTTCTGGCCGTAGATCTTCTCGATGTTCTTGGCGATGACGAGGCGGATGCCCGCCTTCAGTTCGCTGTACGGCGCCGTCTCGCGCGAGCTGCCGCAGCCCTTGCTGACGCCGGAGACGATGACCTCGAAGCCGCCGTTCTTGATCGCGTCCTGCTTGACGTTGCCGCCGCGCAGGCCGACCAGGCAATAGCGCGCCAGCGTCTCGTCGTAGTAGTAGCAGACCCAGCCGGGCGTCAGCTCGTCGGTCGAGATGTTGTCGATCAGCTTGCGCTGCGCGTCGTAGACGAAACGCTCCTGGCCGTAGAGCTGCGCCTTCAGCTGCTCCTGGTCCTCGGTGAGGTGGAGCACGCGGCCGGAGAACTGGAGGGTGTCGGGCAACATCGTGGCCTCACACCTTCTCCAGGATCATCGCGATGCCCTGGCCGCCGCCGATGCAGGCGGACGCACAGCCGAGCGACTTGCCGGTCTGCTCCATCTCGCGCACCAGCGTCAGCAGCAGGCGCGTGCCGGTGGCACCGAGCGGGTGACCGAGCGCGATCGCGCCGCCGTTGACGTTGCACTTGTTGCGGTCGAGCTTCAGCTCCTTTTCGCAACCGAGGTACTGCGCCGAGAACGCTTCGTTGATCTCGATCAGGTCGAGGTCCGCGACCTTCAGGCCGGCCTTCTGGCACGCCTGCTGGATCGCCGGCACCGGGCCGAGGCCCATGACCTCCGGCGGCACACCGGCGATGCCCCACGAACGGATGCGCGCCTTCGGCTTCAGGCCGAGTTCCTTCGCCCGCTGCGCCGTGGTGACGACCAGCATCGCGGCGCCGTCGACGATGCCCGAGGCGTTGCCGGCGGTGACCGTGCCGTCCTTGCCGAACGCCGCGCGCAGGCCGCTCAGGCCCTCGAGCGTGGTCTCCGGCTTGATGTGGTCGTCCTTGTCGACGACCAGCTCCTTCTTGCCGAGCATCACCGTCAGCGGCGCGATCTCGGCGGCGAACTTGCCGGCCTTGACGGCGGCGGCGCCGAGCTGGTGGCTGCGCAATGCGTACTCGTCCTGTTCCTGGCGCGAGATGCTGAGCTTCTTGGCGACGTTCTCGGCCGTCTGCGCCATGAAGAACTTGCAGTACGGGTCGTAGAGCGCCGCGAACAGCAGGTCCTCGATCTTCGGCTCCTGGCCGAAGCGGAAGCCCTCGCGCGCGCCGCGGATCACGTGCGGCACCTGGCTCATGTTCTCCATGCCGCCCGCCAGCGTCAGCTGCGCTTCGCCGGCGAGGATCGTGTGCGCGGCCGACACCACCGACTGGATGCCCGAACCGCAGATGCGGTTGACGGTGACCGCCGGCTTCTCGATCGGCACGCCGCTCTTCAGTGCCACGTGGCGGGCGCCATAGATGGCGTCGCTGCTGCTCTGCGCGACGTTGCCGACGAAGGTCTCGTCGACCATCTCCGGCTGCACACCGCAGCGCTGCAGGGCCGCCTTCGCCGCGTGCGCAGCGAGGTCGATGGCCGTGATGTCCTTGAACTTGCCGAAGCCAGGGGTGCCCGAGTATTCGGCCATGGCGGTGCGCGCACCGCCGACGATCACCAATTCAGGTCGCATCCGCAGAGCATCGAGCAAGCGGCCGCCGATCGCAAGTTTCGGCTCGCCCCGCCGCCGCAGAGCCCCTGGCCCGACCCCGGGCGCGCCGTAACATGCCGCCCCCATGGTGCCCTTGTTTCGCGCGTTCTGCCTGTTCGTCCTGGCCCTGCTGCCGACCGCTTGCGCCAACCTCAACCTCTACAGCGACGACGAGCTCGAGCCGCTGAGCCTGCAGGCCTACGACGAAGCGACCAAGGAGACCGGCGGCGCCATCACCTCGGGCCGCGACTACGAGATGGTGATGCGCGTTGCCCGCAAGATCGCGCAGGCGTCCGACGAGATGAACTTCCGTTGGGAAGTGCGGCTGCTGAAGGCCGACGACATCCCGAACGCGTTCTGCCTGCCGAACGGCCGCATCGCCATCTACACCGGCATCCTGCCGGTCACCCAGAACGAGGACGCGCTGGCCGCCGTCATGGGCCACGAGGTGGCGCACGCGATCCTGCGCCACGGCGGCAAGCGCATGACGCAGGGCATGCTGAGCCAGGGCACGATGGAGGCGGTCCAGGCGGGGCTCGGCATGGCCGAGATGAGCGAAGGGGCGCGCGAGGGCGTCATGGCGGTGCTCGGCGTCGGCGCGCAGGTCGGCTTCACGCTGCGCTACAGCCGCGAGCACGAGAGCGAGGCCGACGTCGAAGGCCTGCGCTACGCCATCCGCGCCGGCTACAACCCGGACGAAGCGCCGCGGTTGTGGGAACGCATGGCACAACTCGGCGGCAGCGACACGCCGAGCTGGCTCAGCACGCACCCGGCGTCGCTCGACCGCGCCGAGACGCTGCGGCAGATCACGCCGCAGGTTCGTGAGCAGGAGAAGGGCTGGCAGCCGAAGGGCACGCCGACGGTGATCGGGGTGCCCGGCACCGGCCCGCAGCCGACGCCGCCGACGCCGGCGCAGCAACCGCCGGCGCCGAACCAGCCGCGGACGAAGAAGATCGACCCCGGCGCGGTCAAGAAGTGATGGGCCGGGCGAGGTCCTGCGCCCCGCAGCTCACGTCGCCTTGCGCACGAACTCCGACTTCAACTGCATCGCGCCGAAGCCGTCGATCTTGCAGTCGATGTCGTGATCGCCGTCGACGAGGCGCGGATCCGTGCCCCACAACGACACCGGGCCGGGAGCAGCGCGATCGCCACTCCCGGCCCGGTGTGTTCGCTCGGCCCAGCGAGCCGACGTGACAGCGCGCCGTCGACTCAGCGGTCTTCGACCTTCTTGTAGGTGCGCGGCGTCGGCCCCATGTAGATCTGCCGCGGGCGCGTGATGCGCGCTTCCGGATCGGCCTGGTACTCGAGCCACTGCGAGATCCAGCCGGGCATGCGGCCGATGGCGAAGAACACGGTGAACATGTCCACCGGGATGCCGAGCGCCTTGTAGATGATGCCCGAGTAGAAGTCGACGTTCGGGTACAGCTTGCGATCGACGAAGTAGGCGTCGCTGAGCGCGATCTGCTCGAGCTCGAGCGCGATGTCGAGCAGCGGGTCCTTGCGGCCGAGCTGGGCGAGCACGTCGTAGCACGCCTGCTTCAGGATCAGCGCGCGCGGGTCGTAGTTCTTGTAGACGCGGTGGCCGAAGCCCATCAGGCGCACGCCGCTGTCCTTCTTCTTGGCGAGCTCCATGAACTCGCGCGCGGTGCGCTTGCCGTCGCGGATCGACAGCAGCATCTCGATGACCGCCTGGTTGGCGCCGCCGTGCAGCGGGCCCCACAGCGCCGAGATGCCGGCCGAGACCGACGCGAACAGGTTGGCGCCGGAGCTGCCGACGGTGCGCACGGTGCTGGTCGAGCAGTTCTGCTCGTGGTCGGCGTGCAGGATCAGCAGCAGGTCCAGTGCGCGCGCCATCACCGGGTTCGGCTCGTAGCGCTCGCACGGGTTGCTGAACATCATGTGCAGCAGGTTGCCCGCGTACGACAGGTCGTTGCGCGGATACATGAACGGCTGCCCGATGCTGTGCTTGTACGAGTAGGCCGCGATCGTCGGCATCTTCGCCAGCAGGCGGATGGCGTCGACCCAGTTCTGCTCGCGCGTCGCCTGGCCTTCCTTGCGATAGAACGTCGACAGCGCACCGACCGCCGCCGCACACACCGCCATCGGGTGGCCGACCTTCGGCAGGCTCTGGAAGAGCGCCTTCAGGTCCTCGTGCAGCATCGTGTGGTGCGTGATGTCGTGCGTGAACTGCGACAGCTGCGGCGCACTCGGCAGTTCCTGGTGCAGCAGCAGCCACATCACCTCGACGAAGCTGCTGCGTTGCGCCAGCTCTTCGATCGGGTAGCCGGCGTAGCGCAGGATGCCCTGCTCGCCGTCGAGGAAGGTGATCTTCGACACGCAGGCGCCGGTGTTGCCGAGGCCCGGGTCGTAGGTGATCGCGCCGGTCTTGGCGCGCAGTTGCCGGATGTCGATCGCGACCTCACCTTCGCTGCCGATCATCACGGGCAGGTCGATGGCGGTGTCGCCGAGCGTGAGCTTCGCGGTCTTCGGTACGGTCTCGTTGGTCATCGCAGCAGGTGCAGCAACGGTCGAAGTCGGGGGCGTGTTCGCGGCGGAGAGACTAGGACGAGACATGGATCGAGGCTCCGAAAAAAAGGGCTCTGTTGCGCTCTTCGGCAGAGGGCCTGCAGCGGCTGCAGTCGGCCTCGGCATCGGACCATCCGCAGCGCCGACCCCGACCCCGACCACTCTCGTTCACGGGCGCGTAAGCACCCAGCTGTTGCTCGCGGCGGTGACCGCACCCGTCGCTGCCGCGACCAGGTAGGCGCGCACGAACAGGGTGCCGGCGGCGGGCACCGGGACCACCAGCGAATCGCTGTCGCCGGCGAGCGGCAGCAGGCTCAGTCCCAAGAGGCGCTCGGGCGGCCGATCGCCGGCCGGCAGCGGCTCGTTCGCCAGCGCCAGCACCCGCAAGCCAGCGCCGGCGCCGACAGGGCCGAGCCGCAGCTCGCCGTTGCGCCATTCGGCGGACAGCTGCAGCCGTTCGCCGCCAGCACCCGGCCGCGCGTCGGCGCCGTCGACCAGGTCGGCCCAGGACGCGGTGAACGGAACCCGTATTGTCACCCCGCGGCACTGCACCAGCAGCTCACCGGGGCCGCGGCGGGTCGCCCGCAGGCTGCCGTCGGCGGCCACCACGACGGCGCCGGCGGGCTCGCTGGCGAAGCGGGTGCCGTCGCCTTCGCCGCTGACGTCGAAGGTGCGCCCATCGGCCCCGATCGCCCGCACCACGACTCGCTGCGACTGCAGTGGCGACGTCCACGCCAGCGCCGGCGGCTCCACCTCGAGCCGCGCGATCGTGCCGGGTTCGCCGTCGAGCGAGCGGCGGGCGGCGGCGGCGACGTGTTCGGCCAGCACCTGATTGCCGGTGCGGTCGAAGTGGCAACAGTTGTCGGCGTACAGCGGTTCGGGATGGTCGCGGAAGATGCCGGTCAGGTCGTGGAACGGCACCCCCTCCGTACGCAGCGTCAGGGCTTCCTGCAGCAGCAGCGGATAGCCGGCGACGACGGCGGCGCGCGGCCCGTCGTCGCCCGGCGCGAACGCAACCGCCGCTTCGGCCTCGCCGATCGGTTTGCTGCCCGGCACGTACTGGTTCGGCTGCAAGCAGTGCACGTAGGGAATGCCGTGCGCCTTGCACAGACCGTGGAGCGCGATCGAACTGCGCCGCCAGAGTGCCGCCATCTCGCGTTGCGCCGCTTCGACCGAGACGCCGCCGGTGCCCGGACCGCGCACCGCGAAGCTCTCACCGGCCGGCGAGCGTTCGGCCGCGACCACCAACGCACCGAGGCGCGCCTGCAGCGAACGATCCAGTGCGCGCCAGGCGAACTGGCACAGCGGCGACCACCACAGCGAATCGGCGACGTCGAGGCGCGCAGCCCGCTGCTCGCGCAGCAGCGCCAGCTGGCCGAGGCGGCGCAGCTGCTCCGGCGTCGGCACGGTGTCGAGCAGGCGGGCCCAGCCGCGCGGGTACCACGCCGGCACGCCGAGCGGCACGTTCTCGCCGACCAACGCGACTTCGTTGAAGCCATCGAGATTGACGACGAGGTCGAAGTGGCCGCCGAGGGCCAGCACCATCGACACCGCCAGCAGCTGCTGCGGCTGCTTGTAGCCGCCGAGGCAGAGCCGCACGAACTCGACGCGGCGGCCGGCGATCGTCGGGCTGCGCTGCAGCGCCGCCGCCAGTTCGGGCTCGGCGTAGAGACCGAGCTGCAGCGCTACCGAACCGCCGACGAGGCCCACCACGAAGGTCGCCGGATCGCGCGCGCGCACCGGCGAACGTTCGTCGAGGAAGCCGAACGGCGAGATCGGGTAGCCGGCGACGTGGCCGAGGGCCCGGTCGTCGACGAAGCCGAGATACGGATGCACCACGCTGCCGGCGTGCACCGCGCGCTGCGGGTCTGCGGCCGGAGCGGAGCGATCCGGCGCCGGCAGTTCGGCGCGGGCTTCGGCGCGGGCCGCCGCGGCGCGCGCATACGTGAAGCAATGGCCGGTCTGCAGCCACCAACCGGCGAAGCCGAGAAGCTCGGCCACCAACCACGCCAGGAGCGCCAGCAACGCGCAGAAGGCCAACCGCCGCCCGCGACGGCGGCCCGTTCTCGTCCTCGTCGCCGGCACAGCGCTCGGCGGCGGAGCACCGCTCACAGAATCGTCACCTGGCAGCTGTTCGTCACGTAGAGCGGATTGCTGCCGAACAGGCGCACACCCTGCAGGTAGAGGCTGACGCCCTGCACCGACGCGCTGTTCGGCACCGTCCACGACCACGTCGCGGTGCCTGCCGGCAAGAAGAACGCACCCAGCGGCACCAGCGCGAACAGGTCGAGGTGCACGTTGCGGTTGAAGCCGATCGCGAAGTCGGCAGCGGTCAGCGAGCCGTAGAGGCCGACGATCGAGCCGGCCGGTGCCTCCATCGTCGCCGTCACCGTGCCACCGAGGTCGACGTCGGGCACGTCGAGGCGCAGGCCGTCGATCATGCCGAGCCCGGTCAGCGCCGCGGTGACGTCGACACGGCGGCCGATGACGTCGGGCGTCTGCGGGCCGTAGGTGTGCAGAGCCGCGAGCAGCTGGCTGCTGGTCAACAACGCACCGCGCTGATGCTTCGCCGCACCCTGCAGCATGGCGACGATGCCGGCCACGTGCGGCGTCGACGACGACGTGCCAGCGGCGGCCGCGGTGTACGACTGCAGCATGTCGTTGTTCGGGAAGAACAACGTGCCGTAGCCGCACGAGACGATGTTCTCGCCCCAGCTGTGCGCGTCGATGCGCAAGCCCCAGTTGCTGAACGGCGCGCGCTGCAGCGGGCCCGACAACGACGCCCCGCAGAGGATCGCGCCGCTGTCGCGGAAGCTGCGATCGAAGCGGCCGAGCAGCATCGGGTCGTCGAGGCTGCGGCTGCCGTTGCCAGCCGGCACGACGACGTGACGCCCGGCGCCGGTCACCGTCAGCGTCGCGTCGAACGTCGCCTGGTAGAACTCCACCGGCAGGAACGAACCCGGGCCGAGTCCCGGCACCTGCACCATCAGCACCGCCATCAGCACGTCGCCGACGCGCGCGTCGTTCGAGGCCATCAGCATGCTGGCCTCGAGACCGCCGTTCAGGTCGAGGTCCATCAGCCGCAGCGTGACTTCGTCGGCGACACCGGTGATGCCGTACGCATTGCGATCGGCACACAGCAGCGACGCGCCGGACAACCCGTGCAGGCCGGTGATTGGATCGTAGGTCGGCACCGGGCCGATCACGTTCGCCGGCGTCACCTTGGACACGTCTTCGTGGCCGAACAGGAACGTGCCCTCGATCATGTAGACGCGCTGGCCCTGGCCGCGCGCGCCGTAGACGCCGGCGGCGGGCCGCAGCGAGTGGCCGCTCGGCGACAGCCCGTGCGTGCCCTGCTGGCTGGCGAACGACGGCGTCGTCGGCGGCAGGTCGCCACCCGTCGGCAGTGGCGCCGCACTGGCACCGAGCCAGCGCGGTTCGAAGTAGACGTCGGCGACCAGCGGCTCGGCGGCGAGCGCCGCGCGCAGTTCCAGCGCCTGTGCCAGGCCCTTCGTGCGCAAGCGGAACCACAGGCCCATGTGGCCGGGCCGGCGGCCTTCGGGCAACACGGCGGCCGCGTGGGCGTGCATTGCATCGAGCTGCTCCCAGCTCAGTGCTGAGACCAGCGGTTCGGCATGGGCGAGCTCGAACCAGCGCGCGATCGCGCCGAGGTCGACGCCGGTGCGCGACACGAGGCGACCGTCGCGCCATTGTGCGCCCGTTCCCTCGGCGAGCTTGACGCACAGCCGATCGACATGCTGGGCTCTGGCATCGACCGGCATCTCGGGGTCGGCGCGCACCAGCTGGGCTGGCAAC
>JBILEY010000017.1:0-25470 GCA_044351865.1 Planctomycetota bacterium | reverse complement strand
CGCCTGCGGCCGCACCGGCGACGGTGCCGTGCCGAGTCGCGCGCTGCAGTGGAGCGAGCCGATCGTCGACGGCGCGACGTGGCGCTGCTCGGTCGCACTGCCGCGCGACTTCGCCGGGTTCGAGGGCCACTTCGTCGGCCACCCGGTGCTCAGCGGCGCCGTGCAGCTGCACGACGTCGTGCTGCCAGCACTGCGGCAGGCAGCCGGGGGCGCGATCACGGTCCGCGAGTACGGCGAGCTGAAGTTCCTGGCGCGCATCCAGCCCGGGGAGACGCTCGACGTCACCGTGCAAGCCAACGCCGACGGGCGCAGTGCGTCGTTCGTGCTGGCGCGTGGCGACGTGCGCTGCACGACCGGGCGCGCTGCGTGGGGGGCGTCGTGAGCACGTTCCGCCCGTGCGGCCTGGTGCCGACCTACGACAACCCGATGACGGTGCGCTCGGTGGTCGAACGCCTGCGCCAGCACGTGCCCGACGTGCTCGTCGTCGACGACGGCAGCGGTGCCGCCGGTCGCGATGCCTGTGCGCAGCTGCAGCGCGACGGCCTCGCCAGCGTGCACCATCTGCCGAAGAACGGCGGCAAGGGCGCGGCGCTGAAGGTCGGCTTCGAGCTGCTGCAGCAACGCGGCTTCACGCACGCGCTGCAGGTCGACGCCGACGGCCAGCACGACCTCACCGCGGCACCGGAGTTCCTGCGCGCCGCCGCCGCTGCGCCCGACGCCCTGGTGCTCGCGTATCCGGTCTACGACGCGTCGGCGCCAGTGCTGCGGCGCAACCTGCGCAAGCTGTCGCAGTTCTGGGTCGACGTCGAGACCGGACGGAAGGGCGCCATCGTCGACGCGATGATCGGCTTCCGCGTCTATCCACTCGCCAGCACGCTGCGGATCGGCGCCCGCGGCAATCGCATGGAGTACGAGATCGAGGTCGCGGTGCGCATGGCGCGCGCCGGCGTGCCGATCGTCAACCTGCCGGTCGGCGTGCGCTACCTGGCGAAGGACGAAGGCGGCGTGTCGCACTTCCAGCCGCTGCGCGACAACCTGCGGCTGTCGTGGATGCACTGTCGCATCTGCACGGCGATGTCGATGCGCGCGGTGTTCGGCTGGCTGCTGCCGAGGCGTTCGTGAGCGCTGCCACCGAACGCACCGCCGGTGCGCCGGCTGCCGAGTGGCTGTCGCGCCGCGAGCGCGGCACGGTGCTCGGCATCCGCGCCGCGTTCAAGCTGGCGACGCTGTGCGGTCGCACCGTCACCAAGCCGCTGGTCGCCGCGATCACGCTGTTCTACGTGCTGTTCGATCGCAAGGTCGCGCGCGCCTCGCGCGCGTGGCTCGAACGCGTGCGCGGTCGTCCGGCCCGCTTCCGCGACGTCTACCGGCACGTCCACACGTTCGCGCAGACGACGCTCGACAAGGTTTTCCTGCTGACCGACCACACGCGCGCGCTGACGTTCACGCGCACCGGCCGCGAACTGCTGGCCGCCCAGCATGCGACCGGCAAGGGCGCGATCCTGCTCGGCGCGCACCTCGGCAGCTACGAGGCGATGCGCGCCGGTGGCGACGACGACCAGATCGAGATCGAGATCCTCGGCTACTTCGCCAATGCGCGCATGATCAACACGCTGCTGGCCGAGCTGAGCCCGCGTTCGGCGGCGCACGTGATCCACCTCGGCGAAGATCCCGTCGGCGTCATGGCGCGCGTCGCCGACAGCCTCGCCAAGGGCCACTTCATCGCCACCATGGGCGACCGCACCGGCCTGACCGAACGCGTCGTGCGCGCGCCGTTCTTCGGCCAGGACGCGTCGTTCCCGGCCGGACCGTTCCTGATGGCGTCGGTGCTGCGCTGCCCGGTCTACCTGGTGTTCGGGCTCTACCGCGCGCCGAACCACTACGACCTGCACTGCGAACGCTTCGCCGAGCGCGTCGAGCTGCCGCGCAAGGACCGCGACGAAGCGCTGCGCCAATGGGTGCGTCGCTACGCCGAGCGCGTCGAGCACTACGCTCGGGAAGCGCCCGAGAACTGGTTCAACTTCTTCGACTTCTGGGCCGCGCCGCCGAACGCCGCGCCGGCCGCGGAGACACCGCCGAAGCCCACGCCATGAGCCGCCCGAAGCGCCCCGAGCACGCCGTCACCACCGACCACGCGATCGGCCTGCACCATTGCGACCTGCTGGGCGTCGCCTGGCACGGCCGCTACTTCGAATGGCTCGAGATGGCGCGCACCGCGCTATTCCAGAGCCGCGACCTCGACGTGCCGCAGATCCGAGCCCTCGGTCACCGCATGTACGTGGTGGAGACGAACTGCCGCTACATGGCGCCGCTGTCGTACGGTGACACGGCGCGCATCACCGCCTGGTTCACGCAGGTGGCGCCGTTGATCCGCGTCGCCTACGACATCTACAATCCCGCCACCGATCGCTGGAGCGCGCGTGCCCTGACCGTGCTCGCGACGACGGCGCTCGACGGTTCCCTGCTTCCGACGACGCCCGATGCCCTGCTCGCCCGCCTGCCTTCTCGTTGACCTGCTCGCCGCCCTGGTGCTGGCGCAGGATCCGCAGCCGACGCCGGCGCCGAAGCCGGTGGCCGACGCGCAGCAGCAGCAGCAGCAGCAGCAGCCAGGGAAGGAGCAGGATGCGGCGAGCGTGCCGGCCCAGGACCGCGCGCGCCCGGCCGACGCCAAGACCTTGCTCGCCGTCTTCGCGCGCATGCCCGGGCTCGAGGCGACCTACACCGAAGAGAAGAAGCTGTCGCTGCTGGCGCTGCCGCTGAAGAGCAAGGGCCGCATCTTCTTCCTGCCACCGGGCTATCTGTTCCGCGCCGTCGAAGCGCCGGAGCCGGCGACGCTGCGCATCACGCCCGACGAGCTGCGCACCGAAGACCGCGACGGCAAGCAGTCGATCGACCTGCGCCGCAGCGACACCGTGCGCGTGTTCATCACCGCACTGGTGCAGGTGTTCGCCGGCGACGAGCCGGCGCTGCAGAAGGCGTTCACCGTCGGCTACGCGGCGGTGCCGGAGACGAAGAACGGCTGGACGCTGGAGCTGCTGCCGAAGGAGCCGAGCCTGCAGCGCATGATGAAGAGCCTGCAGCTGCGCGGTGCCGGCGAAGCGGTGACGGCGATCGTCGTCGTCGACCCGAACGGCGATCGCACGACGACGACGATCGTCACCGCCGACAGCAAGCGCACGTTCGACCAGGCCGAGAAGAAGCGCTGGTTCGGGATCGAGGCGAAATGACGGGCCGCGAGGCTCCGCGGCTGTGGGCCGGCGCGCTGGCGCTGGTGGGCCTCGCCGTCTACGTGCTGCTGGCGTGGAAGGTGCGCGCCGACATCACGCACTTCCTGCCCGGCGGCGACGGCGACTCCGACGTGCTGCTGGCGCGGCAGATCGCCGTCGGCGAACTGAGCCGCACGATGGTGCTGCTGGTCGACGCCGGCAACGCCGAACGCGCGGTCGCTGCGAGCCGTGACTTCGAGCTGGCGCTGCGCGCCGACCCCGACACCGGGCCGATGCTGGCGGCGCTCGAAGGCGGGCCGGCCGACGGCTTCGACGAGGCGATGTACCGCATCTACCAGCCGCGGCGCTTCGCCTTCGCCGCCACTTCGCCGGAGGCCGCGCGCGCGCGCCTCGGCGACGACGCGCTGGCGCACGCCGCGGCGGCGCTGAAGCGCAAGCTGGCGACGCCGATGGCGAGCATGCTGAGCCGCGTGGCGCCCGAGGACCCGCTGCTGATCGTGCCCGAACTGTTCGAACGCATCGCCGGGCGCGGCGAAGGGCTCGGCGTCGTCGACGGCCGCTACGTGACCACCGACGGCGTCTCGGCCGCACTGTTCGTGGTGACGACGAAGAGCTCGTCGGACAGCGCGGCGCAGCGGCCGTTCCTGGCCGCGATCCGCCGCGTGTTCGACGGCGTGAACACGCGCGCCGGCGGCGGCCTCGTGCTGCGCACGACCGGCTCGAATCGCCACGCGGTCGCCGCCGAGCGCTCGGTCACCGTCGACATCGAACGCGTGTCGATCGGCTCGACCCTGGGCCTGCTGGCGGTGTTCCTGCTGCTGTTCGCGTCGCTGCGCCTGCCGCTGTCGTGGCTGCCGGTGCTGACCGCCGGCTTCCTCGCCGGTGCGGCCGCGTGCCTGTTCGCATTCGGCGAGATCCACGGCATGACGCTCGCGTTCGGCGCCTCGCTGATCGGCGTCAGCATCGACTACGCGGTGCACTTCTACTGCCACCAGTCGCTGGCGCCGGCCGCCGGCGGCCCGCGCGCGACGATGCGGCGCGTCTGGCCGGGCCTCGTGCTCGGCTGTGCGACGACGGTCGTCGGCTTCGTCGTGCTGCTGGTGGCGACGTTCCCCGGCTTGCGCGAGATGGCGCTGTTCTCGGCGGTCGGCTTGCTGGCGTCACTGGCGGCGTCATGGGCGTTCCTGCCCGGCCTGGTCGGACCGATCGGCGGCACGCGCAGCGCTGCGTGGCTCGTGCGTTGGCTCGATCGCGCGACCAGCTGCCGCGGTCGTGCGCGATGGCGCTACTGGCTGCCGATCGTCCTCGCCCTGCTGGTCACCGCCGTCGGCCTGCCGCAGGCGACGTGGAACGATCGCATCGCCGACCTGAACCGCGCCGAGCCCGAGCTCGGGGCCGAGGACGCGCACGTGATGCAGCGCGTCGTCAAGTACGAGCAGCGCCGCCTCGTCGTCAGCGTCGGCGCCGACGAGCAGCAAGCACTCGCTGCCAACGACCGCGTCGCCGAGCAGTTGGCGGCGGCGTTGGCACAGCAGCAGATCGCCGGCTACCGCAGCGTCGCCGGCTTGCTGCCGAGCGCCGAACGGCAACGGGCGGTCGACGCGGCGATGCGCAGCGACGCGACGACGTGGCCGCGGCTTTCGGCGGCGCTGGTCGCACAGGGGTTCGTCGAAGAAGCGTTCGTGCCGTTCCGCGACGCGCTGGCCGCGCCGCCGCCGCCGCCGCTGGTCGCCGCCGACCTGTTCGGCAGTCCGCTGGTGAGCCTGGTGCGCCCGTTCCTGCTGCACCTCGACGACGGCCGCGTCGCCGCGCTGAGCTACCTGCACGGCATCGCCGACCAGGCCGGCCTCGCCGCCCGCATCGCCAGCGTGCCCGGCGCGCGCCTGCTCGACATCGAAGCGGCCCTCACCGGCGCGTTCGGCGCCTACCGCGAACGCATGGCGACGCTGCTCGCGTTCGGTGTGTTGCTCGTCGTGGGCCTCGTGGCCTGGCGCTACCGAAGGCCGAAGCTGATCGCGCTCGCCGTGGTGCCGGCGGTGCTCGGCGCCTTGTGCACGATCGCCGTGCTCGGCCTGTGTGGCATCGACCTGACGCTGCTGTCGCTCGTCGCCTTGCTGATGGTCGTCAGCATGGGCGTCGACTACGGCATCTTCCTCGCCGAGGACGAGGAGCATCCCGGCGCGCGCGGTGCCACGCAGCTCGGCGTCGTCGTCGACGGCCTGACCACGATCCTCGGCTTCGGCCTGCTGGCGATCTCGTCGCATCCAGCCCTGTTCTCGATCGGCGCCACCGCCGGCGTCGGCGTCACGCTGTGCCTCGTGCTCGCTTTGTGCTTCGGTTCGCTGGTCGCCACCGCGAAGTCCCACCCGTGAACGCATTCGTCGCCGTCTCCCGTCCTGCCGTTCGTCTTGTCGCGGCCGGCGTGCTGCTCGCTGTCGCCGCGTGCCACAGCCGGCCGCAGCGCGTGCTGACCGACGCCGACTATCCGGGCGAACTGCTGCCGCCGGCGGCGCTCGGCGGCGACCTGCTGTGGCAGCAGCGCGTCACCGCGTCGTGGGGCGACGGCGAGCAGCGAGGCTTCGACGCAGCGGTGCAGAAGCAAGGTGACACGCTGACGGTGATCGGCTTGTCGCCGCTCGGCCAGGCGGGCTTCGTGCTGGTGCAGCGCGGCAAGGACGTGTTGTTCGAGAACCACACCGACATGCACCTGCCGTTCCCGCCGCGCTACGTGCTGCTCGACGTGCAGCGTGCGTTCTTCGCGTGGCTGCCGCCGGTCGACGCCACCGGCACCACCGACGGCGAACGCGAAGGGATCGTCGGCCAGGAGCGCATCGTCGAGGTGCAGAAGAACGGCCTCCTCGTCGAGCGGCGCTTCACGCGGCTCGACGGCAAGCCCGCTGGCACGATCGTCGTGCGCTACGAATGGGGGAGCATCGACGCCGGTCGCCGCGCGCCGTCGCGCGCCGTGCTCGACAACGGCTGGTTCGGCTATCGCCTGACCGTCGACACGCACACGGAGGCGGCGCTGCCGCCCGAGGGCGCGTGAACGAACGCGCAGCACGCTTGCAGCCAGCGCACGTGCTCGGTCGCGGCGCCGTCTGTGCGCTCGGTCGCGGCGTGCCAGCGCTGCTCGACGGCGTGTTCGCCGGCCGTTGCGGCATCGTCGAACGCAGGCGTAGTGCGTCGTGGGAGGCGCCGACGACGGTCGCCGGCGAGTTCCCGGAGTCCGTGCTCGCCAGCCTCGGCGGTGGCGACGACCTGGCGTTCCGCAGTGCGCTCGCTGCCGCGCACGAGGCGCTGGCCGAAGCGAACGTGCCGGCCGATGCGCGGCTCGGTCTCGTGCTGGCGTCGACCAAGGGCGACCTGCGCGGTGTCGTCGCCGACGATCCGGGCGATGGCCTCGGCATGCCGGGCCGCCTCGCGGCGCGGCTGTCGGCAGCGCTCGGCGGCGGGCCGCTGCTCGGCGCGATCTCGTGCGCGTGCGCCTCCGGTCTTGTCGCGCTGGCGACCGCATCGCGCCACCTGCATCTCGGCACTTGCGAGCGCGTGCTGGTGCTCGGTGTCGACGTGCTGCATCCGTTCGTGCTGGCCGGCTTCGGCAGCCTGCACGCGCTCGATGCGCAGCGTTGTCGTCCGTTCGATCGCGCGCGCCGCGGCGTGTCACTCGGCGAGAGTGCCGCGGCGCTGCTGCTCGGTCGTGAGCCCGGCCGGTGCGGCGGCGAACTGATCGGCCACGGCGGCGCCAACGACGCGTGCCACGTCACCGGCCCCGATCGCCAAGGTGCGGGCCTGGCCCTGGCGAGCGCGCGCGCGATCGCCGCCGCAGGCCTCGTCCCTGCCGAAGTCGACGTCGTGCATTTGCACGGCACCGCGACCGCCGCGAACGACGCGACCGAAGCGATCGGGCTCGCGGGCCTGTTCGGCGGCCGCACGCCGCCGGCGTTCGGCACCAAGGGCCAGACCGGCCATACGCTCGGCGCGTCCGGCGTGCTGGAGACGATCGTCACGCTCGCGGCCTTGCAGCGTGCGCACGTGCCGGCGAACGTCGGCCTCGACGATCCCGGCGTCGATCCGGGCCTCGACCTCGTGCGCACACCGCGAACGCTCGCGCGCGCGCGCCACGCGCTGAAGGTCGCCAGCGGCTTCGGCGGCGTGCAGGCGGCGACGGTGGTGCGCGCATGAGTGCGTTCGCGCCGATCGTGATCGCCGTCGGCGTCGTCGACGAACGGCGCATCGCCGGCACCGCGGGCGTGCACGTGCCGTGGCCGCAGCTCGGCCTGCCGGCGCCCGGCGACGGGCGCACGTTCCGCGCCGTGTTCGGCCGCAGCGACGAGACGTTCCGCCGCCTCGATCCGGCTTCGCGCACGCTGGTGCTCGCGGGTGCCGCCGCCGGCCTGCCGCAGGTCCTTCCCGCCGGTCGTGCCGCCGACACCGGGCTCGTCGTCGAGACGACGCTCGGTTGCCTCGACGCCGACCTGCGCTTCGCGGCGAGCATGCAGGCCGGCATGTGCGACGGCCCGGTGTTCGCCTACACGCTGCCGAGCACCGGCCTCGGCGAACTGGCGCTGCGCCACGGTCTGCGCGGCCCGACGGTGTGTCTGTCGACGACGCCGGCGCAGCGCGGCGTGGCGCTGCGCGAAGCGGCGCTGCTGCTGGCGACCGGCGAATGCGACGTCGTCGTCGCTGGGCTCGTCGACGTGCTGGCGACGCCGTGCGAGGGCGTGGAGCCGGGCTGTCGCACGGTGCTCACCGTGCTCGCGTCGCCGCGGCTGTCGCTGCCGGCGGTGGCGCCGTGGCCGGGCGAGGATGCGGCGGCCTACGAACGGCTGCTGGCGGCGGTCATGGGCTGAGCCGGGCTCCGACGTGCTCGAGGCGGAGTGGAATGCACAGCCTGGATGTGGGCTGCGTCGCCGTTTGGCGGGCCATACCCGGAGTGAGCGCGCTGGTCGACGGGACGGCCGGATTGGCCGCGACGGTCGTTGGGAGCCGCTGGTGAAGGGGCCGCTGTGCGCCGCTGTGGACGGGTTCTCGCTGCACGCGGGCGCGTGGGTACAGGCGCGCGATCGCGAGAACCTGGGCGGCTTCTTCGTCGCCGTGTTCACCGCCGAACCGGAGGCCGCCGTCGCGCGGCTGCGCAAAGAAGGCGTGTTCGTCGTGCCGATCGGCGGCCCTGACGCGCTCGGCCTCTGCTCGACGCGGGCGCACGACGTGCCGCGGCCGGTCGCGGCGCCGGCGCGTGCGGTCCGGCGGTCGGGCGGTTGACGGCGAGCGTTGGCGCTCGGCGCGACCGCCTAATGGCCCGGGAAGCGGGTGTGCTGGCCGATGAACTCGACCGGCATGAGCTCGTTGGCGAGCGCCGCGGCCAAGAGTGCGAAGACCAACCAGCGTTGTCGCGCGCCCAGGTGGTGATGCGTGACGACGAACAGGAACAGGAAGGGGAAGACGAGGAAGTCGATCAGGCGCGTCGAGTCCACGGCCATCAGCAGCTGCGCGGTCACGACCGCGCAGCTCGCGACGAATGCCGCCGCGAAGCGAATCAAGTGCCGTCGCTGTTCGCGCTCGAGGCCGTCGCCCCGTAGCCCCAACCTGATCAGCAATGCGAGGCACGCGGCGACGACCAGCAGGTATGCCTTGTAGGCCTCCCACCAGACTTCGGCCACGTGGCCGAAGGTCAGTGGGATGCGCGCGAACTGCGAGCCATGCCGAAACTCCTTCCAGAAGAACTCGAAGTTGAACGGCGCGTTCTCGATGTCTACGAACGCCCCGCGTGCGAGGGCGAAGGTGAGCACGACGCCGAGCAGAACCGCATACTGCATCAGAACGCGGCGCTTGCGGATCGGGCTGACGAAGGACTGCAGGAGGGGCAGCACGGCGAGGGCGAAGGCGGAGCGCTCGTGCGTCCAGACGGCGATGGAGCCGAGGATCGCATACAGCACGAGCGATTCGGAGAGCAGCAGCAGTGACAGCACGCACATGAGGAACCACTCGGGGTATCCGGAGAGGTAGGTCCCGAACCACCCCGACGTCGACGCGACGGGGACGAGCGCTGCCGCCGCGGCCAGCCACGGTGCATTCGTGCGGCGGTGCACGGCGGCGTAGAGCGCCGCGACACCGACGAGGAACGCGACGTAGAGGAACACGAGCCAGCCCAGGTGTGAGCGCACCCCGATCTGGTGGGCGAACCATGGTCCGAACCACGTGTAGGCCAGCTTCGGATCCATGTTGCCGAGGTCGGTCGCGTAGTCGGCGTAGTGGGTGCCGTAGGCCTCGGGAGTCCACGTTGGCGTGATCTTCAGCCACAAGCACGCGAGCGTCGCCGCCAGCAGCGTGGCCATCGCCGGTCCATGCCGTCTTGCGAACGTGGCGGCGCTGAGGCGCGGCTCGTCGGTGGCTCGCTGCTGTTCGTCTGCTTGCATGAGTGGAATCGAGTTCGTGCACCGTCCGTCGCTGCACGCCCCTGGTGCGCAGCGGCCCCGGCTGCGAGCGATGTGGCGTGCGTCCATCGCAAACCATCGCCTGGAGAGTTTCGTTCCGGCTCGGCGCCCGCACACCAGGAACTCCCCGGAAGACGACTGCGCGTCCTTGTGCAAGCATCGCTCGGGCCGGACCCGGCGCATGGCGAGGCTACGTCGCGTTGTGGCCGAATGCCAACAACGCCCTCTGCGTCTTCCCGGCAGCTGTGGCGCGGCGCCGCCGCATGCCAAGTCAGAGTGGAACCCGAGCCGCGCGGTATCGGTCGCCCGATGGAGCCACGGCAGCGACCTTTCGTTGGCTGCCGGGGGATTGGCCAGCCAAGCCTGGAGGGCTGCTCAGGGGGCGTCGGCGTCGGGAGGTTCGTCGTGCGGGCTCCACGGGCGGCGGCGCATGGTGCCGCACCGGTCCGGGCCCCGGCACGAGCAGCCCGGGCGTTGGCTGCGTTCATCGCCCAGGATCCGACCTTCCGCCGCGTGCGATCCTGCGTGGATGACCGTGCCTCGCCTGCTCAGATCCCTCGTCGCCGCACTGCTGCCGTGCCTTGCCGCGTTCGCGCAATGTGAACCACAGTGGCTCCAGGGCGAGCCGATCGGCAGCATGAGCGGCTCGATCGACGACTCCACGACCTGGGATCCCGACGGCGCCGGACCGGCGGCCCCGCTGCTGGTCGTGGTTGGCCAGATCTCGGCAGGCCAGGTCTTGGATGGCTGCATCGCCGCGTGGAACGGCACCCAGTGGCTCCGCCTCGGCTCGCCGCCTTCAGGCACTGGCCGATCCGTCGTGGTGTGGAACGGCAACCTCGTGGGCTCGTTCGCCACCGCGGGTAACACCACCATGATCGCGAGCTGGAATGGAACCAGCTGGCAGGATCTCGGCACGTTCAGCGGATCACCGATCTTCGCCTCCGCCGCGACCCTCGCCGTGCACCAGGGCGACCTCTACGTCGCCACCTACGATACACAGGTCGATGGGAACCCGATCCCATCCGTCGCGCGGTGGACGGGCTCGGCATGGGTTGGAGCTGGCAATGGACCGCCGACCACCGCCTTCAGGCTGGTGTCGTTCCAGAACGTGCTCTACGCCGCCTGCAGGGGCACCGTGTCACCAGGCGGACAACTCGCGACCTGGAACGGCACCACCTGGACTGTCGTCGCGACGTGCAACGACAACATCAACGCCCTGGCGGTGCGCAGCGGCCTCAGCATCACCAACAGCTTCCTCTACGTCGGTGGACGCTTCTCGCAGTGGACGGGCATCAATGGCACCGTCGCCGGGCCGATCGTGCGCTTCAGCCCGTCCGCCAACGCCTGGACCGGGCTCGGCTTCACCGCCAGCACGGTCGTCAGCGATCTCGCGGTGCGCTCGACCGGGGTCAGCTCCACCGAGGTCGTCGCCGTCGAGTACAGCGGCCTGTGGCAGCAGAGCGGAACGAGCTGGGTGCGGCTCGGCACACCGGTCGTCAACTCCACCGACGTGACGTTCTACAACGCCGCCTGGCACCTGATGACCTACCAGTCCAGCAGCCCGACGGCGCAGCGGCTGCAGGCGGGCAGCTGGGTGCCGTTGACGCCGCCGGCGCCGACGACGCCGCTCGGCCAGGTGCGCGCAGCGCGCGACGCCGGCAGCGACACGGTCGTCGGCAGCAACCTCGGCCTCTGGCAGGGCCAACCGGGCAACTGGAGCCCCCTCGCCGGGCTTGCCGGCAGCGTCGACGAGCTCGCGCGCATGGCGAACGGCGACCTCGTCGTCGCCGGCTCCTTCACGGCACCCGGGCTGCCCGCCAACGTGCGCATCGCCCGCTGGAACGGCGTCAGTTGGTCCTCACTGGCAACGTCCAGCAATGGCACGACCCTCGCGCTGCTGCCGCTGCCCAATGGAGAACTGCTCGCTGGCGGCAACTTCACGTCGATCGGCGGTGCCAACATTCCCTACCTCGCGCGATGGACGGCCGGCACCTGGCAACCTCTCGGCGGCGGCGTCAACAACATCGTGCGAGCGCTGACGCGCCTGCCCAACGGCGACATCGTCGCTGGCGGTGACTTCACGCTCGCGGGCACCTTGACCAACACCGCGTTCTACGCGGCGAGCTGGGACGGCACCGCGTGGACGGCGATGTCGGCACCATCCCCGGTGACATCGCTCGCGACCGAAACCAGCGGGACGGTGATCGCCGCGACCAACGGCGTGCGGCGCTGGGCGGCGGGCGCCTGGCAGCTCGTGGTCGCGTCGAGCGCGACCGCGGTGCTCGCGCTGCCGAACGGCGACTTGATGGCCACGAAGTTCTTCTTCACCGGTGGCATCGCACGCATCGCGCCGAACGGGACGGTGCGCACGACCTCCTGGATCGCCGACGGCGTGACCGACCTCGTACTCGCCGAGGACGGCGACATCCTCGTCGCCGGCAACATCCAGGGCGTCACCGGCGTCGCCAGCGTCGGCGTCGCGCGCCTCGACGCGCCGTGCCCGGCGACCTCGACGACCGCCGGTGCTGGCTGCACCGGCAGCGCTGGCCCGCTCGTGCTGACGCCGACCGACCTGCCTTGGCTCGGCGCTTCGTTCCGCGCCGTTGCCACCGGCCTGCCGACGCTCGCATTCGGGGTGGCGGTGACCGGCTTCGCCCCGACCAGCCTGCCTCTGCTCGCGGTGTTCCCGACCGCGGTCGCCGGCTGCACGCTGCACGTGCAGCCCGACCTGCTCGAAGTGGCGCTCGCCGCCGCGGGCTCGGTGACGGTGCAACTCGTCGTGCCCAACAGCGCAGCGCTCGTCGGCATCGCCGTGCATCACCAGGTCGTGTCGCTGCAGTTCGACGCGGCGGTGAACTTCACCGAGGTCGCGGCGACGAACTCGCTGCTGTCGACGGTGGGCACGCTGTGAACCGGCCCGCGGCGACCTGAGGCCGCGAAGCGGACGTCGGACGGTCACGAGGATCTTCGTGCGCAACGGCCGTCGTTCTGGCGATGGGGCTGTCGTCGGTGGTGCCGGAGCAGGCGGGGTGTCGTGCGCCGCCGGCGGGAGGCGGTGTCGGCTACGTCGACGGGGTCCCGGCGGAGTAGCGGTGGGAACGGTGCCGTGACCTCGCGGAGGTCGTGGCGGTAGCGCGGTGCGTTCGGAGCGCGCGGAACTGGCGGGAGCGAGCCCGAAAGGGCTCTTGCGACCGGATGGACGGGGACGTGCGCGGGCGCGAGGATCAGTGAGGTTGGGTTCGGGGTCGGCTGGGACCGCAGCTTGAACTTCCTTCCCCTCAACCTCGGCCTCGTGCGCTGTTCCCAGCAGCGGTGGCGTGAGGCCCGCACCTGCTTCCGCCGCGCACTGCGCCTGTCGCCGGACTACCCGGATGCACGGCGCGCGCTGCGCGACGTCGACCAGGTTCTCGCCGGGCAATGGCGTCGGCCGGCCAAGACGCGATGATCCGGCGATGCCGACGTTCCCGCTGCGCAGTCTCGCCCTCGTCCTGCTGACCACTGCAGCGCTGACCGCACAGGAACCGTTCGCGCTGGTCGGCGCCACCGTCCATCCGGGCGACGGTTCACCGCCGATCGCCGACGCGGTCGTCGTCGTGCGCGACGGCACGATCGCCGCTGTCGGTCCGCGCGCGAGCACGAAGATCCCCGACGGCGTGCGCACCGTCGACCTCGCCGGACAGCACGTGACGCCGGGCCTGATCGACACGCACGTGCACTACTCGCAGACCGGCTGGGCCGACGGCCGCCCCGACGCCGCGAACGTGCGCGAGCAGTTCCCGTACGAACGGGCGATGGCCGACAACCAGGCGCATCCCGAACGGTTCCATCGCGCGTTCCTGCACGCCGGCGTCACTGCCGTGTTCGACGTCGGCGGCTACCCGTGGACCCTCGGCCTGCAGGCGGTGACCACCAAGGACCCGTTCGCGCCGCACGTGCTCGCCACCGGCCCGCTGCTGGCGACCTACGACCCGAAGCTGTCCTTGCCCGACGCGCGCCAGTTCGAGTTCCCGCAGGACGAAGCCGCGGCGCGAGCGATGGTGCAGGCACACAAGAAGGCCGGCAGTGCGGCGATCAAGTTCTGGTTCATCGCCCAAGCCGACGACGAAGTGGCGAAGTGGACGCCCGTGCTGCTCGCGGTCGGCGCCGAGGCGAAGCAGGCCGGCCTGCCGCTGGTCGTGCACGCGACGACGCTGGCGAGTGCGAAGGTCGCGGTCGAGGCGGGGGCGCGTCTCCTGGTGCACAGTGTCGAGGACACCGCCGTCGACGCAGCGTTCGTCGCGGCGTGCAAACAGGCTGGCACGTTCTATTGCCCGACGTTGACCGTGTACACCGGCTACGCGCAGCTGTATGCCGGCAAGCTCTCGGACGAAGTGAAGGCGCAGCTCGATGCGGTGCATCCCTCCGTCAAGGAACGGGCGCTGCGCACCGAGCAGTTGCCGCGGCGCAACCCGAGGATCCTCGAGGCGATGGCCAAGCACCTGGAACTGCAGGGCGACGTGATGGCGCAGAACGTGAAGGCGCTGCTCGCGGCCGGCGTGCCGATCGTGCTCGGCACCGACGCCGGCAACCCGCTGACGCTGCACGGTCCGTCGGTGTTCGTCGAGATGGAAGCGATGGCGAAGGCCGGCATGGCCCCGTCGCAGGTGCTGTTGGCATCGACGCACGACGCGGCGCGCGCGATGGGCCGCACCGACCTCGGTCGCGTCGCGGTTGGGTGCGTGGCCGACCTGGTGGTGCTGCCGGCGGATCCGACGGCGGACGTGCGGGCCTGGCGCGCGCTCACGCATGTCGTGCGCGCCGGCGTGGTGCACGAACGCGCGGCGCTGCTGCCGAAGTGACGGATCGACCCGCGGGCGGATGCGGGTACGTGCACGGGGGCGCGCGGCAGCGCGGAGCAACCGGCCCCGTACTTCTTGCGCCCGATCGCGTCGAGGTCGACGCCGTGCAACGACGCCGGCGTCGCCAGCCACGCGTAGACGTCGCCGAACTCCTCTCCGAGGTGGTTGCGTTCGCGCCGCCGGATCTGCGTCGCTGCGGCCGGCCGCGGTCGCGGCGAGCGCGCTACGGTGCGCCGGCACGCGCGTTCACAGCAGCACGATCTGGTAGCTGTCGGAAACGCGCAGACCCTGATTCGGCAGGAAGTCGAGCAACTGGCTGTGGAGCACGAGCGGGCGGCTGGCCGCGGCTGGCACGCCGAGAAACAACGTTCCGGTGCGGATGACGAGGTCCGTGGCCGGGATCACGAGACATGGATAGGTCGTCAGCGTCAGTGCCGGTGGCAGCAAGGTCGGCTGCGGGCTGAGGCCGACCACGTGCCAGAGGGTCCCCTGGCTTCGCAGCTCCAGCACGTCACCGAAGACGGCGCTCGGACCGGTCTCGAGCGACGCTGCGGCCGAATAGTTCTGGAACAAGCCGCAGGCGGTTGCCAGCCGCTGCACGAAGACCCCTCCGCGGGTGGCGCGCAGCCGGAAGCGGAAGGTCTGCTGCTGCGTCGCGGCCTGTTGCTGGTAGTCGAGGATCACGCGCAGCTGGATCGGCTGCGAGGCGACGTCCGGCGAGTCGCCGCCGACGACCAGCGGTGACGTCCCCTGGCCCAACTGCCAATCGACCGTGCCGTCGTTGCCGATGTCGACGCCCATCTGCACGAAGCCCACGGCGCCGAGAGTCTCGAAGAGACCTTCGAAGCGGAGCGGGATCGCTTGGGTCGCGGTCGGCGCGGCGATCGTCAGCAGCAGTTCACTCGGACCGATGCTCGCATTCGCGTTGCCGGACCAATCGAGCACCAGGCCGACCTCGGAGGTGCCGACCCAAGTGCTCCAGGAGAAGGTGCCTGGGCCCGGGGTGCTGGTGCCCAGCGTGCCGGCGGGAGCCAGCGGTCCCGGGCCGACCGATTGGGGCCCGGCGGGCGTGGTGACGGTCAATGGGGTGAGCGCCGACAGCGTCGCAGTGACGCTTTGCGCCGGCAGCAGCGCTGGCAGCGCGGCCAGCAGCAGGCAGCTTCGGATCGTTGGCATGAATGACTCCTCGGTTCGCGGCCAGCTAGCCGACCATCCTCACCCGGTAACTCGGTGTTGCCGGGGCTCACGGCTGCGGCGGTCGAAGGGCGCGCGGCGCTCGGCGAGCGTGCCGGCCAGCGGGATGGTCGCGTCGGCCGCGACGGTCGGTGGGAGCCGCTGGTGAAGGCCCGCTGTGTGTGGAGCTGAAGGGCTTCTCGCTGCACGCGGGCGCGTGGCTACAGGCGCGCGGTGAAGTGGCAGCGCTGCCATCGCTGGAAGCCGGTGCGCGGTCAGCCACCCGGTACGCTGCAGCCCTGGTTGCGGCGGCGGCTTTGGGCATGCGCGGGCAGGGCCGAGCGCCGCGCCGTCAGGACGCTACGACGCTGCGTCGGGTCATGGCTGCCGCATAGCCGAGCACGGCGAGCAGCAGCACGAGGATCGCAGCGGGCGCCGCAGCACCCGGGCCACCGGCGCCACTGGGACCCGCCGCCGCGGCCGCGATGCCGAGGTTGTGGGCCAGGGCCGCACCGAGGACGAGGCCCACGCAACCGACCAGCGCGTCCCCGTTGCCTTCGCCGGCCATCACCAGTTGCCGCACCGGACAGCCGCCCGCGAACGCTCCGCAAAGGCCGACCAGCAGCAGCGCCAGCGTGTTCCACAGCCAGTCGCCGTGGGCGATCGGTTGGCCGTCGAAGCTCGCGTGCCAGCGACCACCGGCCAGCGCGGCCAGCGCATAACCGAGGACGAACGCGAGTGCCGCCCACAGCATCCAGCGCTGGCCGCCGAACAGCGACCGCGCCGCGCTGATCGCGCAGAAGCCGGTCGCCGACAGCACGCCGCCGCCGAGCAGTGCGATGCCGAGTGCGAGCAGCCACGGTGCCCGCGCCGGGCCCACGGCGCCATCGGCACCGAACGCCGGCCCCGCCAGCCCGGTACCGGCGAGCCACGCGAGGAGTGGCACGAACAGCACCAGCGGGCCGAGCAGGCCGATCGGTCGCGGCACTTCCTGGGTCTTGCCGAGGCTGTAGCCGCGCTGCTCGAACCAGCGCGCGACCCCGACCCCGACCACGAAGCCCGGCAGCGCCAGCCACGCGTTCAGGTCGCCGCCGCCCAGGCGCTGCAGCATGCGGAACGGGCAGCCGAGGAACACCATCGCGCCGATCGCCATCGCCGCGCACAGCAGCAGGCGCGCGACCGCGTGGCTGCCCGAGCGGCCGATGTGGCGGCGGGCCAGCAGCGACCACAGCAGCGCGCCGAGCACGAGGCCTGGGACCTCCGGCCGCACGATCGCAGGACCCTGGTGCAGCCGCAGCGCGCCGGCGAGGTCGCGCAGGAAGCACGCACCGCACAAACCCATGTTGCCGGGGTTGCCGGCAAGGACCAGCACGGCGGCGAGCGCACCGAGCCCGAGCATCAGGACCACGGCTCGCATCCGGGTGCCGTTCGACTGTTCACCGCGCAGCATCGGCACGATCATGGCGCGGCTACGACGCCGTCGCACGTGGCGGGGGGGGCGGCATCCGCCGGCGCTGGCGGCTGCTTGTGCGGCTCGGCGGCGACCAGGTGCGCGGTGGAGATGCAGCGCACGCGGCGGCCGCGGCACCTCGAAGCAGCAGCGCGTTGCTGCTGGTGACCGTCGACAGGGCGCCGGACGCGCTCGGTTCGCCGGTGACGATCTGCGGATGGATCGCCTGGCGACGTCGGCCAGCACCGGATCGTGCACGGAACCGCCGCTTTCGCGTACAGAAACGGCCATCGACGGTGTCCTGGTCTCCGATGCCCCCCGAACACGACCTCCAGCGGCTGCTCGACGAAGAGCCGTTCGTGCGCGACCTCGCCCGCCAGCTCGTGGCCGGCGAGGCCGACGAGGTCGTCCAGCGCACCTGGCTGCGCGCCGTGCAGCAAGGTGGGGCCGGGGTCGACAAGCCCCGGCATTGGCTCGCGCGCATCCTGCGCAACGTCGTCGCCAACCTGCGGCGCGACCACCGGCGCCGCACCACGCGCGAACGTGCCGCCGCAGTGACGGACCTGGTGCCGTCGTCGCAGGAGCTGGCGCAACGCGAAGAGAGCCGCCGCGCCCTGGTCGCCGCCGTCGACGCGCTGCCGACGACGCTGCGAACCGTCGTGCTGCTGCGCTGGTTCGACGGCAAGGCGCCGCGCCAGATCGCCGAGGCCCTCGGCGTGCCCGCGGCCACGGTGTCGACGCAGCTGCAGCGCGCCCTGGTGCTGCTGCGCCAACGGCTCGATGCCGACCACGGCGGCGACCGCCGCGCCTGGGTGGTGCCGCTGGTGCCGTTCGCGCTGCGGCCAGAGCTGCCGCCGGCGCTGCGGCCAGAGCTGCCGCCGGCGCTGCCAGCCCTTCCCCTGGTCGGCGCCGCCACGGCGCCGCACCTTCTGCTCGGAGCGATCGCGATGACCTCGAAGACCAAGTTGGCGGCTGCCGCAGCGATCGTGCTCGCGGCGGGTGCCTGGCTCGTGTTCCACGACCCGATGCCACCGATGCCGAACCCGCCGGTGTCGACGACGACTTCCGCGGCGATGCCACAGCAGGGCACGCTCGGCATCGCCGCCAACGCGGACGCGCCCGCGGCAGCCCTGGAACGAGAAGTGGCGCCGGTGCCGACTGCTCCGACCGCGGCGGCGACGGGGACCGTGATCGTCCGCCTCGTGCACCACGACCGCGTTCCAGCCGCCGGGGCGATGCTGACGTTGCGCGAACGAACCGAAGACGTGCTGTTCGGTGGCCTGCGCCAGCGCACCGATGCGGATGGAATCGCCCGGTTCGAGGCGGTGGCACCCGGCCGTCTGGTGGCTGCCTTCGAACTGAGCTGGGAGACCAGGAAGAGCATCGAGCTCGCCGCCGGAAAGACCGTCGAGGTGGAACTCGAACTCGCAGGCGGCCTCGAGGTGCGTGGCCTCGTCGTCGACGCCAGGAAGAACCCGGTAGCCGGCGCCCTGGTGGAGGTGGCGATGATGGGCCGCGCCGACGCGTTCCCCGAAGTGGTCGCGGTGACCGGTGCCGACGGCCGCTTCGAAGCACGCGGCTGCCCGGAGCTCTGCCTGCTCGGAGCACGAGCCCAGGGCCATCGCGCCTCGAACCTCCGGTTCCTGCACGGCAAGGCGGGCAACCACGCCGAGGTCGAACTGGTACTGGGCGGCGACGGCGGGACCGTGTGCGGTGTCGTCGTCGATCCCACCGGCAAGCCGGTCCGTGGAGCCGTGGTGATCGTCGGGGCCGGGGACGTGGCCGGAATCGGCGGTCGCGACAACCTGCCGCCGTTCGCTGGACTCACGCGCACGGACGAACGGGGCGAGTTCGCGGTGGTCGGCTTGGCGGCTGGCAAGCAGCCGATCCGAGTTCGTGGCGGCCATCTCGCGCCGTGGCGTGGCGAAGTCGAGGTGCAAGCCGGCCTGACCGTCACGCAGGGCGTCGAACTCGGCCCAGGTGCCGTGCTGCGCGGCCACGTCGTCGAGGGCACCGGCAAGCCGGTCGCGCGGGCGGAGATCGAGGTCGGTGACTGGGGCGACATCGCCCACTTCCACGGCGTCAGCGACGCCGGGGGCGCGTTCGAGCTGCTCGGCCTGCCGGTCGGGGAGGTCGTGGTGCGAGCCGAACACGGCGACCACGGCAAGGCCCGGGTGGCCGTGCCGACGACTGCGACCGACGTGGCGACCTGCACATTCACGCTGTCGCGTGGCCTCGAGCTGAAGGGGCGCGTCGTCGACCAGGACGGCCAGCCCATCGCGGCCGCCACCATCGAGTGCCTGGCCGAGGATCCACAGGAGAAGTGGATCGTGATCGCCCACAGCGACGCCGAAGGACGATTCGTCGCCGCGAACCGCCCCGAGCAGGGCAAGGTGTTCCTCACGGCCAACGCCAGCGGCTACCAGGAACGGATCGTGCGCGGCCTCGACCCGAGCAAGGAAGCCGAGCTGCGGCTGCAACGCTTGCAACCGGCCACGGTGCGCATCACCGGCCGCGTCGTCGACGCCGATGGCCGACCCGTCGCCAACGCCGGCGCCCACGCCTTCTGCCACAGCGTGCGCAGTGGTCCGAACCACGACTTCACCGACAACGACGGCCGCTTCGAACTCGGTCCGTTGGCCCCCGGCGATTGGGCGTTGCACGTGAACGCCGCGGGACATCCCGACTTCCGCAGCGACACGCGGTCTCTCGCTGCCGACTTCGCGTGGGACCTGGGCACGATCACGCTGCAGCGCGGCGGCACCGCCCGGCTGCGCCTCGCGGGGGAAGCGATCGACGACACCCGTTTCTTCGTCGTCGATGCGGCGCGCACCCAGACCTTCGGCATCGTCACGACGGCCGACGGCAAGCACACCGAGCAGCTCGCCGCCGGCGACTACTTCCTGCTGATCCAGGGGCCGAAGGTCGCCGCGACGGCGGTGCCGTTCCCGATCCGGGTCGGGGAAGAAGTGGTCGTCGACGCGCCGCTCGAGCGAGCCCACCCGCAGACGTTCCGCGTCGAGGCTCCGGCCGGTGCTGCGACCGACAGCGTGAAGCTGCTGCTGTTCCGTGGGGAGACGTTCGTCGGTCGCACCTGGGTCGACGGCACGAGCAAGGAGCCGAGCGGCGCCATCGGCCTCGCTCCGGGCACGTATCGCGCCATCGGGGAAGTCGGCACGTGGCGCGGCAGTGCGACGTTCGTCGTCGGCGCCACGAGCGGGCCGCCGGTGACGGTCGTGCTGCGGTGAGCGGAGCGCGAGTCGGCTGCGGCGGCAGGCGACGCGTCGGTGCGCGCCGAGATCGAAGTTGTCGCGGCAGAGCTGCTTCTGGATCCGGCATGGATCGAGACGCCAGGCTGGGTTCCGGCGCGAGCCCCGACGATCGGATCGACGCAGCGTCAGCGCCCGGGGGTCGCCTTCGCTCGCACTTCGATCGAGAGCTCGCGCGTCTGCCCCGGGCCGATGCGCAGGGTCGCCTCACCGGTGATCCCTTCGCCCACCACGCGGAAGACGAGCTCGTCGGTCGGATCGACGGCATCGAGGCGGAACGACGCGTTGCGCAGCGGTTGCATACGCAGCTCGCCGGTGCCGCCGGACTGATTGTCGGTGACGGTCTGCGTCTCCGCACAGGGGCGCCAGCTGCCCGGATAGCGGAACTGGACGAACGCGGTCGCATCGCGCGTCGCGTGCGCCACGTGCAGCGTGACGTTCGCCGGCACGGTCAGGCTGCCGAACTGCAGTCGCCCGAGGATGGTGCCCGGGGCCTGCAGCTCGAGGCGCAGATCGGTCGCCGGCTGGCCCTCGGTGACATCGAATACCAGCGAGCCGCGCTGGCCGGTGGCGGTGACGACATCGAGCCGCCAGCGGCCGGCCGGCATTCCCTTCGCGGTGATCACGCCGCGCTCGGTCTCGACCTGTTTGGTCAGGAAGTAGTAGCCACGCTCTTCGTTGCGCAGGGACAGCCGCGACTGCAGCGGCTCGAGCGCACTGCCGGTCGCAGCATCGACGACGGCGACGCGCACGTCGACACTGCCGGGCCGCCGCTGCAGCACGATGGTCACCGGCCCCGCTTCGGCATCGACCGTCTCGGGGGTCTGCTCACCGGTCCATTGCGGATCCGTGCCTACCGCCGTGGCGACGATCAGGCGTCGTGGCCCCAGCGGGAACTCGTCGATGTGGAACCTGCCCTCGGCATCGGTGACGCCGACCATGCGCTGTTCGACGAACAGGTTCATGCCGGCCGCACCCACGCCGCGCTGGTCGACGACGCGGCCATCCAGCGCCCGAACGCGCGGCAGCACCAGAGTCACCTCGGCGGCGTTGGCCGTGCCGGGTTCGATCGACGCATGTTCCCGCCAATGGCCGGCGCAGCTGGCCCAGAGCCCGAACGCCGGCAACGCTTCGACCGTCAACGTGGCGCGACCCGTCTCGTCGGTACGCGCCGCCGCGGCGGGGCTGGTGACCACGGCGTTCGCGATCGGAGCGCCGAGGTCGTCGCGCACGAGGGCCGTCACAACGAACTGGCGCGACGCCAGCAGGCGCACCGCGACGCGCGTCTCGGCGCCCGGCTGCAGTTCGACGGGGGTCAGCAGCTGCTGGGGAAAGCCGTCTGCTTCGACCCACAGCTCGTAGCGACGCTGGTCGGTTTGCAGATCGAGCATCGGATTCGGTTCGCCGATGGGCAGGTGCTGCAACTGTAGTTCGCCCCGCGTGTCCGTTCGCCCGCGGAAGCGCGCCACGACGAGCTCGTCGGCCGCGACTTCCCTTCGCCAGCCGTCCTTGTCGATGCCGATCGGTCCGAAGCGAGGCATGGCTCGCACCATCACGCCGGCGGCTGGCTGACCATCGGGCTTTGCCACCGCGACCCGCAGGGCGCCTGTGGGCCGCAAGCGCAGCACCAGGTCGGTGACGTCGCGCCGTTGCTTCGAAGGCTCGATGCGACACCAGCCGATGCCGTTCGGGGCGACGGCGAACAGCAGGTTGCCGTGGTCGATGCCGGGCGCGATCGCATGCAGCAGCCGGAACCTGCCGTCCGGATCGCCGGCACCGAGGTGCACCGAGCGCTCGAGCATGTTCTGCGGGCCGAAGCCGCTGCCGTAGCCAATGGACACCATGGGCAACAGCAGCTGCGCGCCATGCACGCCGCGGCCGTCCGGATCGACGACCTGCCCCGAGAACAGGGTGCCGCGCACCAGCCGGATGGCGCCGACGTCGAGCTCCTGCGCGCCTTCTGCCTCGCGGGCCGGGTTCGCGTACACGTGCGCGAGCGCATACTGCGGGACCTGCACCAGCACCTCTCGCGTCGCCGGCTCCGTCGCGCGTGGACAGGCCAGCACGAACCCGCCGTCGACAGCACTCACCGCTTCCACTTCCGGTTCCAGGCCGCGCGGCCAGCGCACCAGACGCACCGGCAACGCGGCCAGCGGCTCGTCGGTCTCGTCATCGACGAGTCGACCTTTGACCAGCAACCCGGTCGGCGGGGTCGCCGGCGCCACGACGACGCCATCGATCCGGGCCCCGCGCTCGTCGGCAACCGTGGCGTCGCCAGCGGTGCGATCCTGGACCGCGACGGGTGCAGGTTCGTGCACCGCAGCGACGGACATCGGTCCGGACGGGGCGAGCCACGGCATCGACAGCCACAACACGGCAGCGGCTGCCAACACCACACCACCCACCAACAACTTCTGCATCGTCGTCATCAGCAAGACTCCCATCCACCAGTAGGCCATTGCGGATCCCGCTCTCCGGCCGGCCAGCCACACCGGCACCAGCCACGCCTGCCGGTCGCCACCGTGCTCGCGATCGAGCCGTTCCCGGAGCATGCTGAGTCCGCGCTTCAATCGAGTGCGCACGGTCTCGACCGGCACACCGAGCTGTCTGCCGATCGCACCCGGTGACAAACCGTCCCAGAACCGCAGCAACACCGCGGTCCGGTACGGCTCGCCGAGGGCGAGCACCGCGTTGGCGACGGCGCGCTGCGCTTCGAAGCGGACCACGGTCGACGCGACCGAGGGCTCCGATTCGGGCCGCGCCGCCAGGTGTTCGCGCAGCAAGCGCCGATGGTCGGCGCGCCTCCGGCCGGCGAGCTGGCGCTTCAGGATCGCGGCCAACCAGCCGCGCACTCCAGCCGATCGAGGCCCGGGCTGTGTCACGGCAGCGCTCAATGCATCGTGCGCGGCCTCGTCGGCGAGTTCCCCACGCTGCACCAACTGTCGAGCCAACGCGCCCAGCCACGCGCGTTCCCGCAACAGTGCTTCGGGGTTGTCAGGATGTCCGTTCACTCGACGGTCAGGTCGTCGCGGGGTCGCAAAGCGGTTCAGGATTCCGGGGTGCCCGCCGAACCGGGCCGCGACGGGCACCGCTGCGCAGTCGGGCAGGCGGACCTGCCGCGATGGCCGAACAGGAGCGCGCAGCCGTCGCTGCCGCGGCGGAACGGCTACGGGCGGCGGGGCCTCGCCGCCGGGGTGCAGGAAAGGCAAGCGGCGCCCCCCGGACCACCCGGGACCCCGACCGCGCCATCCTGAGGCCTGCGCACGGCACCGTCCAGCGGGCCCCGGGAGCCCGTTCGCTCCAGGCGGACGCGGCGGCGGCGACGTTCGCCTGGGCGACCGCGACGCGCCCGGAACGGGCTCTTGCGACCACCTGCACGCGGACGTGCGCGGGCGCCTGGATGGGCGGGTTCGGGTCGTTGCCGGCGGGCACCGACGCGGTCGTGAGCGACCTCGTGCTGCCCTGACCGCACTCCGGCGGCGCTCACGTGTCGGTGCAGAGCCGCGAGTGTCCGGGACCTCAGATTGACCATTGCACACTCGCCCAGCAACATGGGGCGCTGTGGTCCGAAGGGGCGACGAACGCCGCCTGCGTGCCCTTGATCCGCCGCCATGCACCATTCGCTGACTCACTACCGGTTCCTGCTCATGCTTTGTTGGGTCGGAGCCGAACTGGCGATTGCCCAATGCACGCCGCAATGGCTTTCGGCCGGTGGCTATCCAGGGGTCTACGGGCAGGTGAATGCAATGATCCGGTGGGATCCGGATGGCCCAGGTCCCGCTCCCGAAGTGCTCGTACTCGGCGGCCAGTTCGCCAGTGCTGGCGAATGCGACTGCGGCAACATCGTTCAATACGAACCGACGACCGGCTCCTGGACACCCCTCGGCTCCGGAGTCTCGGGAGCCGTGAAGGCGCTGACGACGCTGCCGAACGGCGATCTCGTCGCTGGCGGCAGCTTCACCCAAGCTGGCGGCGTTCCGGCCAATCGCATCGCGCGTTGGAACGGAGTGAGCTGGTCGGCGATCGGCTCGGGCTTCAACCAGGAAGTGCTGGCGCTGGCGACGCTGCCGAACGGCAACCTCGTCGCCGGCGGTTGGTTCACGGCTGCAGGCAGTGTGGCGACCTCGTGCTTGGCCCTCTGGGACGGCGCCAGTTGGTCGGGAGTTGGCGGCGGCGTCACTTGGCCGACCTCACTGCCGAGCGTGCGTGCGCTCGCGGTACTGCCGAACGGCGACCTGGTCGCAGGTGGCTGGTTCACGCAGGCGGGGACGATCACGGCGGTCGGCATCGCGCGGTGGAACGGCGCGGTGTGGTCGCCGATCGGCGGCGGCATGAGCAGCGCTGTGCTCACCTTGCTCGTGGGCGCCAACGGCGACCTGATCGCCGGCGGTCCGTTCAGCGCGGCGGGCGGCAGCCCGGCGAGCAGCATCGCTCGGTGGAACGGCACGAGTTGGTCGCCGCTCGGCATGGGCATCGCGCTTGGCGCCTGGCCCGGCCAGCTGCGAGCGATCGCCGAGTTGCCCAGTGGCGCGCTCGTCGCGACGGGCTACTTCGATCTCGCCGGTGGCGTCGCTGCCCGCAACGTCGCCGTGTGGAACGGTGCGACCTGGTCGCCCCTCGGCGCCGGCATCGAGAATGGCACCGTCCCCTTCGGCGGCCCGCTGGCGGTGGCGGCGCTTCCCAGCGGCGAAGTGGTGGTCGGCGGCTCGTTCCGGGCCGCCGGTGACTCGGGTGCCGGCAGCATAGCTCGCTGGAATGGCTCGACCTGGCAACCCCTCACCCGCGGCGCGGACGACCAAGTCCGGTGCCTGGCAGCGATGCCGAACGGGGACGTCGTCGTCGGTGGCCTGTTCCGGACCATCGGCGGCTTGCCTACCAGCCGCATCGCGCGACGCAGCGGGGCGACGTGGTCGACGATCGGTGCCGGACTGGAGGGCGAAGTGCGAGGTGTCGGAGTGCGGCAGAACGGCGACATCTTCGCCGTCGGGGACTTCCGGGCACCCGGTGGCCCGACCGTCTCCAGCATCATGCAATGGAATGGCACGGCCTGGTCCGTGCCAGGCACGGGGTTGTTCG
>JBILEY010000212.1:0-8823 GCA_044351865.1 Planctomycetota bacterium | reverse complement strand
CCACCCGTGTTGCGCTTGCGCAGCGCCTCTTCGCGGCGCTTCTGCTCCGCTTCGAGCCACATCGGGTAGTCCTTGTGCATGTCGGTCAGGACCTTCTTGTTCTCCGAGATCAGGCCGACGTAGGGGAACAGATCGCAGTTGTGCTCGCGCTGGATCTTGGCCATGTCGTCGAACGAGATCATGACCGGCATCGCGATGCAGACGATGTCGCCGAACACGTCGAGCGGCACGATCGTGTGCTGGAACAGCACTTCCTTGGGCAGCCGCTTCTTCGCTTCGTCGCTGATCTGGTAGTTGGCCGCCATGAGGAACGGCAGGTTGAAGTGCTCGGTGACGAGCTTGGCGAGATCCCACTCGGTGATGTGGCCGCCGGTGACGAGGATCTGCGCGAACGCCTCGCCGTTCTTGTCCTGCGCGTAGAGGGCATCGGTGATGACCTCCGACGAGACCACCGCACGCTCGGTGAGGATCTCGGCGAGGCGAACCGATGTGAGTTTCTCGATGCCCTTCACGCGGCATCCCATCGGCTGCACCCGAGCCGGCCCTTGAGGCGCAGCCGCGGTGCCGACGAACGTTCCGCGCGGCGGGTCCGGATCAGGCGTAGACCAGGAACGTCAGCCCGGCGTGCACGGCGAGCACCAGCGCCATGCCGACGACGATCGCGCGGTTGACGGCCTCGCCGACCTCGGCGCCCGAACGCTTCGGGCCGGTGCCGAGGTGGTAGCAGGTCACGGCGATCAGGTAGCCCGACAGCGTGGTCTTGGCGAGCACGACCAGCACGTCGGGCGGATCGACGCTGGCGAACCAGGCGGTCGCCCAGCCGACTGTCGTGAAACCCGACACCATGCGCGCGGCCAGGAAGCCGGCGGCGGACGCCGCGACGACGCCGGCGAGCGTCACCAGCGGCATCGCCACCACCATGCCCCACAGCAGCGGCGTCAGCAGGTAGTCCGCCGGCCGGATTCCCATCGTCTGCAGCGCTGCGATCTGGTTGGTGCGCTTCATCGTGCCGAGCCGTGCGGCGGCGCCGGCGACCATGCGGGCGGTGAAGAAGAAACCGCTCAGCAGCGGCACCAGCACCGCCGTCGCCACCTTGCCGGTGCCGGTCAGCAGGCTCGACTCGAAGCCGCCGTGCACCGGGTTGTTCTTCAGCGCGAAGAACGTCGACAGGCCGCCGATGACGGCGCCCGCGATCGCGACGAACACGATCGGCTCGCAGACGCAGCGCGCCACCGTGCGCAGGACGAGGCCGAGTTCGAACGGCGGCAGCCGCCGCAGCGACTCGAGCACCGTCTCGCCGATCGCCGCCAACCGCAGCAGCAAGCGCCGCAGCGCGTGCACCGCGGCCGGTTCGCCGGCCTGCACGGCACCGCTGCGGCGCACGTTCTCGGCCGGGCTCGGCTGGTAGTCGGGCCGTTCGAGGCGCAGCGTGCGCTGCTGGCGATCGAGCACGAGCACGCCGTCGGCGATGCCGGCGAACGCGTCGAGATCGTGCGTGATGACCAGCGTCGTGCGCTGCGCGTCCTGGTCGTGCGCTTCGCGCAGCAGCCCGGCGATCGTGCGCGCCGCCTCGGCGTCGAGGCCCGCGGTCGGCTCGTCGCACAGCAGCAGCCGCGGCGACTGCGCCAGCGCGCGCGCGACAGCCAACCGCTTGCGCATGCCACCCGACAGCTGCGCCGGTCGTTCGGGCGCATGCTCGAGACCAACCTGCGCCAGCAGGCCCGCCGCCAGCTTCGGCGAACGATCGGCCGCGCGCAGCGCCAGCTCGACGTTCTCGCGCGTCGTCAGTTCGTCGAGCAGGCCTTCGTCCTGCAGGATCGCCGCCACCTGGTCGCGCAGCGATTCGGGATGCTCGTCGGTGACCGGCTCGCCCCACGCCAGCAGCTCGCCGCTCATCTTCGGCGCCGGTTCGCGCGTCTCCACCAGCCCGGCGAGGATGCGCAGCAGCGACGACTTGCCGCCGCCGCTGGCGCCGACGAACACGTAGAAACCGTGCGTCGGCAGCTCGAGGTCGACGTCGGCGAGCAGCACGTCTTCGCCGTCGGGCCGCCGATGGGCGAGCCCGAACTTGCGGAACACCAGCGCCGGGCCGTGCTGTTCGCTCATGGCGTCACTGCGGGCGCAGGTCGGCGGGAACGTTCGCCAGCGGCACCACCTGCACCGGCTCCGGCCGCGCCCCAAGGATGCCGACCGCGCGGCCGCCACTGCAGACGGCGCCACCGAGCTTCTCACCAGGAGCTGCTGGCAACTGCGGCTCGGCGGCGATCGGCAGCCCGTTCGGGCCCGACGCCCGCAGCTCGACCGCACCGGCGATCCCGGCAGCATCGAACGACAACTTCGCGGCCGGCGTGCAGACCAGATCCGGCGGCACGTCGTCGAGCACGAGCGCGGCGACGTCGGCACCGTTCGGATCGATCCAGACGCGGCCGGCGCGGTGCACGCTGCCGCCGGCGAGCTGCACCTTGATCTGTTCTTCGTCGACGTCGGGATCGCCACCGAACACGTCGGTCTCGGTGAACGCGCCGTCGACCAGGCTGCGCGCGGTGACGACGACGGCGCGGCCAGCGCGATCGAGGAACAACAGCCCGGTGCCCTGGCGATGGATCGGGTCGTCCGGACTCCAGGTGTCGCGTTCGACCGCCGTGTAGGTGATGGCGACGGTGACGACGTCGTCGGCCACCGGCTCGCGCGCACGCTCCGTCTGGCGCAGCGCTTCGTTCGGCACCGCCGCCGGCTCGGCCTCGGGCCGGCTGGTGCGCGCCGCCGCGCGGTAGCCATCGCTGACCGGCGCCCCGGCACCTGGCGCGCTGTAGTAGCTCACGTAGGGCGACAGCAGAGAGCCGACGTCGCCGACGGTGAAGCCCGAGAACAGAGCACCACTGACGTAGGGACGCGCGACCCAGAACACCGACTTGTCGGTCACCGTCTGCCGGTGCTTGCGGGCGACGCGCAGCGTCACCTCGACGTGCGTGCCGGTGGGCGCCAGTTCGACCGAGCGCACGTCGCCGGTCGGCATGCCGCGGAAGAACACGGTCGAACCGGCGCGCAGCCCGTGGTTCTCGGGCACCAGCAGGCTCATCAGCAGGTCGCCGTGGCCGACCGGTTCGAGCGCTTCGGTCTCGGCCTGCGCCGGCGGTCGTTCGCGCCCCGCCAGCAGGCTGCCGGCGACCAGCGGCGAGCCGCGTTCACTCGGCGTGTGGAACGCGAGGTAGGAGTCGCGCACCAGGGTGTCGAGCCCGGTGGCGCCGTCGGTCAGGCCGGCGAATCGCGGCGTCACGATCCAGAACGCGCTGTTCACGCACGCGTGCTCGGCGGCGTGCGGCTGCAGCACCACGTGCGCCACCGCCTTGCCGCCGTCCTTGGCGACCGTCACCGCGCGCACGGTGCCGACGGTGACGCCGCGAAAGCGCACGTCGGCGCCGGCTCGCAGGCCGCGCGCCTCGCGGAACTCGACCTGCAGCGCCATGCCGGGCAGCTGGTCGAGGTTGCGCAAGAGCCGCACCATCCAGAACGCGCCGGCGATCGCCGCCAGCAGCGTCAACGTTCCGATCAGATAGCGCAGACGGTGCATGGGCAGGGCCTCGCGAGATTGGCAGCGCCCGGTGGCCAGGGCGCTCGGGAACGTGGCCGCCGCCGGCCTCGCAACCGTCGGTGGTCTTCGATCCGCGACTTGCGAATCCTTCGACCCCGTGCGCGCAGCGACGCCGACAGCGGCCCGACGTCACTGCCGCCCGGTGTCACTGCGGTCCGACGTCGATGTCAGATGTCGATGTTGGTCGCTTCCAGCGCGTGCTGCTCGATGAACGCCCGGCGCGGTTCGACCTCGGGGCCCATCAGCACGGTGAAGATGCGGTCCGCCTCGACCAGGTCGTTGACGGTGACGCGGCGCAGAAGACGGCGCGCCGGATCCATCGTCGACTCGAACAGCTGCGACGGGTTCATCTCGCCGAGACCCTTGTAGCGCTGGATGTCGAGGTCCTTCTCGCAGGTCTTCTGGATGAGGTCGACGGCCGCGAACAGGCTCTCGCTGACCAGCGGCTCGCTGCCTTCGCTCTGCTGCACGAGCCACGCGCCAGCACCGTTGCCGGTCGTCCACGCCACCGGCAGACCCATCGCGTCGAGCTTCTGCAGCAGCGCGCGCACGTCGCCGCCGAGCAGCAGCGCGAACGCCTCGACGTCGGCCTTGTCGCGCAGGAACGGCGAGTCCGGGCCCTCGTAGACCAGCAGGTCGCGGCCCTTCTGTGCGCGCAGCTTCTCGAGCTCGGCGGCGAGCTGCACCTCGGTGTCGAGGAAGCGGCCCTTGCCGCCGACCACGAACCACACCGCCGGCAGTTGGCGATCGGGCACCGTGGCCGATGCCAGATACGGCAGGAACGGCACGCCGGCGTCGATGGGCAGGCGGTTCTCCAGTTCGCGCAGCGTGGTGACGAGGTCCATCAGCTGGCGCAGTTCACGGCCGCGCCACTTGCGGTCCCCGTGCTGCAGCGACGTCTGGCCGAGGCCCAGTTCGGCGAGCAGGTTGACCTTGTCCTCCTCGGTGACCGCGTAGCGCTCGGTCTTGCCCTTCTTGATGCGATACAGCGGCGGCTGCGCCACGTAGATGTGGCCGCGCGTCACCAGCTCCGGCATCTTGCGATAGAACAACGTCAGCAGCAGCGTGCGGATGTGCGAGCCGTCGACGTCGGCGTCGGTCATCACGATGACCTTGCCGTAGCGCAGCCTCTCGGTCTCGAACTCCTCGCCGAGGAAGCCGGTGCCGATCGCGCTGACGATCGTCTGGATCTCCTCGTGGTCGAGGATGCTGTCGACCGCCGCCTTCTCGACGTTCAGGATCTTGCCGCGCAACGGCAGGATCGCCTGATGGCTCATGCGCCCCTGCTTCGCCGTGCCACCTGCCGAGTCGCCTTCGACGAGGAACAGTTCGGCCTCGTCGCGCGGCGTCCCCTTCTGGCAGTCGGCCAGTTTCGCCGGCAGACCGCCGCCTTCGAGCGCCGACTTGCGCCGCACGAGGTCGCGCGCCTTGCGCGCTGCTTCGCGCGCACGCAGGGCGTCCAGCGCCTTGCCGAACACGATCTTGGCGACGCTCGGGTTCTCCTCGAAGTGGGTGCGGATGCCGTCGCCGACGACGGTCTCGACCACCGATTGCACCTCGCGGTTGCCGAGCTTGATCTTGGTCTGCGACTCGAACTGCGGGTCCGGCACCTTGACCGAGATCACGGCGACCAGGCCTTCCTTGAAGTCCTCGCCGGTCGGCACCGGGTCCTTCTCCTTCAGCACCTTCTCCTGCCGCGCCCAGTTGTTGAGCGCGCGGGTCAACGCGGTGCGGAAGCCTTGCAGGTGCGTGCCGCCCTCGATCGTGTTGATGTTGTTGACGAACGAGAAGACCGACTCGTGGTAGCCGTCGTTGTAGCCGAGCGCGATCTCGATCTCGTAGACCTTCTCCGGGTCCTCGGCCGACGGCATCTCACGGCGGAAGTAGATGACTTCCTTGTGCAGCATCGTCTTGCCGACGTTCAGGTCCTTGACGAACTCGACCAGGCCCTCGGGGAACAGGAACTCCTCGCCCTTGTCGATGCGCTCGTCGAACAGCGTGATGTGCAGCTTCTGGCTGCCCATCAGGTAGGCGAGCTCGCGCAGGCGCTTGCGCAGCACCTCGTACGAGAACTCGACGACCTCCATGATCGTGGGGTCGGCCTTGAAGCGCAGCATCGTGCCGGTGCCCTCGGCCTTGCCGATCACCGACAGCTCGCTGGCCTTCTGCCCGCGCATGTAGGTCTGCCGGTAGACCTTGCCGTCGCGCGACACCTCGACGTCGAGCACGTCGGCGAGCGCGCACACGCAGCTGATGCCGACGCCGTGCAGGCCGCCCGACACCTTGTAGCTGCCCTTGTCGAACTTGCCGCCGCTGTGCAGCTTGGTCAGGATGACCTCGAGCGCGGGCTTGCCGCTCTCGTGCATGTCGACCGGGATGCCGCGGCCGTTGTCCTTGACGGACACCGAGCCGTCCTTGTGCACCCGCACGTCGATGCGGCTGGCGCGGCCGGCGAGCGCTTCGTCGACCGAATTGTCGACGACCTCCCACACCAGGTGGTGCAGTCCCTTCGAGCCGGTGTCGCCGATGTACATCGCCGGGCGCGTGCGCACCGCGTCGAGACCCTCGAGGACCTTGATGGAACTGGCGTCGTAGCGAGGTTCGGTTGGCTTCTGGTCAGACATGTCCCGTGCCTCCCAGCCTGAATGTCAGCTGGGCGATGGGTTGTTCAGGAACGAGTTGGTTGATGCGCAGTCGGATCTCTTCCCGGCGGAAACCCGACAGCTCGGCGAACAGCGGCGCGGAATCGACCTCGAGCACGAGCTTGCCGCCGCGGCAGCCCATGACCTGACAGTGCGGACGCAGACGTTCGCCGAGGATCTGGTCGAGAGCCTCGGCGTAGACCTTCCGCGACTTGCCGTGCGCAGCCTGCTTGAGGATGTCGCGCAGGAAGTCGCCGGCTCGTTGTGGTTCGGCCAAGAGACTTCGGATCGAGGGTGCCGCGACGATCATGCCCCACTGATGGGCATGACCACGTAGGTAAACGACTCGCCGAGCGTGAACTTCGCCGGCATCGAGTCGTCCGACATGTCGAGACGGACCTGGTCGAGCTGGCAGACGCGCAGGGCTTCGAGGATGTAGTCCGGGTTGAAGTTGATGCTGCCGCCCGAGCCCTTGACGACGCAGTCGACGACGACGTCGGCGCGGCCGCGGGCCGAACTCTCGGCGGTCATGCGCAGCGACTGCTCGCCGACCTCGAAGCGCACCATGCGCATCTCGGCCGAGCACAGGATCGCCGCCCGGCGCAGCGCCGACTCCAACACCGCCCGCTGCACCTCGACCGTCGTGTCGGCCGCCTTCGGCAGCACGCCCTCGTAGTCGGGGAAGCGCGTCTCGAGCAGCTGGCTGACCAGCTGCATCTTGCCGGTGTTGAACACGATCTGCTTGTCGCCGACGTCGACGACCAGCGCGTTCTTGCTGCCTTCGGCCAAGGCACGGGCGAGCGTGTTCAGCGCCCGCAGCGGCACCACGACCTTGAACTCGGCCTTGGTGTCGACGTTCTCGTAGCTGATCGACAGCCGGCGGCCATCGGTCGCGACCATGCGCATGCAGCCAGCGGCGGCGTCGAGCAGCACGCCGTTGATCGCGTAGCGGGTCTCCTCGCGCGCGGCGGCGAACACCGTCTCCTGGATCATGCGCAGCATGCGCCCGGCCGGCAGCTCGAGCCGCTTGCCCGACTTCACCTGCGCTTCGTCCGGATACTGCTGCGGGTCTTCGCCCAGCAGCACGAACGAACCACCGCCGCTCTCGATGCGGCAGCGTTGCTCGGTGCTCTCCAGCGTCACCGTCGGATCGCTGAGTTCGCGCAGCAGCGCCGAGGTCTCGCGCGCTGGCAACAGCACGGTGCCCTTGCGACCGACCTTGACCGAGTCGAGCTCGACTCGCGCCGCCATCTCGAGGTCGGTGGCGAACAGCGTGATCGAATCGCCGTCGGCACGGACCAGCAGGTTCTGCAGGATCGGTTTGGGCGTCTTCACCGGCACCACCGAGGACACCACGTTCACGGCTTCGAGCAGGGCCGTGCGGTCGCAGAGGATCTTCATCGTTCGGTTGGCAGGATGCTCAGGGTGCTGGGTTCCGAGGTGGGCTCGCGCGCTGCGACACGATGAGTCTGCAAGAGAGAGAATTCTCTCATCATCCTCATCGTCCGTGCCGTCACGAGTGTGAGGAGGTTAGCCAGCGAAACGCCGCGGATCGAGCCGTAAAGCGGGTTTGGCGGCAGTTCCACGATCTGGAGAACGGCTGTGCAGAAGGCTGTCGGAAGTCCACTTGTCCATGGTCGGCAGCGGCGAGCCCGAGCTCCCGTTCGCGGTCTGCGCAGACTCCTGCACGGGAATCACCGGGACCTCCAGGAACGCTCCCACGGCTCTGCACAGATCTCGCGACGGCGACACGCGCAGGCGGTCGCCCCGCGATCGAGCGGCGTCGACAAGACGTCAAAAGATGCCGCCGGAATGCACGACGCGCGGTCCGGTCGAGGCGGCCGGAGCCACCTGGATCGGAGCCGCGCGTGGGGTTGGCCCTGCCGGTAGGAGTCGACCGGTCGGCGCCGCCGTCAGCTGCGGAAGCCGCGGGTCAGCAGGCGGTTGCCCAGGCCGTCCATCAGCTCCTTGAACATCTTGTCCTTCTGCGTCCGCTCCTTGATCTTGTTCACGGCGTAGAGAACCGTGGTGTGGTCGCGGTTGCCGAAGATGCGGCCGACGTCCTCGAGCGAGCTCTCGGTGTGCTCGCGCAGCAGGTACATCGCGATCTGGCGGGGCAGACTGACGGTCTGGGTGCGGCTCTTGCCGGTCAGTTCGCGGGCGGTGATCGCGAACTCGCTGGTGATCAGGGTCATGATGTCGTCCGCCGACACCTGGGTCTGGCGGACCGGCATGCCCCGGATGCAGCTCTCGGCGAGCGCCAGGGTGATCGGCTGCTCGGTGATCGCGGCGATGCCGACGACCTTGATGACGGCGCCCTCCAGCTCGCGGATGTTGGTCGCCACCCGTTCGGCCAGGAAGCGGGCGACTTCCTCCGGCAGGTCGATGCCGCGGCCGGCGGCCTTGCGGCGGACGATGGCGACGCGGGTGTCGAAGCACGGCGCCTCGACCTCGGCCACCAGACCCCACTTGAAGCGCGACACCAGGCGTTCTTCGACGGTCGGGATCTCGACCGGCGGGCGGTCCGACGACAGCACGATCTGCTTCTGGGCGTCGTAGAGCGCGTTGAACGTGTGGAAGAACTCGTCC
>JBILEY010000211.1:0-8893 GCA_044351865.1 Planctomycetota bacterium | reverse complement strand
CGAGCGAACTCGCCGGTCTGCGCTGACCTTCGTCGTCGGCCTCGGGCCGTTCGCAGCGACGGGCCCACCAGGCCGGCGTGGCCGGGCCGGCCGGGAGACGGGGCTGGCGCCGCTGGCGCGGGCGTCGAGTTCGCACAACGCATGCAGCGGGAAGGCTGGCGCCGTCGATAGAGCCACGCGTCCCGCAGTCGGGACCGCCTCCGCATGCCTTCGCATCCGAACTTCGCCCTCGTGGTCGGTGGTCTGACCGCGGCCGCGACCTTGCCCTGGTTCCTTCCACTCGGCGTCGTGTCCGCGATCGTCGGGCCGCTGGCCACGCTTGGCGCCGTGGTCACCGCGATGCGGATCGGGCGCGAGCCCGGCGAACGTCGTTTCGCGCACCTGGTGGCGGCCCTCGACGAACTGGCGGCCGGCCGCACGCCGAAGGGGCCCGCCGATCCGGTGGCCCAGCCGTCCCTCGAGCGACTGCAGGCGGCGTTGGCGGCGAGGATGGCCGCGGTCCGCGAGCGCGCCGAGGTCGTGATCGCCGCCGCCACCGGTCTGCAGGAGGCGGCCCGCCTCGTCGCCGATTCTTCGCGTTTGTCGCAGCGACAGACCTCGAAGGTCGCCGAAGCCGCGAGCGAACTGAAGTTCGGCACAGGTGCGGTGGCGACCGGCACCGACAGCGTCGCCGACGAGGTGCGCGCGGTGGGCTCCGCGCTCGATGCCGTGCGCGACGGACTGGGCAGCGTCGGCCAGCGTTCGCGCGCCAACGCCGAGCGCACCACCGACCTGGCCGAGCGCGGGGCGGCGACGCGGCGGTCGCTCGACCAGTTGGCCAAGGCGGCCGCCGACATCGGCGAGATCGTCACCGCGATCGAGGAGGTCGCCGACCAGACCAACCTGCTGGCGCTGAACGCGACGATCGAAGCGGCGCGCGCCGGCGACGCCGGCAAGGGCTTCGCCGTCGTCGCCGACGAGGTCAAGCAGTTGGCGCGGCAGAGTGCGCTCGCCGCCCAGGACATCCGCCAGCGCATCGCCGGCATCCAGGGCGCGAGCCACGACGTGGCGACGGCGCTCGGCAAGCAGCAGGACGACACCGAGGCGATCGCGGCGACCACGCGCGAGGTCGCCGAGCGCTTCGGCGCCCAGCACCAGGTCGCCAGCGACATTGCGTCTCGCGTGCAGACGATGCTCTCCGGCCTCGCCGACGTGAAGACCGCGGCAGCGCGGGTGGCCGTGGCCGGCGCCGTGCTGGCCGGCAGCACGAACAGCACCGACCACGCCTCGCGCGAAGCGACGCAAGGTGTGCTGATCCTGCGCAGCGACAGCGACGAGCTGCGCACCGCCGCCGACGCCCTGCGCGCCGTCCTGTCGTAGCACCGGCGCGGGCGAGGCTCGCACCGCGGCGCGTCGTTCGCCAAGATGCGCGGCATGCCGTCCGCTGGTTCGCTGTTCCTCGGGTTCGACGTCGGTACGCAGAGCACGAAGGCCCTCGTGGTCGACGTCGCCGCGGGTCAGGTGGTGGCGCGCGCCAGTGCGCCGCACTCGATGGTGGAGGGCCTGCCGCCCGGCCACCTGGAACAGGATCCGCAGCAGTGGCTCACCGCCTGCGCCGCGACCGCACGCTCGGTGCTGCCGCAGGTCGACGCGGCGCGCATCGCCGGCATCGGCGTCTCCGGCCAGCAGCACGGCTGCGTCGTGCTCGACGAACGCGGCGACGTCGTGCGCCCGGCCAAGCTCTGGTGCGACACCGCCACCGCCGCCGAGGCGCGCGAACTCGGCGAACGGCTCGGCCGTCCCGTGCCGACCGGCTTCACCGCCAGCAAGCTGCTGTGGCTCGCCCGGCACGAACCGGCGAACTGGGCGCGCGTGCGGTCGGTGCTGCTGCCGCACGACCACGTGAACCGCTGGCTGTGCGGCGAAGCCTCGATGGAGTTCGGCGATGCGTCGGGCACCGGCTTCTTCGACCCGGTGGCGCGCACGTTCGACGCCGCCGCGATGGCCGCGATCGATGCGCGGTTGCCGTCGCTGCTGCCGCCGCTGCGTGCACCGGGGGCGTTCGCCGGCCGTTTGTGCGCGGCGACGGCGCAGCAACTGGGCCTCCGCACCGGCATACCGGTCAGCGCCGGCGGCGGCGACAACATGATGGCGGCGATCGGCAGCGGGGCGACCACCGCTGGCGTCGTCGTCGCCAGCCTCGGCACGTCGGGCACGATCTTCACCCGCACCGAGAGTCCGGTCGTCGATCCACGCGGCGCCATCGCGCCGTTCTGCAGCAGCGATGGCGCGTGGCTGCCCTTGCTGTGCGTGATGAACGTCACCGGCGTCACCGAGGAAGTGCGCGCGCTGACCGGCATGGACCACGCGGCGCTGACCGCGGCGGCGGCGGCGGTCGGCCCCAGCAGCGGCGGGTTGCTGTGGCTGCCGTTCCTGCTCGGCGAACGGGTGCCCGATCTGCCGGAGGCGACCGGCACGCTGCTCGGCATGCGCCCCGGCACGCTGCGGCCCGGGCACCTCTACCGCGCGGCGCTCGAAGGCACGGCGCTGAACCTCGGGGCCGGGCTCGATCGCATGCGCGACCTCGGCCTGCTGGTCGACGAAGTGCGCCTCGTCGGCGGCGCGTCCGGCAACCTGCTGTGGCAGCAGATCCTCGCCAACGTCTTCGGCGTCGTCGTGCGGCCGTTGCTCGAGGCCGAGTCGGCAGCACTCGGGGCCGCGCTGCAGGCGGCGTGGGCGGTGCGCCGGGCCGCGGGTGAACACGACCTGTCGTGCGATGCGGTCGCCGCCCCGTTCGTGCGCCTTGGCGCCGCGGTGGCACCGGAGCCGCGCTGGCAGCCGGCCTACCTGGCGCTGCGGCTTCGCTACCGCGAAGAACTCGAACGGCTGCACCCGGGCGCCAGCTAGGGCGGGCCCGCAGCAGCTGCCGCTCGGCCGGGCGATTGGCGCCGGAGCCCGCCGCCGCCTAACGTGCTCGCCCCATGTTCCTGTTCCGCAAGATCGGTTCGGTGCTGCGCGGCAAGGCGACGCCGATGCAGGTGATGTTCGCCACCGTGCTCGGTGGCATGCTCGGCTTCGTCCCTGGCTTCTTCCTGCCGGGCGACCTCGGCGGCGGCCTGATGCAGGCGCCCGGCCTGATCCTCTCGCTGCTGTGCCTGGCCCTGATCCTGAACGCCAACCTCGCGGTGTTCGGCCTGTGCACGCTGGTCGCCAAGCTGCTCAGCGTCGCACTGCTGTCGGTGTCGTACGGGATCGGCACCTGGCTGCTCGAAGGCCCGCTGCAGGGCTTGTTCCACGGTCTCGTCAACGGCCCGGTCACCGCGTGGTTCGGGCTCGAGTACTACGCGACCAGCGGCGGCCTCGTGCTCGGCCTCGTCTTCGGCATCGCCGCCGGCGTGCTGATGAACCGCAGCATCCGCCTCGTGCGCGAGCGCATGGCGGTCGCCGAGGAGAACAGCGCCGCCTACCAGAAGTACGCGCAGAAGCGCTGGGTGCGGTTCCTGGCGTGGGCGCTGATGGGCCCGGGCAAGGGCAAGCAGAGCTGGAAGGAACTCGCCGAGTCGCAGAAGCGCGGCTCGCCGATCCGCCTGCTCGGCCTGCTGGTCGCCGCCGTGCTGGTCGGCAGCGTCCTCGTGTTCCAGCAGTGGTTCTCGGAGCCGATCCTGACGCGCAACCTGAAGGCCGGCCTCGAAGTGGTCAACGGCGCCACCGTCGACCTGAAGTCGGCGAAGCTCGGCCTCGGCGACGGCCAGCTGCGCCTCGCCGGCCTCGCGATCACCGACAAGCAGGAACTCGGCAAGGACCTGCTCGCCGCCGACGAAGTGGTGGCGACGGTCGACACCGGGGCCTTGTTGCGCAAGCGCTTCGTCATCGACGAGATCAAGGCCAGCTCGGCGCGCGGTGGCACCAAGCGCACGACGCCGGGCATCGTCATCCCGCGCACCGAGCCGGAGCCCGTGCCGCCGCCGCCGCCACCGGCCGGCACGCCGACGATCGACGACTACCTGAAGGACTACGAGGTCTGGAAGCAGCGTCTCGCGCAGGCGCAGGAGTGGATCGAGGCGATCTGCGGCGGCGACGAACCGGCACCTGCCGGTACGCCGGAACAGCAGCAACAGCAGCAGCAGGAGCAGCGCCAGCAGCAGGAAGCGCTCGGCCTCGCCCGCGTCGTCGCCAAGCACCTGCTGTCCGACGCGCCGCGCGTGCTGGTCAAGAAGGTCACCATCGAGGGCATCAGCTACTCGTTCGGCGACCGCAGCGAAGTGATCGACCTGCGCGCCGAGAACCTGTCCGACGCGCCGTCGAAGGTCGCTGGCGCTCTCTCGTTCGTCGTGCAGTCGAAGAGCGACTGGCTGAAGCTCGGCCTCGCCGGCAAGACGGCGACGGCGCCGATGGGCTTCGACTTCGCGCTGAAGCGCGTGCCGGTCGACAGCGTGTTCGGCCAGCTGAAGCTCGGCGGCTCGGCCCCGCTGCGCGGCGGCACGATGGACCTCGCCATGAAGGGTGCGTTCACCGGTGGCGGCAAGCAGGCGCTCGCGATGGACGTGCCGCTGCAGGTGGCGCTGACCGACACGACGTTCGCGCTGGCTGGCAGCAAGGAGACCAAGGTGTCGTCGCTGCTGCTGCCGATCGGCCTGCGCGGTGCCCTGACCAGCCCGTCGGTGTCGCTCGACGACAAGGTGCTGCAGGAAGCGCTGGTGAAGGCCGGCCAGGCCGAGCTCGCCAACTTCGTGCAGGGCCAGGCCGGCAAGCTGCTCGGCGGCTACGGCGCTGCGCTGAACGGGATCGTCGATCCGAGCAAGTCGGTCGGCGAGAACGTCGACGCGGCGAAGGCGAAGGCCGAAGCCGAGGCGAAGCGGATCGCCGACGAATTGAAGGCGAAGGCCGAAGCCGAGAAGAAGCGTCTCGAGGACGAGGCGAAGAAGAAGCTCGAGCAGGAGGCGAAGAAGCGCCTTCAGGGGCTGATCCCCGGCGGCGGCAAGTGAGCGGGGTGCGCGCATGAACCCGCTCGATCGCACCGAACAACGCCTCGTCGGCGTGCTCGTCGAGAAGCAGCTGACGGTGCCCGACACGTATCCGATGACGGAGAACGCGCTGGTCGACGGCTGCAACCAGAAGAGCAACCGCGACCCGATCACCGAGCTGGCGACGTTCCAGGTCGCCGGCGCGTTGATGGCGCTGCAGGACAAGGGCGTGGTGGCGCGCGTCGACGGTGCTGGCCGCGTGCCGAAGTTCCGCCATCGGCTCGACGAGGTGCTGGTGCTGCCGAAGAACGCGGCGCCGGTGTTGGCCGAACTGCTGCTGCGTGGCCCGCAGGCGCCGGGGGCGTTGAAGCCGCGCGTGGCGCGCATGGGGTATCACGCTTCGCCGGAGCAGATCGAAGCGCTGCTGCGCGAGCTGGCGGCGCGGAAGCCGGCGCTGGTCGAGTTGCTGCCGCTCGGGCCGCGCGAGCGCGATCGGCGTTGGCGGCATCTGCTCGGCGATGGCAGTGAGCGGGCGACGGAAGCGGGGGGTGGTGAGGAGTCGGCGTCTGTTGCCACACCGGGCGGTGTCGCCGCGGCGAGCCCTGCATTCGCGGCCAGTGCCGGGGGCGACACCTTGGCGTCGCTGGCGCTGCGCGTGCGTGCGCTCGAACAGCAGGTGCAGGAACTGCGCCAACTGCTGGCAGAGCGCCGGCCCGGCAGCTGAGTTCGCGCCGCGTCAGCGCGCCGCTTCCTGTTCGGCGGCGGTCGCGCACCACACAGCATCGCGTTCGCCGTCGGCGATTGCCCAGGTGACACGCAGCGTGGTCGGGGCCTCACCACGCAGCAGTCGCAGTTCCCACATCGCGCCGAAGCGACCGTAGGGCCGTGTCGACCAGGTCGCGGTCGGGTTGCCGGAGCCTTCCACGCGCAGCACGGTGACCGGGCCGTCGGCGAACGGCAGCACCGCCGCGCTCCACGCGCAGTCGGTCCAGACGTCGTCCTTGCCGCCCATCGCCGTCGCCGGCCTGAGATAGCGCACCGGCGCAGCGCCCTTCTCGGCGAACGCCTGCACGGCGCGGAACTGGTGGCCCGCGTGCTGCGGATCGCCGCCGAGAACGACGTCGTCACTGGCCGCGGCCAGCTGCACCTGCACGTCGAGCACCGCGGCGCCGTCGTCGCGTTCGTGCAGCGTCACGGTGCGCTGTTCGTGCACGATGGCCGTGCCGTCGGCCTTGCACCACGCGATCGTCGCCGTCTGCCGGCGTCCGTTCGGCTCGGCTTGCAGGCTGACGAGCCGCTGGCTCTCGCCGCGGTTCATGTGCCAGAAGTCGAAGCGCTCGCCGCTGCACTGCACCTGGTTCCAGCCGACGAACAGGCCGCGGTGGTGGGGGTGGGTGCCGCCGAGGCCCTTGGTCAGCACGCGGCCGTCGCCGGCGAACACGTCGTGCCACGGCTTGCAGGTGGCTGCGGCGTGGCGGGCGTCGTAGGGCGCCGTCACCAGGTGGGCGACGACGCGGCCGTCCGTGCGCACGAGCTCGCTGGCGACGGGGTGCTGGCCCGTCGGTGCGCCGGTGCAGGCGGCGAACTGCAGGCAGCCGGAGACGGCGGCGACAACCGCGGCGGCCACGGCGCCGTTCATGCGTGCCGCGAGCGGAGCCACGACAAGGCGACGGCGCTGCCGAGCACACCGAGCACCACGCTCAGCGACACGAGCGCCGGCACGTGCACGACGTCGAGCAGCACCAGCTTCAGGCCGACGAACGTCAGCACGATTGCGAGGCCGTACTTCAGGTAGCGGAAGCGATCGAGCATGCCGGACAGCACGAAGAACAATGAGCGCAGGCCGAGGATCGCGAACACGTTCGCGGTGAACACCAGGAACGGATCCTGCGTGACCGCGAAGATCGCCGGGATCGAGTCGATGGCGAAGACGACGTCGCTGATCTCGACCATCGCCAGCGCCAGCAGCAGCGGCGTGCCGCACCGCTTGCCGTCCTTCAGCGTGAAGAAGCGGTTGCCGTCGAAGTCGACGATGCGCAGCCGGCGGCGCAGGAAGCCGAGCAGCCGCCCTTCGCCCTTCGGTGCGTCGTCGTCGCCGCCCGGGCGCAGCAGCTTGAGGCCGGTGAACACCAGGAACGCGCCGAAGCCGTAGAGCACCCAGTGCCAGCGCGCGACCAGTGCCGCACCGCCGACGATCATCGCACCGCGCAGCACCAGCGCCGTCAGCACGCCCCAGAAGAGCACCCGGTGCTGCAGTTCCTTCGGGATCGCGAGGCCGCCGAGCACCAGCACGAACACGAACACGTTGTCCATCGACAACGACAGCTCGATGACGTAGCCGGTGAAGAACTCGATCGCCGGGGTGCTGCCGCGCGACCACCAGAGCCAGCCGCCGAACAGCGTCGCCAGTACGGCCCACACCGACGTCCAGCCGAGGGCTTCTCGGAACGACGGCACGTGCGCCTTCTTGTGGAAGACGCCGAGGTCCAGGGCCAGCATCACGCCGATGAAGGCGAGGAAGCCGAGCCAGGCGAGCGGGGAGCCTTGGAAGTCGGGAGTGGCGAGCATCGGGGGCGCGGCACGGTAGCTGGCGCGCTGGTGGCGGGCCCCGGAAATCGCCCTGGAGCGTTGCGGCGGGACTCCTACGCTCACCGAGCGATGCAGCTCGCCCTCTACGCCCATCCGTTCGACCTCGAAGCGCTCGCCGGCGACGGCGGGCTCCGGCGTGTGCGCGACCTCGGCTTCGGCGAGGTGGCGATGGCGGTCAGCTACCACGACGGTCGCTGGTTGATGCCGTGGCATCCCGACGGCGTCGTGCGCTTCCTCGAGGACGGCTGCGTGCACTTCCGGCCGCGCGCCGACTACGGCCCCTTGGCGCCGCTGCCGTCGTCGCACGTGCCGACGCACGGTCCGTCGCCGCTCGAGCGCTTCTGCCGCGACGCGCGCGCTGCCGGCTTGCGCACCCGCGCGTGGACGATCGGCACGCACAATACGCGGCTCGGCGAACGGCACCCCGACATCTGCGTGACCAACGCGTTCGGCAACCGCGCCAGCTACGCGCTGTGCCCGTCGCAGCCGGCGGTGCAGCAGTACCTGGCGGCGCTTGTCGCCGACGTCGAAGCACACGACGGCCTGCAGGCGATCGAGCTCGAGGCGTTCGGCGCGATGGGGTGGAAGCACTCGAGCCACCACGACAAGGCGAGCTTCACGCCATCGGGCCTGCTCGACGCCGCGCTGTCGGCCTGCTTCTGCAGCGGCTGTCGCCGCCAGTTGGCGGCGGCCGGCCACGACGCGGACGAACTGGCGGCGCGCGTTCGCACGTTCGTGCAGGGTTGTTTGCGCGATGGCGATGCGCTGGCGCCGGCGAAGGTGCCGGGCAACGCCCAGGAACTCGCCGCCAGCGGCCTCGACGCGCGCTGGCTCGAACCGACGCTGGCGGCGATGCGCGCTGCAATCGCTGCGGTCGCGGCGCGCGTGTGCGCCGTGGTGCCCAAGGCCCAGCGCGCGGTGCAGGTGCATCCGCAGCCGTGGTTCCGCGGCAGCCAGCTGGCGGTGGCGTCGGCGGCCGCGTATCCGGCCGGCGACGAACGCGTGCTGACCTGCTACGGCGATGGCCTCGACGCGATCCAGAAGACGCTCGCCAGCGACGGCGTGCAGTCGCTCGCGGCTTCGCCGAAACGCCTGTCGGTGTGGCCGAAGGCGCCGCAGGTGCAGAGCGACGACGACCTGCGCCGCTTGCGCGCGCTCTGCGAGCAGCACGGCGTTGCCACGTTGGCGATCTACCACCTCGGCCTGTTGCCGTGGCGCACGCTCGAACGCGTCGCCAAGGTGGTGCTCGCTTGATGCTCCCTTCGCGGCATCTTCCCGGTCGCCGGCCCATGCTCGCGCCCAGCACCATGCTCTCTCCTCGTCGCCGCGTGCGCGCTCGCGCCCTCCTCTTCTCCCTCGGC
>JBILEY010000210.1:0-8911 GCA_044351865.1 Planctomycetota bacterium | reverse complement strand
GGCGACGTTGTGGTCGCCGGCGGTACTCGTGGGCGGAGTTGCTGGAGCGGGCATTCGGGATCGAGGTGCTGGTGTGCCCGAAGTGCTCTGGTGGCCGGCGGGTGCTGGCGGCGATCCACGACCCGGGGGCGATCGCGCGGGTGCTGCTGGCGATGGGGCTGTCGTCGGCAGTGCCGGAGCAGGCGGGGTGCCGTTCGCCGCCGGCGGGAGGCGGGGTCGTCTCCATCGACGAGGGCGCCGCGGAGTAGCGGTGGAACGGTGCCGTGACCTCGGGCGGGTCGTGGCGGGGGAGCGGTGCGTCCGGAGGGCGCGAAGCTGGCGGGAACGAGCCCGAAGCGGGCGACTGCGACCGCCTGGACGGGGTCGTGCGCGGGCGGAAGGATGGCGGGGGTGGGTTCCGGGTAGTCGAGGACCGCAGCTTGAACTTCCTATCCCCTCGCGCATCGCGTCCTGCCAGCATGGGGCGATGCGGATCCTGTTGCTGCGTCCCGAGGTGCCCGGTGTGCGCACCGGCAATCGCCTGACGGCGCTGCGCTGGGCCGCGTTGTGGCGCCAGCTTGGCCACGCGGTGCGGGCTCGCGCGCAGGACGACGGCGAGCCAGCGGACGTCGTGGTGGCTCTGCATGCCGAGAAGTGTGCGCGGCCGCTGCTGCTGGCGCTGGCGCGCTTGCCAAGCGCCGTCTCGGTGCTGGCCCTCGGTGGCACCGACCTGCTCGGGCCGGAGGCTGGGCCGCGGCCCGCCTGGTCGCCGCAGGCCGAACAGGCGCTCGCGCGCGTCGACGCCATCGTGCTGCGGCACCGGCTGCAGGGCGACGGGCTGCCGGCGAACGCGGCGCCGCGCGTTCGGGTGATCGGACCGTCGGCGGCGCCGATCGGGCCGCGTCCACCGGCGTCCGAGCTGTGCTGCGAAGTGCTGTCGCTGGCGCATCTGCGCGCGATCAAGGAGCCGTTCGTGCTCGCCGACGCGATGGCGATGCTGCCGCCGACGCTGCCGTTGGTGGCAGTGCACCTCGGCGCTGCGCTCGACGAGCCCACGCGCATCGCCGCCGAACAGGCCATGGCCCACAATCCACGCTGGCGTTGGCTCGGCGAGTGGCCGCGCACTGCGGCGCGGCAACGCCTGCGGACCGCGCGCGCCTTCGTGCTCGCGTCGCGCAGCGAAGGTTCGCCCGGCGCCGTCGTCGAAGCGATCGTGCAGCACGTGCCGGTGCTCGCCAGCGACATCGCGGCGCACCGCGGCTTGCTCGGCGCCGATTGGCCAGGGCTGTTCCCGGTCGGCGATGCCGCCGCGCTGGCGGAGCGGCTGCGACGGCTGGTCGAAGACGCGGCGTGGGAGCGAGACCTGGCAGCGCGCGCAGCGGCGTTGGCGCCAGGTTTCGCGCCGGCACGCGAACGGGCCGACTGGGCTCGGCTGTTCGCGGATCTCGGCGCAGGCTGAACGGACTGCGCCGAAGGGCGGTCGGCGCGCCGATCGAATCCGTGTAAGGAAGGACGGGCCGCGGCGTCCGCCGGGCATGTCCGCCAACCGAACCGCCGTCGCCGAACCCATCGCCCCGTTGCAGACCACGACCCTCGACATCACCGGCATGACCTGCGCCGGTTGCGTGCGTCGCATTGAACGTGCCCTCGGCACCGTCGACGGCGTCGCGGTCGCGCAGGTCAACCTCGCCACCAACCAGGCGCGCATCGAGTTCGATCCGGTGCGACTGCGGCCCGAGGATCTGGCGGCGGTCGTCGTCGAGGCGGGCTTCGGGGCGTCGGTGCCGGTCGCTGCGGGAGCGACGACGTCCCCGGCGGAAGTGCTGGCGAACGACGAACAGCAGGCGCTGCGCCATGACGTGGTATGCGCCGCGGTCGTCACCTTGCCACTCCTGGTGCTCGGCATGGCGCACGGTGCGATTCCGTTCGCCGACAGCACGGTCGGTCGCTGGCTGCAGCTCGTACTCGCCGCGTTCGTGGTGTTCGGGCCCGGCCGCCGCTTCCTGCGCCAGGGTTTCGTCGCCGTGCGGCACCGCAGCCCCGACATGAACACGCTGGTGGCGCTCGGCGCGCTGACCGCGTGGCTGGTGTCGGCGTGGACCACGATCGCGGGCACGTTCGGTGCCGGCGGCGCGCATGGTGGTGCCGCGCACGGGCACGTGTGGTTCGAGGCGGCGGGCGCGATCGTGGCGTTCGTGCTGTTCGGCAAGTGGCTCGAGTCGCGGGCGCGCTGGCAGCTGGGTTCTGCGGTGCGCGCGCTGCATGCACTGGTGCCGGCGATGGCGCCGCTCGTCGAACGCACCGACGACGGCCGGGACACCGAGCGCGACGTACCGGTCGCCAGCTTGCGTGCCGGACAACGCGTGCGCGTGCGGCCGGGGCAACGCGTTCCGGGCGATGGCCGCGTCGTCGACGGCGCGTCGGCGGTCGACGAGTCGCTGCTGAGTGGCGAGAGCCTGCCGGTCGACAAAGCCGTGGGCGCGCACGTGGTTGGCGGCAGCCTGGTGACCACGGGTTCGCTGCTGGTGCAGCTCGAACGCACCGGCGAAGCGACGGCGCTGGCGCGCATCACCGCCGCGGTCGCCGCGGCGCAAGGTTCGCGCGCGCCGATCGCGCGCTTCGCCGACCGCGCGGCGGCGGTGTTCGTACCGATCGTGCTGCTGCTCGCACTCGCCACGTTCGCCGTGTTCGTGCTGCTCGATCCGAGCGCCGCGGGCTTCGCCTTCGCGATCGAACGCGCGACCGCGGTGCTGGTCATCGCGTGCCCGTGTGCGCTCGGTCTGGCGACGCCGGCGGCGGTCGCCGTCGGCGCGGGGCGTGGTGCGGCGCTCGGCGTGCTGTTCCGCACCGGGGAAGTGCTCGAGACCGCGAGCCACCTTGACGCGGTGTTCTTCGACAAGACGGGCACGCTGACCAACGGCCGCCCCGAGCTCGTGCGGCTCGAGCCGGCGGCGGGCGTCGCCGAGGCCGAACTGCTGGCGCTGGCGGCTGCGGTCGAGCTCGGCAGCGAGCACCCGTTCGGCCGTGCGGTCACCGCCGCGGCGCGCACGCGTGGGCTCGCCGTGGCGCCGGCGCAGGGGTTTGCGGCGGTCGCGGCCAGCGGGGTCGTCGCCCGTGTCGACGGCGCGCTGGTGCGCGTTGGCAAAGCCGCGTGGCTCGCCGGCGAAGGGCTCGCCGTGGCGGCGTTCGCGCCGCGCATCGCGGCCTTGGCGAGCGATGGCCACAGCGCGCTGCTGGTCGCGCGCGGCGAGCACGTGCTCGGCCTGCTGGCGTTCGCCGATGCGGTGCGCCCCGAGGCGCGCGCCGTGGTGCGCGAACTGCAGGCGCTCGGTGTGCGCGTCGGCATGCTCAGCGGCGATCGCGCCGGCGTCGCCCAGCGCGTGGCGCGCGAACTCGGCATCGACGACGTCGCCGGCGAACTGCTGCCCGCCGACAAGGCCGCGCGGCTCGCGCAGGAGCAAGCGAGCGGCGCGCGCGTGGCGATGGTCGGCGACGGCATCAACGACGCGCCGGCACTCGCTGCGGCCGACGTCGGCATCGTCGTCGGCGACGGCACCGACATCGCGGCGGCGGCGGCGGACGTGGTGCTGCTGCGCGCGGGTCTCGATGGCGTGCCGACGGCGCTGCGCCTCGCGCGTGCGACGATGGCGACGATCCGGCGCAACCTGCTGTGGGCCTCGATCTACAACCTGCTCGGCATCCCGATCGCTGCCGGCGTGTTCGCTGCGCAGGGGTTGGTGCTGTCGCCGATGTTCGCCAGCGCGGCGATGTCGCTGTCGAGCGTGTCGGTGCTGGCGAGTTCGCTGTGGCTGCGGCGTTTCCAGCCGTCGCGAGCGGAGGCACGATGAGCACCATGCAGGACCAGGATGGAATGCCGCCCGCGACGTTGGCGGCGCTGCTGGCGAGCCGGCGCGAGTTCGTGGCGTTCGTGCAGCGGCGCGTTGGCGACGCGGCGCTGGCCGAGGATCTGGTGCAGGACGCGTTCGTCAAAGGGCTGCGCCGCGGTGGCCAGCTGCGGCAGGCCGAGTCGGTGCGCGCGTGGTTCTTCCGCATCCTGCGGCGCGCGATCGTCGATCGGGCGCGGCGCGAACGGGTCGTCGCCGCGACGCTCGATCGTGCAGCGGCCGAACTGCAGGGCGACCTCGCCGTCGCGCGCAGCGTCGACGACCACGAAGTCTGTGCATGCCTGCTGGCGCTGGTCGATGCGTTGCCGCCGACGCAGGCAGCGGTGCTGCGGCGCGTCGAGCTCGAGGGCCAGTCGGTGAAGGCGTTCGCCGCCGAAGCCGGCATCGGCGAGAGCAACGCCGGCGTGCGCGTGTTCCGGGCCCGGCGCGCGCTGCGAGAACTGGTGCGCAAGGCGTGCGGTGCGTGCGCCGAACACGGTTGCCTCGACTGCTGCTGCCGCAAGCCCGGCGGCGGCGATGGCGTCGCGGTGCGCTGACGCGGCGAGTTCGACCGCAAGAAGCGGAAGGCGCGGCCGGCGCCGTTCGCTAGTTTGTCCGTCGTCATGCGAGCCCGATCCCGAACGCCGCGCCGCCCGCGAACCGACGTTGCCGCCGCCGACGCTGCCACCGCCGCGGTGCGCTGGCGTGCCGTCCTCGCGCGCGACGGCGCGGCTGACGGCGCGTTCGTGTTCGCCGTGCGCACGACCGGCGTCTACTGCCGCCCGTCGTGCCCGGCGCGGCGGCCGCTGCGCGCGAACGTCGCGTTCTTCGCCGACGGTGCTGCCGCGCGCGCTGCTGGCTTCCGTGGATGCAAACGCTGCGCGCCCGATGCGGCGAACTCGCCCGACGCCGAGCGCCGCGCGTTGGTGGTGCAGGTGTGTCGCTGGCTCGACGACGCCGAGCGGCCGCCGTCGCTGGCGGAGCTGGCGCGGCGCAGCGGCTACAGCCCGTTCCATCTGCAGCGCACGTTCCGCGCGATCGTCGGCACGACACCGCGCGCCTATGCGACCGCGCGCCGCGTCGAACGGCTGCGCACGCAGCTAGCGCGTGGAGCTTCGGTGACCGCGGCGATGCATCGCGCGGGCTATGGCTCGAGCAGCCGATTGCACGCCGACGCCGAACGCGTGCTCGGCATGCAGCCGAGCCGCTTGCGCCGCGGCGGGGCCGGCGAACGCATCGACTACCACACCGCGGCGTGCGCGCTCGGGCGCGTGCTGGTCGCGGCGACGGCGCGCGGCGTGTGCGCCGTGTTGCTCGGCGACGACGATGCGACGCTGGTCGACGAGCTGGCGCAGCGCTTCAAGGCGGCGGAACGCTGCGCCGGCGATGCGGCGTTCGCGGCGCGCGTGCGCGCGGTGGTGGCGTGCGTCGACGGTGAGGCCACCGACCCGCTGCTGCCGTTCGACGTGCGCGGCACTGCATTCCAGCAGCGCGTGTGGCAGGCCCTGACGCGCATCCCGCGCGGCCGCACGATCGACTACGCCGGGCTCGCGGCCGAACTCGGCATGCCACGCGGCGCGCGCGCGGTCGCGGCGGCGTGTGCCGCCAATCCCATCGCCGTGCTGGTGCCGTGCCACCGCGTCGTGCGCGGCGACGGCGAGCTCGCCGGCTATCGCTGGGGACTGGCGCGCAAGCAGGCGCTGCTGGCGCGCGAAGGCGCGACGCCTGGACGGCAGGACGGCTGAATGGCGCAGGGCACGTTCGACTTCGCGGCACCGCCGCCGCGCGAAGCGTTCGCCGACGGCGCGTGGCTGCTGCGCGGGTTCGCGCTGGCTGACGCATTGGCGGTGCTGGCCGGCATCGAGATCGTCGTCGCGAGCGCGCCGTGGCGCCGCGTGGTGACGCCGGGCGGCCGGCCGATGTCGGTGGCGATGACGAACTGCGGCGACTGCGGCTGGGTCAGCGATGCGCGCGGCTATCGCTACGAAGCGAACGATCCGACCACGGGCCGTGCCTGGCCGGCGATGCCGGCGGCGTTCCGTTCGCTGGCGGCACGCGCTGCGGCAGCGTGCGGCTATGACGCGTTCGCGCCCGATGCGTGCCTCGTCAACCGCTACGAGCCCGGCGCGCGCATGACGCTGCACCAGGACCGCGACGAAGTGGACTTCACGCAGCCGATCGTCTCGGTCTCGCTCGGTCTGCCGGCGACGTTCCAGTTCGGTGGGCTCGAGCGCCGCGGACCGGTGCAGCGCGTGCCGCTCGCGCACGGTGACGTCGTGGTGTTCGGGGGCGCCTCGCGGCTGTGCTTCCACGGCGTGCTGCCGGTCCGCGAAGGGGTGCACCCGGTGTTCGGCCGCGCGCGCGTCAACCTGACGTTCCGGGTGGCGAGAGCCCGCTGATCGGTTCCGCGTCCAGCGGCGGTGGCATAGGGCGGCCAGCGTGCGGACGAAGTTCGCCGCGAAGTCGGGGCTTGCAGGGTTCGGCGGGAATCGCTAATAGACCGACCGGTCTACTTCCGATTCGCCGCCCCGCGACTCGACACTGCTCCGACGATGGCTCCCGAACACCCGCGCGATACCGACACCCGCGAACGCTTGCTCGCCGCTGGCGCCGAACTGGTCCTGAAGCAGGGCTTCAACGGCACCGGGCTGAGCGAGGTCCTGCAGTTGGCCGGTGTTCCCAAAGGCTCGTTCTACCACTACTTCGGTTCGAAGGAGGAGTTCGGGGTGGCGCTGCTGGAGCGCACCCGCGACGGCTACCTGGCCGACCTCAAACCGATCCTGTCGGACCGCAAGGCGACGCCCCTGGTGCGCCTGCGCCGCATCTTCGAGATGGCGCGCGAGGAGTGTGCTGGCTCCGGACCGAACGTCGAGTGCCTGATCGGCAAGATCGCGCTCGAGACCGCGAGCCTCAGCGAGCCGGTCAGCGCCGCCGTGCGCTGCTGCTACCAGCAGTGGAGTGCCTTGCTGGCGCAGGTCATCCGCGAGGGCCAGGCCGCCGGCGAGATCGACCGCAAGCACGACCCGGACCGCCTCGGCAACGTGCTCGTGATGCTGTGGGAAGGCGCCAACATGCGCATGCAGATCGAGCGCAGCATCGCGCCGCTCGACGACTTCCTGCACTTCGTCTTCGACACCCTGTTCGGCGAGAAAGCCCCGGTGGCACCGGCGGTTTCGGCCACTTCGCGCGGTTCGGCGTGATTTCCGTCTGACCCTGGCACTGTCCACCACGCCCCGACGCCTTCCAAGAACCTCTAGTTGACCGGTCTACGCACCGTACCTGCATGACTGCCCCCAGCCAGTTCTCCGCGACCTTCCGTTGGGTCGCTTCCCTGCTCCTGATCGTCGCCGTGCTCGGCGGCGGCGCCCTGATCTACCTGTGGAAGGCGATGTCCGATGCCGCTGCTGCGCAGGCGGCCGCGTCGCAGCCGCCGCCGATGTGGGCGGTCGAGTCCGCCGAGGTCCGCACCCGGCAGTTCGCGCGCAGCACGACGTCGATCGGCACCGTGCGCGCGCTGCAGTCGATCACGCTGCGCAACGAACTGCCCGGCACCGTGCACAAGGTGACGCTGCAGACCGGTCAGGTGGTCGAGGCCGGCGCTGTGCTGGTCGAGCTCGACGTCGCCGTCGAGCAGGCCGAGCTGCAGGCGCTCGAGGCCGAGTCGAAGCTGGCGGCGTCGATGCTGGCGCGCATGGAGCAGGCGCTGGCGAAACAGGGCGCGTCGGCGGCCGACGTCGACCGCGCGCGCGCCGAGCTGGACAAGGCGCTGGCGAACGTCGCGCGCACCAAGGCGTTGATCGAAAGGAAGCGCCTGCGCGCGCCGTTCCACGCCCGCGTCGGCTTCGTCGACCTGCACGTGGGGCAGTACCTGGACGCCGGGGCCACGGTGACCACGCTGCAGGGCACCGACGACGCGGTGCACGTCGACTACGCGGTCACGCAGGACGTCGCGACGCACCTGGCGGTCGGCAGCGAAGTCGAGATCGTCGTGACCGGCCAGCCGCCGGCGCAGGCGAAGATCGTCGCCATGGACGCGCGCGTCGACGCGACGACGCGCAACACGTCGATCCGGGCGCTGCTGCGCGGCCTGTCGCCGATGCCGCAGCCGGGCGCCTCGGTGCGCGTGCGCACGCCGATCGAAGCGCCGGTCGAAGTGATGGTGGTGCCGGTCAGCGCGCTGCGGCGCGGTTCCGACGGCGACCATGTGTTCGTCATCGCCAAGAACGAGCAAGGCGCCCTGGTCGCCGACGTGCGCCGGGTGCACAGCGGCACCTCGCTCGGCGACGAGGTCGTGATCAAGGACGGGCTGAAGGTCGGCGATCGCGTCGCTGCCGCCGGTTCGTTCAAGCTGTTCCCGGGCGCGTTGATCGCGCTCGTCGACAAGGCGGACGCCGGCAAGCCGGTGGTGGCTCCCCAGGGCAACGGATCGGCCGCGGGCGAAAGCACCGCGAAGCCGCAGTGAGGTCGCCCATGCGCTCCTTCACCGACATCTTCGTCCGGCACCCGGTGCTGGCCATCGTCGTCAACCTCGTCATCGTGCTGGTCGGCATCCGCACGGCGTTGGGGTTGCCGATCCAACAGTTCCCGAGCATCGACAGCGCGTCGATCATCGTCACCACGGTCTACACCGGCGCTTCGGCCGAGACCGCGCGTGGCTTCTTGACCACGCCGATCGAACGGGCCGTGTCCGCGATCGGCGGCATCGACCACATCGAGTCCGAGACCCGCGCCGGCGTCAGCAAGGTGACGCTGCGCCTGGCGCTCGGCTACGACACGACGCGCGCGTTGTCGGAAGTCACGGCGCGCCTGCAGCAGGTGCGCAGTGAGCTGCCGGCGGACGCCGAGCCGCCGATGATCGACATCCAGCGCGCCGACCGGCCGTACGCGACGTTCTACGTCAGCTTCACGTCGAACGAGCGCAGCCTGTCCGAACTGACCGACTGGCTCTCCCGCAATGCGCAGCCGCAGCTGGCGACCGTGCGCGGCGTGCAGCGCGTCAGCAACAGCGAAGGCGGCCGGCCGATCGCGCTGCGCGTCTGGATCGATCC
>JBILEY010000209.1:0-8918 GCA_044351865.1 Planctomycetota bacterium | reverse complement strand
CGGCGAGATGTCGCCGTTCGAGTTCGCACTGGTGCGCGCGCTCGAACGCCACGTGCGCCTCGCCGGCGAGATGCCGACGCGGCCGCCCGGTCGGCCGAGTGCACTCGTGCAGCACGCGGAGGCTTGTGTGATCGTGCTGTCGGCACTGGCCCACGCTGGCGCCGACGGCGACGAGCAGGCGGCACGCGCGGCGTTCGCTCGCGGCGCCGAGAAGCTGGCGCTGCCGCAGCCACCGACGCTGCGGCCGGCCACGCGCGGCACACCGCCCGAGCTCGAGAGCGCCGTGCACGAGCTCGCGCAGGTCTCGCCGCTCGGCAAGCGCAACCTGCTCGCCGCGTGCGCCGAAGCCGCCGGTGCCGACGGCACGTTGGCGCCCGACGAGGTCGATCTGCTGCGCGCGCTGGCCGAGACGTGGGACTGCCCGATGCCACTGCCCGTTGCCGACGCGCGCAGCTGACGCGCAGAAGCGCCGATGCAGCCGGCGCTCCCGGAACGGGACGTCGATGGCACGCGGAGTTGCCGTTCGCCCCCGCCGGACCGATACGCGGCTCGGCAAGGGGGAGAAGCACCATGAACTGGCATTTCGAGGCATGGATCGCAGGCGCCGCTGGCGGTGCCGCACTGATCGGGGCGGCCACCGGCGCGGGGCCGCTGGCCGCCGGCGCGTTGGCCGCGGGACTCGCGTTCGCCATCGCACGCGGCAGCCGGCACCGCCATCGCGCGCATGCGGCGGCACTGCAGCAGGCGCTGCGCCGACGCGACGAGCAGCTGGCGCACACCGCGCACGAACTGCGCACGCCGCTGACGTCGGTGCTGACCGCGCTGGAGCTGCTGCGCGAGGGCTACGCCACCACGCGCGCGGAGACCGAGGAGTTCCTCGACGAAGCGGACCTGGCGGCGCGCCATCTCGCCTTCCTGGTCAACGACGTGCTCGATGGCGCGTCGATGGCCGCCGGCCGCTTGCGCCTCGACCTCGGCGACCATCGCGTCGGGGTGCTCGTCGCCGACGGCCTGCGGGTGCTGGGCCTGCAGGCCGAGCGGCGCGGCATCGCGGTCGCGACGTCGCCGATTCCTGCCGACCTCGCCGTGCACACCGATCCGCGCCGATTCCTGCAGGTGCTGTTCAACCTGGTCGGCAACGCCGTGAAGTTCTCGGCGCCAGGGCAGCCGGTGCGCATCGACGTCGCTGCCGACGCGGCGAACGTGCGCATCACCGTCGTCGACCACGGTCCTGGCGTACCGCGCGAACTGGTGCCGCGGCTGTTCGAACCGTTCGAACGCGGCAGCAGCCACGGCCAGGCGAGCACCGGGCTCGGCCTGCACATCACCCGGCTGCTGGTCGAGCAGATGCACGGCCGCATCGGCTACCGGCCGGGGCGCGAGCGCGGCTCGGAGTTCTGGTTCGAACTGCCGCGCGCCGTCGTCCTCGACGCGACGATTGCGCCGAAGGCCGCCGCGGCTCGATGATGCGGCGATGCCGGTTCGTCTGGGTTCCTTGTTCGTCGTCGTCGCCGCCGCACTCGTCGGCACGCTCGCGCCGATGCTCGCGGCGCAGTCCACGCCGCCGCCCGAACCGAAGGCGCCTGCAACCGGCGCGACGCCGTCCCCCAAGCCGGGCCCGGACGAGCAGCAGTTCCGCAACCTCAACGAGTCGTTCGAGCTGATCGTGCCGAAGAACTGGCGCGCCCTCGCCCCGAACGAAGCGCGCCGCATCGGCGAGAACCCGAACGCGCCGACGACGCTGTGCCTGGCGCAGCCGCGCGCTTTCTATGCCGTCGGCCCGGTCGACGCCTGGCTCGCCGGCGACTTCACCGGCGGCTGGATCTACGTCGTCGAGACCGAGGACGAGTGGTACGTCGAAGACGACTTCGCCGAAGTGCTGGCCGAAAGCTGGCGCCGTCTCAGCGAGAGCAAGGGCGAACAGAACGAGCTGTCGCAGGTCGAACGCCGGGCCGTGGGCCTGCAGCAATACGGGGCCGTGGTGGCACAACGGCGGTGCACCCCGCCGAAGCCGCGGCCGGCACTGCACAGCCTCGACGTGCACAGCCCCTGCGGCGGCCGCCAACTGACGCTGTCGTTCCAGTGCGTGGCGGAGGCGTTCCCGCGATGGGAACCGGAGTTCCAGCGCATGCTGGCGAGCTTGCGGTTCGCCCGGCCGCCGCGCAGCAAGGGCTCCTTGGGCGACCGATTGTGGACGCCGATCCTGGCAGGCGGTGCCGTCAGCCTCGTGCTGCTGGTGCTCTACAAGCGACGACAGCGGCTGAGCCGCGGTTGAGCGGGGCCGACAAGCCGCCTAGACTGCGGGCCGGCGCGGTTTGCAGGCTGCGGTCCGTGGCTCCGGCCGCCGACCGGACCCATTCCAGGCAGCGCGCCTCCCCGACAGACATCCCGCCTTGAAGAAGAAATCCACGCCGAAAGGGCCGCGCCTGCTCGACAAGCAGCTGATCGAAGCCGGGCAGCAGTGCCAGAAGCGCCTCTGGCTCGACTACCACCAGCCGATGACGACCGAGCCGTCGGCGGTGCGCCAGGCGATGTCGGCCGCCGGCGAACAGCTGCGCGCGCTCGCGCGCGTGGCGTTCCCGAAGGGCGTGACCATCGACGGCAAGGACGCCGAAGCCGCCGCTGCGGCGACGCGCGAACAACTCGCGGCCGGCACGCCGGTGCTGTTCGGCGCCACGTTCGTCGCCGACGGCGTCGAGGCGCGCAGCGACATCCTGGTCGTGCACAAAGACGGCGCGATCGACCTGTTCGAGGTCAAGTCGGGCACCAAGGTCAATCCGCGCTACGTCGCCGACCTGGCGCTGCAGGCGCACGTGCTCGCGGCCTGCGGCCACAAGCTGCGCGCCGCCTACCTGCTGACCGTCAACCCGAAGTACGCGCACAAGGAAGGCGCCGACTTCCCGCCGATGCAGCTGCTGCGCAGCGCCGACGTGACGGCCAAGGTCCAGCGCCATGTCGAGGCCATGCGCCGCCGGCTGCAGGTGTTCCAGCGCTCGATCGCGGACGAAGGCGTGCTGCAGCTGCCGACCGGCACGTTCTGCACGTCGCCGCTGCCGTGCCCGCATCTCGAGCGCTGCCGCAAGGAAGGGCCGGAGCTGCCGCTGCGCGAGCTGCCGGAGCTGACCCGCCCGCTCGAGCAGGAACTGCACAAGGAAGGCATCGAGGACCTGCGCGGCCTCGACCGCAACCGCGAGGGCCTGACGCCGCGCCAGAAGCGCACGCTCGAAGCGGTGCAGGAGAACAAGACGATCGTCGAACCGTTCGTCGAGTCGGAGCTGAAGCAGTGCAGCAAGCCGCTGCACTTCCTGGCCATCGCCGGCGCCACCGAGGCGCTGCCGCGCTTCGACGCGCAGCGGCCGTGGCGCTTCATGCCGTACGGCTGGGCGGCGCACACCGTGCATGCCGACGGCCGCGTCGAGACCGCGTCGTTCGTGCACGTCGAACGCACCGACCCGCGCCCCGGCTTCGCGACGTCGCTGCAGAAGCACCTCGAGGTCGGCGGCACCGTCGTCTGCTGGAACGACGAAGTGCTCGACGAGCTGCGCGGACTGCTCGAGGACCTGCCGAACCACAAGGCCGCCGCGCGCGCCGTCGTCTCGCAGTCGCACATCGACCTGATGCAGCTGCTCGAGGAAGGCCTCTTCCACCCGCAGCTGCGTTCCTACGCCGACCTGCGGCAGAGCGTCGCCGTGCTGCTCGGCGACAAGTCCGGCGACGAGCTCGCGGTGTTCGGCGAAGAAGCCCTGGTCGGCGCGCTGGCGAAGGCGCAGGCGCCGCGGGTGCGCTCGACGACGCGCGACAAGATCGCCGCCGACGTGCTGGCCGGGCTGACCTGGACCTGCGAACGGCTGCGCAAGCTCTACGAGACCTACGGGGGCGTCGCCGCGCCGCCGCCGAAGCCGAAGCCGCCGACCGTGGCGCGCGCGGCGAAGCCGCTGCCGAAGCCGTTGCCGAAGCCGGCCGAGTGAGCCGGCGTCAAGCCGCCGCGTAGGCGGACAGCAGCATCGACATCTCGCGGTCCTGGTCGAAGCGGCGCTGGAAGTCCTCGCGCACGCGCACGCCGAGCGCACCGGCCGCCGAGCGATTGCGGCACAAGGCGAGGATCTGCTTCGCCATGTCCTCTTCGGTGGCGAAGAGCAAGCCGGTCTCCTTGTGGCGGATCAGTTCGCGGTTGCCGGGCACGTCGGCGGCGACCAGGGGCCTGCCGAGGATGCCGGCCTCGAGCAGCGTCGGCGACGCGCCTTCGCTGAACGACGTGTTGAGCACGACGTCGGCGTCGAGATAGGCGGCCCCCATGCGATCGTGCGCCAGCGTCGGCAGCACGCGCACGCCCGGCTGCTGCTGGCACAAGCGCCGCACCTCCGCCGCGTAGGCCGGATCCTGGTCGGGCCCGGCGACGATCATCTCGACGTCGGCACCGGCGGCGCGCAGCACGCCGGCGACGGCGATCGCGCGATGCTGCCCCTTGATCGGCCGCAGGCCACCCGGCAGCAGCACCAGGAAGCGCTGGCGCGGGATGCCGAGCGAACGGCGCAGGTCGGTGCCGGTCGTCGGCAGGCGCACGGCGGCGCGCGGCACGACGTCGATCTTGCCGACCGCGTCGGGCACGCGTTCTTCGAGCGTCGCCCCGGCCTCGGGCGTCGGCACCAGCACCCGGTGCGCACGGCGCACTACCTCGCAGACGATCGGTCCGTACTCGTCGCCGAGCATGTCGTGGTGCAGGTCCTCGCCGCTCAGCGACACCACCCACGGGGTTCGCAGCCCGAGCAGGTGCACGCCGCAGCGCAGCGCGTCGTGCGCGTGCACGATGTCGGGACGGAAGCGCCCGATGGTGCCTTCCAGCGACTGCTTCAGCCCGCCTTCGCTGGTGCCGCCGAACAGCTCGCACAGGTGCCCTCGCCCCTGCAGGCCCTCGCGCCAGCGGCTCACGGTCGCGATGCCACCCAGGAACAGGTGGGTCGGCGACGGGGTCATCAGCAGCACCTTCACGCGGGCTTCTTTCGGCCGGCGCGAGGGGCCGGCTTCACCGCGAACGGGCCGGGCAGGCCGCCCGCAGTGCGCGCACGCGCGCCGGGTCGACTGGCGCGTGCACCTGGCCGTCGACCTTGCACGAGCTGCCGACGATGGCGCCATCGCACCGGGGCCACAGCTGCGCCGCGTTGTCGACGCCGAGGCCGGAGCCGAGCCAGATCGGGAACGCGCCGACCGCCGCCCGCACGCTGTCGAGAAGTGCGACGTCGACCGGGGCCCCGGTGCGCGCGCCCGACAGCACGAGCCCGTCGGCGCCGGAGCGTTCGGCCAGGTCGCGCGCGCCAGCGGCGACGTCGACCGGGGCCAAGGGAGCGGCGTGCTTCACCAGGTAGTCGGCGAGCAGCAGCACGTCGCGGCGGAGCCGCGTGCGGTAGTCGGCGAGCCGCGCGGCCTCGCCTTCGATCACGCCTTGGTCGGTCACGTAGGCGCCGGCCAGCACGTTGACGCGCACCCAGCGCGCCCCGACGACCGCGGCGACGCCGAGCGCCGCCATGCCGTCGTTGCGCAGGCAGTTGATCGCCACCGGCAGACCGGTCGCGTCGCGCACCGCAGCCGCGGCGACGGCGATGCCGGCGACGACGTCGGGCGGCACGGGATCGGCGGCGGAGCCCTTGTGGAACGGCGCGTCGCCGAAGTTCTCGACCACGAGGCCGTCGAAGCCGCCAGCGGCGTAGGCACGCGCGTCGGCGACGGCGGCGGTGAGTACGTCGTCCATGCCGCGGTGGCCACGCGACGACGGCAGCGGCCGCAGGTGCACGACGCCGAGCAGCGGACGCGGCGCGCTCATGGCAGGAACGAACGCAGCCGCATCTTGAAGCCCTTCCAGCTGCGCTTCAGGCGGTCGGCCTCGCCGATCATCGCGCGCGCCGCCCGCTTGTCGCCGGCGGCGAGCAGGTCCCACGCCAGGTCGAGCCGCACCTCGGCGCGCCGACGGCGGACGAGGTTCTGGAAGTGGGCCTCGCCTTGGTGCTCGCGCGCGACCCGTTCCATGATGCGGTCGGTGCCGCGCAGGAAGCGGTTGTTCGCCGACAAGCTGCCGGCGTGCACGCGATAGAAGGTCATCGGTTGCGCCAGGTAGGCGACCGGCTCGCGCTGGCTCATGCGCAGCCAGAGATCGAAGTCCTCGGTGGCGATCAGGTCCGGGTGCTCGTCGAAGCGACCGGCGCCGAGCACGGCGTCGCGGCGGGCGACGACGCTGCTGCAGATGACCGGATTGCTGCGCAGCAGCAGCTCGAGCGTCAGCACGCTCGGCACGTAGCGGTGCAGGTTCTTGCGCCCTTCGATGCGGTCGTCGCGCACGATCCACGCGTCGGTGCACATGCAGCCGGCGCGCAGTTCGGTCAGCAGTTCGACGCTGCGCTCGAGCTTGTCCGGCACGTACCAGTCGTCGGCGTCGAGGAACGCCACGAACTCGCTGGTCGCCGCCTCGAGGCCGCGATTGCGCGCAGCACCGGGTCCCTTCTGTTGCTGGCGCACGACGGTGGCGCCGAAGCCCTCGGCGACCTTGGCGGTGTCGTCGGTCGAACCGTCGTCGACGACGACGATCTGCTCGGGCACGGTCGTCTGCTGCTGCAGCGACTGCAGGGTCACCGGCAGGAAGCGCGCGGCGTTGTACGCCGGCACGACGACCGTCACGGGCGCGCGACGCGTCACGCCTTCCTCCTTCGCAACTTGCCGATCACTCCGTCCACGATGTCGCGGATGTAGCGGAAGTCGCTGGCGTGCACCAGCAGGCAGCGCCAGGCCGGCACCCCGGTCTGGCGGCCGTAGGCGTAGAGCGCGTAGGCGGTGCCGAGCACGTAGGCGACGGTCGACGCGGCGGCAGCGCCGCTGGCACCGTGGGCAGGGATCCACAGCAGGTCGCAGGCCAGCATGCTGACCAGCACGACCAGCTGCGCGTTGACGCAGGTCTGCAGGTGGTTGCGCGCCGCCAGGTCGGCCTGCAGCACCTTCGACACCGTGTAGGCGGCGGTGCCCGGCACCAGCAGCCACAGAGCCTGCGACACCTGCGGACTCCACTCGGCGAACCAGCGATCGCTGCTGCCGCGCGCCAGCCAGGTGACGGTCGCCATCGCCGGATCGAGCACGAGCACCACGGCGAGGGCACCGGCCAACGACAGCAGCAGGCCGAGGCGCGACAGCACCGGCGTCAGTTGCCGCGCCTGCTCGTGCGAACTGCCGGCGACCTTGCTGAAGAACAGGTCGCGCATCGCCTCCGGGAAGTGCCAGACCAGTTCGGCCCAGGTCACCGCCATCGAATAGAAGGCGACCTGCGCCAACGACAGGTCCTCGGCGACCTCATCGGGCGCGCCGCGACCGAGGTGCGTCGCCAGGGCCACGGCGCCGAGCACGATGAGGTCGATGCGGTGGTTCAGGTAGGTCAGCGCCGACGTCAGGTTCGCCTTCCAGCCGTAGCGCAGCGCTTCGTCGAGGTAGCCGCGGTGCACCTGCACGCGCAGCTTCACCACCGAGCGCACGAGCCACAGCGCCATGACGGCGACCAGCGCCGTCGACGCGAGCCGTCCCCACGACACGCCGAGGGCGACGTCGCCCTTCTCGATGTCGCCGCCGAAGCCGAAGAAGCACAGGAAGAAGGCCGGCAGGAACGCCACCGACGTCACCACGTGCACGAGGCCGTAGCCGCGGATCTGTTCGGTCGCGAGCTGCGTGCTGTTGGCGTAGCTGGCGACCAGCAGCAGCGGCACCGCGGCGCAGATCGGCAGCACGACCCTCGGGTCGAATGTCCACGCCTTGTCGATCGCCGGCAGCAGGCAGAGCGTCACCGCCGCGGCCAGCACGGCGACCGTGCCGCCCCACGCCAGCGCGACGCCCATCGACGACTCGAACGCGACCTGCGCCGTGTAGCGGCCGCGGCGCACGAAGTAGACGAGTGCGGTGGCCAGCCCGAGATTGGCGATGGCGCCGAGGATGAACGGGAACGACGCCGCGATGCCGGCAGCCCCGTGCCGAGCCGGATGGTTGGCGGTCAGCAGGTAGAGCACGAGGCCGCCGCCCTTGTCGACCACCACCACCAGCAGGTGGATCAGGAAGGTGAAGACGACCCAGCGTCGGAAGTTCATGCTCGCCTCGCCGCGGCGGAACGGCTCAACGACGCCCGCTCACCACGGCAGCTCGGACGCTGCGAAGTCCTCGTGGATCTGCGGCAGCAGTTCTTCGACCTTGGCCGGCGCAAGTCCGGTCTGGGCGTACGCCTCGTGGTCGAGCGCCCCCATGGGTGTGCCGACGGTCGAAGGAGTGTTGCCGCGCCAGGCGAGATGGTCGGCGAGGTGGATGAGCGACGAGAGGGAGCGATGGAACGGGTCTTTGGCGGGGGCGTGATGGTAGCGAATGGCGATCGCCAGATCCTCGGGCAACGACCACTTGATCGCGAGCACCGAGCCGACGTCGGCGTGGGTGAAACCGAGGTCCTCGCTCTCCACCTCGGTCTCCGGCCGCCCCTGCTGCGCCGACTTGCGCAGCATCGCGAGGTAGCGCGGCGCCGCCTTCTCCATCAGGATGATCTTGCCGATGTCGTGCAGGAGGCCGGCGATGTAGGCGTCCTCCGGATGCATGTCGGCGAACACGCTCGACGCACCGGCCAGCGTGCGCGCGGCGACGCCGGTGAACACCGCGTGCTTCCAGAACGCCAGCGGATCGAAATGCTGGATCTTCTCGCGGCGTTTGCCGAACGCCGAGAAAACGGCGGCCTTCAACGCGACCTTCTTGGTCATGTTGAAGCCCATCACCGAGATCGCGAGGCTCACCGACGAAACGCGCACCTGCAGCCCGTAGTAGGCCGAGTTGACGATGCGCAGCACGTTGGTGGCGACGGCCGGATCGGCGCCGACGACCTTGGCGACGTCCGCCGCCGACGCGTCGGCACGCGC
>JBILEY010000208.1:0-8945 GCA_044351865.1 Planctomycetota bacterium | reverse complement strand
CGCTAACGCCGACATCACGTGCTTCTCATCCGCCAGCGCTATGCGCTGGGGGATGAGCGACGGCTTTCGATCTTCGGGGTGGGTGCGCCATGGCGATCGCCTCGCGCTTTGGCTCTGCATTGCGTCCACCGTGGTGGTGTCGCTGCTGGCGATGACCATCCACCCCTGCGAGATCCCGACCTTCGAGAACGACAGCTACCACCTCGCGGCAGAGCAGTTGCTGGCCGGTCATTGGCCGCGTGACGCGTATCGGCCGCTCCTCTACGTGAGTCTGGTGGCGGGTCTCGGCGCCTTGCTCGGCGATTGCTTCCTGGCCGGCAAACTGGTGTCGGCAGTCGCCAGCGGCCTGACCATTCTGGTCGTCTACCAACTGGGGAAGCACACCTATGGTCGAGGTACGGGTCTCGTCGCCGCGCTACTGCTCGCCGTGTCGCCGGCCTTCGTCCAGTACGGGATGGTGGTCGGGACCGACAGCCTGTTCGTGCTCTTGATGGTGTCGTGCCTGCTCGCCACCGTGCGCGCCGCGCAGGATCCAGGGAGGTTCTGGACCATCGCCGCCGGTCTGTCGTTCGCGGCGGCGTGGTCGGCCCGCTATGCCGCGATCGCCATACTGCCTGTGGCGCTGGTCGGCGTGGCCTTGGGCGCCGTGCCAGGCCGGCGCTGGCGACGCGCAGCCGGCTGTGGCCTCGTCATCCTCGTCGGCCTCGTACCGCACATGGTGGTCACCTTCCTGCAGTTCGGCACGCTGCTGCACGACGAGAACTGGCGCAACGTCGCGCTGCGTCACTTCGCGCCGACGCTGGACTACCAGTACCTGCACAACAACCCGTTCGACGGGCTCTGGTCGGTGCTGCGACACGACCCCGGCACCATCCTCCGCCATTCGATGCAGGAGCTCGACGGCGCGAGCAACTACGGCGTCCAGACCCTGCTGACGGCCGGACGACTGCCGCTGTTCGCCGGCTCGGTCGCCCTGGCGATGATCGGCTTCGCGGCGATGCTGAGCTGGCAGCGACGCCCGCGCGCCGTGGTCGTGCTGGTGACGGGCACCATCAGCTACCTGCTGCTCGTCTGCGTGACGTTCTTCACCTGGGAACGAATGCTGCTGCCGCTGCTCCCCATGCTGCTCGTACTGCTCGCGTGGAGCCTGATGCACCTGCTGCCCGGCGCCACCATCCACACCCCGTCGTCCCGGCTGCCACGGTGGCTCCGCGTCGTCGGGCCAGCACTCGTGATGGTGTCGTTCGCGGTGGCCAGCATCGGACGACTGACCGCGTTCGCCAGCAGCCATCCAGCGCCGATGATCGACTTCGCCCGGTCCTTGATCACGACCGACGAAGTGCCACCAGCCCTGCTGACCAACTACCCCTTCCTCGGTCGCCATGTCGCGTGCCGTCACCACTGCATCACCGTCGGCGCGACCCCCGCGGTGGCGTTCGACGCCATCGCCGGAGCCGTGAAGGGGGGATCGTTCGACTATGTGATCCTCTACAAGGCGACCCCCGCGGACGCATCCTGGTCGGCATTGGCGGCCGCCGCGCCACCTGCCTGGCTCGAGAGGGTCCGCGTGGACGCGGACCTGTGTGCCTATCGCATCCTCAAGCAATAGCGGTTCACGCCCGATCGGCTGCCGCCACAGCGGCTCGTGCAGCCGACCGCGGACGCTGCGTCAACGCCGCACGAGGCCACGCGCCAGCAACGCCACCACGCCGAGCAACGCCGTGAACACCTGGCCCGGCGGCAGGTCCCGATGGTGCGCGACCGCGAACGCAGCCCCGAGGCCGAGCACGCCGATCAGCGGCGCCGCGCCCAGGGCCACCCGGAGTGACGGCGCCACGGCGCGAGCGATCAGCACCGGCAGCACCGCGGCGCCGAACGTGAACACGAGGCCAGTGGCGGCGATCGCGTAGGCGAACCACGCCCCGAGCACGGCGCCGACCAGCAGGTCGTAGCGCCACAGCCGGGCACCGTGCGCTGCCGCGGTCCACGGATCGATCGCCCACAACAACAGCCGCCGCCGCAGCGGCAGGGCCACCACCGCGAGCAGCAGCGCCCCGCCGGCGACGAGGCCGACGTCGTGCGGCGCCACCGTCAGCAACGACGACAAGAACAGACGCTGCACCGCCTGCGGCCCGTGCGGCACGTCGTTCAGCAGCACCATCGCGGCACTGCCGCCGAACAGGAACACCCACGCCGAGCGCGCTTCGAGCGTCGACTGCCGCACCGACATCGCGCGCAGCGCCGCGATCGCGGTGGCGATCGCCGCCGCGGCGCCAGCGCCGACGACGGCGCCACGGCCATGGGCATCGCCGCCGTGCGCATGACCGAGGCCGCACGCCAACGCCGCGGCGAAGCCTAACGTCGCCGCCTGGCCGATGGCCGCGGCGACGAACACCTGCTGGCGCAGCACCAACAGCACGCCGAAGCAAGGCAGAACCAAGGCGAGCACGCCGCCGACCAGCATCGCGTCGCCGAACAGCGTCCAGTCCGGCCACCAGCCTTGGCCCTGCGCCATCGCCCCATCGCGCGCCAAGGCGACACAGCGCCCCGCGGAGGCGAACATCAGGTTCCTCCTGGCAGCGCCGCGAGCATCGCGTCGACCGGAACACTGCGCACGGTGCCGCCGGCCACCACCGCGACGTGCGTCGCGAAGCGGCGCGCCAGCGCCCGGTCGTGCGCAACCAGCACCAAGGCGAGGCCGTCGTGCTCGCACAAGCGCGCGAGGTCGGCGAGCAGGCGTTCGGCCCCGTCTTCGTCGAGGTTCGCGAGCGGCTCGTCGAGCACCAAGAGCCGCGGCCGCCGCGCCAGCGCGCGCGCCACCAGCACGCGCCGCTGCTGGCCGAGCGACAGCTGCTGCACGCGCCGATCGGCCAGATCGCCGATGCCGAGCTGCAGCAGCGCCGCGTGCCCCTTCGCCGCCGCCGCCGCCCGGCGCTCGCCGTCGGGCAGGCCGAGGCCGACGAACTCGGCGACGGTGATCGGCAGCGGTGCGTCAAAGCGTTGCTGCTGTGGCACGTAGCCGAGTGCCTGGCGATCGCCGCCGGCGACCGGCAGCACGGTGCCGCTGCGCGCGCGCAGCAGGCCGAGCAGCGTCGCCACCAGCGTCGACTTGCCAGCACCGTTCGGCCCGAGCACGAACCAGCGTTCGCCCGCGTGCACCTGCAGCGTCACGTCGTGCAGCAGTGTCGCACCGCGTCCGCAGGCGAGGCGTTCGCAGCCGAGCAACGCTGACGCCGCGGGATCGTGGACGGGCATCGGCGTGGCATACGCGACCGGTGCACGCGGCACCAGCGCGCCGCGCGTGCCAGGCCCGCGCTCGCTCACTTCGGCTGCGACGGCGCGTCGCCGGCCTTGCCGTCGCTGGGCTTGCCGTCCGCAGCCTTGGCCTCGGCGGGCCGCAGCGCCGCAGCGACGGTGCGCACGTTGTGGTCGACGAAGGCGACGTAGTCGTCGGTGCCATCGCGCGCGCCCGGCTGGTGCGCCATCGGCGCGAGCCGCAGCGACACCTTCTTCTGCAGCGCCTCGGCCCACTGCGTCGGGAAGTACGGCGACACCAGCAGCACGGCGACGTCCGCCGAACGCATGCGTTCGGCCAGCTGCTCGAGGTGCGCCGTCGACGGCGTCATGCCGGGCCGCGGCTCGAGGAAGCCGAACACCGTCAGCCCGAAGCGCTCGGCGAAGTAGGGCCACAGGTCGTGGTCGACGACGACCGCGCGGCCGCGCAGCGACGCCATCGTGCCGAACCAGCCGCGCAGTTTGGCGAGGTCGCCCTGTTCCTTCAGCACGTCGAGCAACGTGCCGTTGCCATAGGCCAGCGCCAGCTTCTCGGCTTCGTACTCATAGGTCTTCGCCAGCTCGGGCCCGACCATCGCTTCGGCGAGCCGCTGCTGCAGCGCCGTGAAGTTCGCCGCGAACGACGCCTTCGCTGCCGGCCACAACGCCGACATGCGGTCGCGCAGCTGCGCTGCCACCTGCAGGCCGCACAGCGGATCGAGCAGGTAGTGCGGGTTGCCGGACATGTGCACGTCGCCAGCACTGCGGTCGATGCCCGCCGTCGGCACGCCGAGCGCACGCACGAAGCCACTCGCATCCATGCAGCCGATCTGCCCAGGCTGCGTCGCCGGATTGCGGCTGTTCTGGATCAGCACCGGCAACCAGCCGCTCTCGAGCTCGCGACCGAGGAACACCAGCAGCTCGGCCTTCTGCATCGCATACAGCATGCTCGGCCGCGGATCGAGATAGTGCGGATCCTGCGGCCCGGGCAAGAACGTCGTGACCTGCACGTGCTCGCCGCCGATCGCCCGGCACAAGGCCGCCACGTCCGGCGTCGCCGCCACCACCGCGTGCTGCACCTTGGCCACCTGGGCTGGCGCCGCCTGCTGCGCCAAGGCCACCACCGGCGCCATCAGGACCAACGCCAAACGCATCGTAATTCCATTCATGTTCGTTCTCACCCGTCGTTCCATGTCCGTCTGCCTACGTCTCGCCCCAACCTCGCCCTCTGCCTCCTCGCCCACCTCGCCCTCTGCCTTCCCGCGGCCACCGTCATCGCCGTTGAGCCGCGACCGCTGCGGTCGTCGGCTCCAACCGGGCGGGCGAACCCAACACCCTCGCCGTGCTTAGTAGGTGTGCGGTTGGTGGGGGCCGAGCAGGATCTCGAAGCCGAGCCAGAACGAGTGCGCCTCGTCGTCGAGGTGGTCGCTGTCGTCGTAGTTGTATTGCAGCCGCAAGCGCGAGTACTCCGACGTCTGGTACGACAGCATCGGCGACACCCGCAGGCGGTCGCAGCGGAACGGGTCCTGCGCACGATCGAACGTGCCGCCACCGCGATAGCTGCCACCGCTGCCAGTCGCGTACTCACCGCGCAGGCCGAACGCCCAGCCGACGGCGAAGCCGTAGACCGCGTAGAGGTAGCCGCCCTGGTCGCGCAGCGTCTGTTCCGGCAGCGTGATCGGGTTCAGCGGGTCCGCTTCGTCGGTCTGCTCGTTCGCTTCGAACTCGCGCACGAACAGTTCGCCCTGCAGCTTGAAGAACGGATAGCCGCGGCGGTTGTCGATCGGGCGCCAGCGATACATGAAGTCGGTGCCCCACACGCGCGTGCTGCCGCCGGTCGCGTTCGGGCCGAACAGCGCCGACACTCCACCGCCGAGCGTGTGCGCCGGATCGAAGTCGGTCGCGGTGGCGACGCGGCCGTGCCACAGCATGTCGCCGAACGAACGCACCACGCGCGCGTCCTCGTCGAGGAAGCGGCCGCCGACCGGTCGCTCCTCGTAGACCTCGTCGTTGGCGTTGAAGCTCTGCAGCGTCTCGCCGTTCGCGTTCTGCACGCCGAGCAGGAACTCGAGGTAGGTCGGCATCGGCGCGAGGTACGACACGCGCGCACCGGGCGCGCGCAGGCCGTCGGCGCCGAACACGCGCGTCATCATCACCGGCTGGTCCTGGAAGTCCCACGCGTGCGGGTGGATCTGGTTCAGCCGGCCGAAGTCGGTCAGGTAGTGGCCGCCCTTCACCTGCAGGTTGTACGGCAGCTGCTGCGTGACGAGCCACGCCTCCTCGACCTCGACGATGGTCTCGCCTTCGTCCGGCTCCAGCGAGCTGACCAGCACGAACTGGCCGCGGAAGTACGGGTCGACGGCGCCGTTCATCTGGATCTCCGCTTGCTGCAGCGTGAAGCCGCGCTTGCGTGGATCGTGCGCGCCGCCCTGCAGTTCGCCGATCGCATCGTCGCGCGCCGTCGAACTGCCGAACGCCGTCATCACGTCGAGGCTGATCATCAGCTGCGTCAACGGGCCGGTCAGGTTGCCGCCCTGCACCGGCGCCTGCGCCTGCACCGGCAATGCCCCCTGGTTCATCGTCGGCGTCCCCGGTTTCTGCGCCGCGCGGTCGAGCGCCGAGCGGCGCGACGGCGGGGCTTGCTCCTGCCCTTGCGGTGGCGATGGCTCCTGGGCGGCCAAGGCGGCGAGGCAGCAAGGCACGGACAGCAGGAACGGGGCGGTGCGACGACGGACGAGCATGCGTGTGGCCTGGGTGCCGCTGCCGGCACCGCAGTTCCGGGTCCCGCGTGATTTCCTCAACGAACCCGCGCGCCGGCGGCGTGCACCTCGACGGAAACCATCCCGCTCCGTAGCCTCCGCGCCCCCGTGACGCCGTCCCGCCGCACCATGCAGCTGCTCGCATCGACCCTGGCCCTGGTGGCCTTGGTGCTGCGATTGCTGCTGCCGCTGCTGCACGACGGACACGCGCACGCACAACCCGGCACCGGCGGCAGCGCTGGCGACGCCTGTGCTTGCGTGGCGCCGGCGACGGCGCCGTGGTGGCAAGCACCGAGCGACGCCGACGCAGCGGATGGCGAACGCCGCAGCGAACGGGAACGCGGCGGCGACCACATCACCGCCGCGCCCGCGCCCGGCCACTGCCTCGCGTGTGCCGAAGCGCACCTGCCGCCGGCCCCGCCACCGCCGTTCTTCGACGTGCCGCAGCTCGCGGCCGCGCCGATCCCGACCACGGCCGCCCCGCGCGCGCCGCCGCGCCCAGCTCCGGAACGTTCGCAGCACCACAGCCGCGCCCCGCCGCACGCGCACGCCTGAGTCGTCGTGCGTCCACGATCGCCATCGGCGATCGCCCGCTTCGCAGCGCCGCCCACGCGGCCGCCCGGAGCGCGGACCGTGTGCCGTTGCCGTCCTCTTGTCCTGCGTGCTGCCATGACCGTTCTGCCCCCCGCGTCGCCGACTTCCGGCGCCGCCCCGGATCTCACCACCTCGCCGGCCCTCGCGGCCGACCTCGATCGCGCGCATCGCACCGCACGCGCCCTGCTCGGCTGCGACCACCTCGCCGCCGACGCCGTGCAGGAAGCTCTGCTCGCCTTGTGGCGCCAGCCGAGTGCCCCGCCCGACCGTCGCGGCTGGCTGGTGCGCGCCGTCGTGCACCGCGCCCGCCACCTGCGCCGGACGTTGAGCCGCCGCCGGCGCCACGAGTGCCAGGCCGGCGACCACTGCGAACTGCACACCGGCTGCGACAACCCGCTGCACCAGGCGCACGCGCACGAACTCGGCGAACGGCTCGATGCCGCCGTGGCGACGCTGCCGCACGAGCAGCGTGCACCATTCGAGCTGTACGTCGCCACCGGGCTCGACTACCGCGGCATCGCCAGCGAGCTCGGCCTGCCGATCGGCACCGTGCGGTCGCGCTTGCACCGGGCCCGCGCCGCCTTGCAGGAGCTGCTGCACGACGACGCGCCGGAGCCGTCGCCGAACACCGTCACCGCGGGCGGCGACGCGGTCGGCCCGCCCGCGCCGCCGACCCCGACAACCTGAGCTGCGCCCTCGCACGCCGCTCCGGTGCGGCCTACTGTGCCGCCCCCGTGTTGCTGTTCGCGAGCTTCCTGGCCCTGGCGATGGGCCCGCTGCTGGTGTGGCTGGCCCGCGCCCACGCTTGGTCGACGATCCTGCTCGACAGCTTCTGCCTCGTCACCGTCGGTGGCTTCGCGCTGCTGCACCTGCTGCCCGAGTCGGCGCACCAGGCGAGCTGGCTGGTGATGCCGCTCGCACTCGCCGGCTTCCTGCTGCCGGCGATCGCCGAACGCACGATCCACCACGGCGACCCCGGCATGCGGCGGACGGTGCTGCTGCTGGCGCTGCTCGGCATCGCCGCCCACGCGACGCTCGACGGCCTGCTGCTGAACGGCGACTTCACGCCGGTCGACGACGGCGACGGCAAGCACACGCACGAACTGACAGCGTGGGCGATCATCCTGCACCGCGTGCCGGAGGGCGTCGGCATCTGGTGGATCGTGCCGCGCACGCTCGGCGTCTGGGCGGCGATCGTCGTCAGCATCACCAGCGTGGTGTCGACGCTGTTCGGCTTCTACCTCGGCGGCGAACTGCTGACCGACCAGTCGCGCGGTGCCCTCGCCATGCTGCAGGCACTGCTGGTCGGCTCGCTGCTGCACGTCGTGCTGCACGCGCACGTGCCGGCCCCGCGGCCGCAGGGCCGCTTCCGCCTGACCTCGGTCGGCGGCGCAGCACTCGGTGTCGCCGTGCTGTGGTTCCTGATCCGCGACCACTTCCCGCAGGGCGAGCACGGCGGCCCGGCCATCGTCTTCCTGCAGCTGGCGATCGAATCGGCGCCGGCCCTGCTGCTCGCCTACCTGCTGGTCGGCTTGTGCCACGCGTTCCTGCCGGCGAACTGGCTGCGCCGCATGACCAGCGGCTCGCCGTTGAGCCAGGCGCTGCGCGGCGTCGCCGTCGGTTTGCCACTGCCCGTGTGCTCGTGCGGCGTGGTGCCGATCTACCGCGAACTGATCCGCCAGGGCACGTCGCTCGCCGCCGGCATCGCCTTCCTGGTCGCCACGCCCGAGCTCGAGGTCGCCGCCGTGATGCTGACGTGGCAGCTGATGGGCGGCGAAGTGGCGGTGGTGCGCGTGGTCATGGCGGCGGTGCTGGCGCTGGCGCTCGGCCTCGTCGTCGCAGCACTGGCGCCGAAGGCCAACGCACCAGCCGACGCGGCGGCGGCAGGCTGCGACCCCGGCGACGACACGCTGCCGGCGGCGGGGCAAGGCAACCTGTCCGCGCGCCTTGGCTCGGCACTGCGCTTCGGCTTCGGGCCCGCGGTCGACAACACCGCGACCTGGATCCTCGCCGGCCTGCTGCTGTCGGCGATGCTGATGCCGTACTTCGATCGCGAGTGGATCGCCGCCTGGCCGCGCTGGCTCGACGTGCCGATCGCCGCGCTGATCGGGCTGCCGCTCTACGTCTGCGCCACCGGCAGCACGCCGCTGGCGGCGATGCTGCTGGCGCAGGGCCTGTCGCCGGGCGCGGTGTTGGCGCTGATGCTGACCGGGCCCGCCACGAACGTCACCACGTTCGGCGTGCTGGCGAAGCTGCACGGCGGCCGCGTGGCGACGGTGTTCGCGGTCGGCATGTTCCTCGGCGCCGTCGGCCTCGGCT
>JBILEY010000207.1:0-8954 GCA_044351865.1 Planctomycetota bacterium | reverse complement strand
CGGTGCCTCGGCGACGTGACGCGCGCCAAGCTCGAACCGCTGCGCGGTGCGGATCGCATCGTGCGCGAAGAGGTCGAGCAGAACGGCTTGCACAAGGGCCTCTGGCAGTACTTCGCCGTCTACGTGCCGCAGAAGACCGTCGGCGTGAAGGGCGACGCGCGCGTCTACGAAGACGTCTGCGTGCTGCGCCTGGTGTCGAGCCAGGACGCGATGACCGCCGACTGGGAACTGCTGCCGACGCCGGTGTTGAAGCGCATCAGCAATCGCATCCTGAACGAGGTGAAGGGCTTCTCGCGCGTCTGCCTCGACATCTCCAGCAAGCCGCCGGCGACGATCGAGTGGGAGTGAGCCAGGGCACCTGAAGCGGGGCTCAACGCCCGAGCACCGGGTCCTCGTCCTGCAGCGTCAGCGTGACCTCGCCGCCGGCGAGCGTGCGTTCGAGGCGGCCCGACCACGTGCGGCCGTCGCGGATCGCCACCGCGAACAGCAGCAGCCCACGCTGCTCCGGCAGGCCGCCGAACGCGAACGAGCCGTCGTCGCCGCTGGCTTGCGCGCGCTCGGCCGGGCGCAGCGTGCCGCTCGGATCGCGCAGCGTGACGACGACGCCGCGCGCCGGCGTGCCGTCGGGCCAACGCGCGATGCCGCGCAGCATGGCTCCGGGTTCGGCGAGCAGCTTCGGTGGTTCGCCGGGCACGTTCGCCAGTTCGACGGCGCGGTTGACGAACTGCGGGTCGACGATGCGCAGTGTGCCCGGAGCCAGCACCGGACCGAACGCGACGACGCCGCGGCCGTCGCTGCGGGCGCGCACCGCCGCCGCCGGCATGCCGTCGGGCTCGAACTCGCAGGCGACGTCGGCGGCAGGCAGGCCGTCCGGCGTGCGGACGTGTGCCTGCAAGGCGACGCCAGGGTTGGTGGTGGGGTGCGGCGTGGGCGCCGCCGGCCACACCCAGCAGGCGGGAGCGCCCTTCGCTGCGACACGCAACAGCCAATGTTCGCCGGACGGCGGTGGGCCGAGTGCGCGCCACGCGGCGTCGTCGTCGGCTTGCACCCACAACGGCTGCCACTGGTTGCCATGCCGTCGCAGGGCGAGGAGCAGGGGGCCGTCGGCGCGCATCGGAGCCAGCGCCCCGAGCTCGGCCGGGCGCTCGGCCGCGATGGGGGGCCATGGCAGCGGCTTGCCGTCGGAGGTCGGCGGCACGACGTGCGGCCCGCTTGCCCGCTGCGCGCGCCAGGCCCACAACGCCGCGTTCGCCGCTGCGCCGCGCAGCACCACGTCGCCGCCGTCGGTGCACAGTGGCACGTCGGCGCGGCCGTCGGGATGCAGCCAGGTGCCCGGTGCGCACTGCAGCACGCGCGCCGGCGCCGTGAAGTCGAGTGGAACGAGTTCGCCGGAGACGAGCTTCGTGCGCTGCCACAGCCAGCCGTCGTCGCTGCGGATCCACAGCTCGTAGTCGCCGGCGGGAAGCTGCACGCGGGTGCCGCGCACCGGTGGCAGGATCAGTGCGCGGCCGTTCGGCAGCAGCGCGCGAGCATGCACGAGCAGCTCTTCGCTGCCCGTCGCCGTGCCGAGGGCGCCCATCGGCAGGAGGTCGATGCGCTGGGCGCGTCCCGGGTGCAGGTCGGCGACCAAGGCGCCGAGGCCGCGCGGCGTGGTGACGAGGCCCGCGGCGTCGAGCCATGCCGCGGCCGCGTCGGGTGCTTCGAAGCGCACGATGCCGCCCGCATCGCTGGTGCCCGTGATCGTCGTCGTCGGTGCCAGCGCGCGGGCGCTGGCGAACGGCGGCACGTTGGCGAGTGCTGGCAGTTCGCCCGTGGTGCGGGCCTGCAGCGTCACCGGCAGGCCGGCGATCGGCTTCGAAGCCTGGTCGACGAGACGCAGCACCAGTGCGGGCGGTGGCCGGTTCGGCTCCTGCGGGCCGAACGCTGCGGCGCTGGCGGCGAGCAGGGGCACGAGCAGCGTCGGCAGCAGCATGCCCGCATCAAACGGCGGCGCGCGGTCTTGGTTCAAGCCCCGTCCCGCGCGCGTGCTGGCGGCCATGTGCCGCCAATGGTTGGCGCCAGGCGTCGCCGGGGCCGCCGGTCACTCCGGGAGCCTTCCGGTCACTCCGGCAGCCTTCCGGTTACTCCGGCAGATCGTCGCGCTTCTTGACGATCTTGCCGACGAGCCCGTACTCGAGCGCTTGCCCGGCATCGAGCCAGAAGTCGCGGCGCGCCGACTCGGTGACCTTCTCCGGCGTCGTGCCGCACTGCTCGGCGATGATCTTGTTGTAGCGGTCGCGCAGCTTCAGGATCTCCTTCGCCGTGATGTCGAGGTCGCTGGCGGTGCCGCGGCCCATCGTCGACGGTTGGTGGATCATGAAGCGGCTCTCCGGCAGGCAGAAGCGGCGCTTCTTCTCCGCGGCGAGGTGGATCAGGATGCCGGCCGACGCGCACAGGCCGTTGACCACGGTGATCACCGGCGGCTTGACGAAGCGCAGCATGTCGTAGATCGCGAAGCCCGCGTCGGCGCTGCCGCCGGGCGAGTTGATCAGCACGGTGATCGGCTTCTTGGCGTCCTTCTGCTCCATCGCGAGGCAACGGATCGTCGCCTCCTTCAGCATCTTGTCGTCGACCGGGCCGCTGATCAGCAGCGTGCGCGACTCGAACAGGGCCTTCTCGTACGGGTTCGCCCCGCCGCCGCCCTCCTTGTCCTTGCCGCCGGGATTCGGGCACTCGTGATCGTCGTCCTCGTCTTCGTCGAGACGGAGGCGGCGGGGATCGATGTCGAAGGGGTTCTGCATCGTCGTCGTTCGTGGGATCGCGGGGTGTGCCCGCGCTGCGCTCTTTCGGAGATCGGCCCGCGGGAAGTTGAGTGCGAACCGCCGATCGCAAGGGGGCGGTGGATAGCGCACACTGCGGATCGCCGCAACGGCGCGTCCTGTTCCCGGTCGGCGAGATTTCACCGAGGCGCAGCTTGCGTCGGGTTTCTGGGTTCGTTAGCTTCCCGCCCCGTCGTCGCGCCCGCTGGTGGAACACAGCGCGCCGGCGGCACCCGCCTCCGACTGGTGCACATCGGCCCGGCCGATGTCCCCGGTGCGAACCCGCGCCGTGGTCCCGATCGACGTCGTCTGCGACGGTCCGATCGACGCAGCGCAGTTCGTCCGATCCTCTGGATCCAATCCGCCGTCTCGTTCCGCCAATGCGCGGATCGGGTTGGTGAATCGGGCCAGGTTCGTCGCGAGGTGGGAGGGCACAGGGTTTGGCTGGACCCGCACCACGCGGGCGGCAGGCCCTGGGCATTCGGCGCCAGGGTGTCCTGGCTCCGGAGCTCGCGCGATCGATCGGTCGCAGGACCGACGCGGGCAAGCTGGAGGTGAAACGCGGTTCCGTTCGGAGCCGGCTGTCGCCGCATGAAATCGCGGGTCGCGCCTCGAGGCGCCGACCCGAGCGACCGCGATCCGTTCGTCGGTCGGAAGGCACTGCATGAGCATGTCGGAGAACGAGTTCCCCGGTGGTATGGAATCGGCCCCTGATTCGGGGGGCCCGGACCGCAAGCGTTGGCGCGGTGGGCGTCGTCGTCGTCGTCGTCGTGGCGGTGGTGGCGGCGGGGGTGGCGGGGGCGGGGGCGGCTTCGGCGGCGGCGGCGGCGGCGGCGGCTACGGCGGCAATGGCGGAGGCGACTTCGGCAATGGCGTCGGTGGCTACCAGAACGCGGGTGGCGGTGGTGGCGGCGGCTACCAGAATGGTGGTGGCGGCGGTGGCGGCTACCAAGGTGGCGGCGGCGGGGGCGCTGGTGGCCCGGTCGTCGTCGAAGGCCCGACCGAGCAGGCCGTCGGCGTGCTCGAGTACACGAAGGAAGGCAACGGCTGGCTGCGCAAGAAGCAGAACAGCTACATGCCCGACTCGATCCCGAACGGCGACACGTTCGTGCCGAGCGCGCTGATCCGGCAGTTCCGTCTGCAGGAAGGCAGCGAACTCGTCGGCCAGGCCGGCCTGCCGAACCGCGGTCCGCAGCGCTTCACGCTGGCGACCATCGAGACCGTCGACGGCATCGCCGCGGAAGAGCGCCGCGAGCTGAAGGCGTTCCGCGAGATGACCGTCATCGACCCCGAGCCGCAGTTCGTGCTGGCGCCGGGCTCCGACGAGGACATCAGCCTGCGCATCGTCGACCTGCTGTGTCCGCTCGGCTACGGCCAGCGCGGGCTCGTGGTCGCGCCGCCGCGCTCGGGCAAGACGATGCTGATGCAGCGCATCTGCCACGCGGTCAGCAAGCACTACCCCGACGTGCACATGATCGTGCTGCTGATCGACGAGCGCCCCGAAGAGGCGACCAGCTGGAAGCGCAGCGTCGAAGGGCCGAACCGCGAAGTGCTGGTGTCCACGCTCGACGAAGGGCCCAAGCACCACATCGCGGTCAGCGAGATCTGCATGAAGCGCGCGCAGCGGCTGGTCGAGACCGGCCGCGACGTGGTGATCCTGCTCGACTCGATCACGCGCTTGACTCGCGCCTACAACCAGGTGCTCGGCGGCCGCGGCGGTGGCGCCATGTCCGGCGGCCTGTCGTCGAAGACGTTCGAGGTGCCGAAGAAGTTCTTCGGCAGCGCGCGCAACTGCGAAGAAGGCGGCTCGCTGACGATCCTCGGCACGACGCTGGTCGACACCGGCTCGCGCGCCGACCAGGTGATCTTCGAAGAGTTCAAGGGCACCGGCAACATGGAGCTGGTGCTGAACCGCCAGCTCGCCGAACGCCGCATCTTCCCGGCCATCGACATCGAGTTGTCGGGCACGCGCAAGGAAGAGCTGTTGCTCGGCGCCGACATCACGAAGCGCATCTACACGCTGCGCCGCGTGCTGGCCCGCATGAACGCGCTCGATGCCATGCCCCTGTTGATCGATCGGTTGATGAAGACCGACACCAACAAGCAGTTCCTCGACAGCTTCCGCCTCGAGGATTGACGGTTGCCCGGCGGCGCCGCGATGGCGCCGCTGGCAGCGGGTCGTCGCCGCCGCGCGGCGGTGGCGGCTCGCACGGGTCGTCGTGACCGCTGCGGGTGGGGGTGCTAACTCGCCCGTGGCCGATCGGCGGCCCGAGTTCGAAGGCGTTCGCCGTCGGCTTTCGTCGCCGTCGTCCGCCACACCCTCTCCGACCGCTCCGACCACCATGATCGAAGTCGACCGCCTCGAGAAGAGCTATGGCTTCGCCCGCGCGTTGAAGGGCATCTCCTTCACCGTGCAGAAGGGCGAGGTCCTCGGCTTCCTGGGCCCGAACGGGGCAGGGAAGTCGACGACGATGAAGATCCTGACGGGCTACCTGCTGCCGACCGGCGGCCGGGCGTCCGTCGCCGGCCACGACGTCGTGGCCGAGTCGCTGCAGGTGCGCCGCCGCATCGGCTACCTGCCGGAGAGCACACCGCTCTACGGCGAGATGCGCGTCGACGACTACCTGCGCTTCTGCGCCGACATCCGCGGCGTCAAGCACGGCAAGCGCACCGCGGCGATCGCGCGCGCCGTCGAGCTGTGCGGCCTGCAGCGGGTGACCGGCAAGAACATCGTCGAGCTCAGCAAGGGCTACAAGCAGCGCGTTGGCCTCGCGCAGGCGATCGTGCACGAGCCCGACGTGCTGATCCTCGACGAGCCGACCTCGGGTCTCGACCCGAACCAGATCGTCGAGGTGCGCAAGCTGATCGAGAAGCTCGGCAGCGAGCACACGGTGATCCTCAGCACGCACTACCTGCAGGAGGTCGAGAAGTCCTGCACGCGCGTCATCATCGTCAACCAGGGCGAGATCGTCGCCGACGGCACGCAGGCCTCGCTGCTGGCGCAAGCGCCGCCAGGAGCGCTGTTGCTGACGGTGCGCGGCCCCGAGGCGGCGGTGTTGAAGCAGTTCCACGAACTGCTGCCGCCTGGCACGCCGGTCGCGGTGACCGCGCGCAGCGGCGCGGCGCTCGACCTGCGCGTCGAGGTGCCGGCGGGCTCGGTGCCGATCGACGAGGCGCTGGCGCGGCTCGTCGTCAAGAACGGCTGGGACCTGCTCGGCCTCGCCCGCGAGCGCGCGTCGCTCGAAGACGTCTTCCGTCGCCTGACCCTGGCCAGCGAGCCGGAGGCCGCCCATGCGTGAGACCTTCGTCGTGATGCGTCGCGAGCTCGTCAGCTACTTCGTCTCGCCGATCGCCTACGTGTTCGGCGCGCTGAAGCTCGGCGTGCTGCTCTACTACTCCACCGAGGTGACGCTGGTGCAGGGCGCGCGGGCCAGCCTCGACGGCTTCTTCCAGTGGCTGCCGTTCCTGCTGCTGTTCTTCGTGCCGGCGCTGACGATGCGGCTGTGGGCCGAGGAACGGAAGCTCGGCACGCTCGAGCTGTTGATGACGTTCCCGGTGACGATCCGCCAGCTGGTGCTGGGCAAGTTCGCCGCCGCGGTCGCCTTCCTGGCGCTGCTCCTGGTGCTGACGCTCGGCTTGCCGATCACGCTCGGCGCCTACGGCAAGCTCGACTGGCCGCCGGTGCTCGGCAGCTACCTGGCGTCGCTGCTGTTCGCCAGCAGCTTCGTCGCCGTCGGCATGTTCTGGTCGAGCCTGACGCGCGACCAGATCATCGCGATGCTGGCGGCGATGGTGTCGCTGTTCGTGCTCTACCAGCTCGGCAACCCGCAGAACGTCGAGTACGCGAACGAGTGGATGCCGTCGTGGCTGGTCGACGTGGTCAGCAGCATCAGCCCGCATCGCTACTTCGTCAGCATCGCCCGCGGCGTGCTCGACAGCAGCCACCTCGTCTACTTCCTGTGCTTCTGTGGCTTCTTCCTCCATGCCAACGCGCTCGTGCTGCAGGCCCGGCGCCAGCGAGGCTGACATGCTGCATCCGAACACGAATTCACTCGGTCGTCGCCGCAGCGAACGCGGCGGGGCACTCGCCGTCGTCGTGCACGTCGTGCTGCTGCTCGCCGTGCTCGGCCAGACCGTCTACCTGGCGTCGCGCCACCGTGTGCGCGTCGACCTGACCAGCGAACAGCTGTGGTCGTCCAGCGAGTCGACCCGCACGCTGCTCGACAAGCTCGACCAGCGCCTCGTCGTCGAGGCCTACTTCAGCCCGCAGGAGAAGCTGCCGGTCACCTTCCGCGAGTCGCGCAAGTGGGCCGAGAGCTTCCTCGACGAACTGGTGCAGCTCGGCAAGGGCAAGGTCGTGCTGCAGCGCTTCGATCCGAACGCCGACGACACGGTCAAGAAGCGCGCGGAGCGGGTCGGGGTCAAGCCGCTGCAGCTGACCAACTCGTCGACGACGTCGTTGTCGGTCGACGTGCACTGGCAGGGCCTGCGTCTCGTCTACGGCGGCGGCAAGCAGAAGGTGCTGTCGCAATTCCTGCCCGGCAGCAGCTTCGTCGCCGAGGCGATGCTGACGCCGGCGGTGAAGGAACTGGTGACCGTGCAGCGCCGCAAGTTCGGCTACATGGAGTGGCCGGTCACCGCGGTCGGCCAGCAGGCGCCGGGCGGCATCGGCTGGAACGTGCTGCGCACGTTCGAGGGCATCGCCAAGCGCTACGAGTTCCAGAATCTGAAGGACGAAGACGGGGCGCTGCTGCCGGACGACGTCGACACGCTGTTCCTGTTCCGGCCGAAGGACCTGACCGACCGCCAGAAGTACGTGCTCGACCAGTTCGTCGTGCGCGGCGGCACCTTGGTCGCGTTCGTCGACGCCGTCGAGTACGCGATCGGGCCGCAGCGCACGTTCAGCAAGATCCCGCTGCAGCTCGACGCCACCGGCAGCAAGCAGCCGTTCCTCGGCCAGCTGCTGCACTACGGCATCGAGTGGAAGCCGAAGCTCGTCGCCGACATGGCGCAGCGGGCGATGGCGCCGCGCGACCCGCTGCAGGCGCCATACGAGTACTTCGCCGCCCCGCAGCTCGACCAGTTCGGCCGCCAGCGCCTGGTGGCGATCGCGTATCCGTACTTCTTCCACCCGCTGCCGGTGGATTGGAAGACCTCGGCCAGCGAACTCGCCAAGGATGCGAGCGGCAAGGTCGACGAAGCAGCGGCGACGGCGTTCCGCGAACGCTTCGTCGCCGGCATGCCGAGCGACGAGTTCCTGTTCCAGTCGTTCAAGAACGCGGGCCGCGGGCCGGGCTTCTACTGGCCGACGTGGGTTGGCCTGCGCGAGAAGGCCGGTGGCAAACCGGATCTGCCGCCCGACGTCGAGGGGCGCGTGCACCTGTGGTCGAGCCCGGCGGCCTTGGTCGAAGATCCCCCGCAGCTGGTCAACCCGTTCGGCAGCGCGCGCGACGCGATCCAACGCAACACCGAGTACGAGAAGTTCAAGGCCAAGCTGCGCGAGCGCATGGCGAGCGAGCCACGCCTGCAGGTGCCGTTGATGGTCGAGGTGAAGGGCAAGTTCTCGTCGGTGTTCGCCGGCCAGGACCGTCCGAAGCGTCCGAGCGAGATCAAGGAGGAGGAGGCCAAGAAGGCCGAGACCGCCGTGGTCGACGATCCGAACACGCCGGAGGACGAGTCGAAGCAGGACGGTCCGCCGGCCCCCGGCAAGGACGACAAGAAGGGCAAGGACGGCGACAAGCCTGTGGTGCAAGAGCCGCCGATGCGCACTGCGGGCGACCGCCCCGGTCGCATCGTCGTCGTCGGCGACGCCGACTTCGTGCGCGACGACATCGTGCGCGGCGACCTGGCGCAGGGCGGTGGCCCGGTCTCTGGCAACATGGCCGCGCCGTTCTTCGCGCAGATGCTCGACTGGCTGGCCGAGGACCGCGACCTTCTCGCGCTGCAGTCGCGCTCGGCCACCGACCGCACGCTGCGCTTCGTCGCCGACACCGGGGCCTCGGCCGCCGACGTGCGCGCGACCGAGAAGGCGCTGCGCGACAAGACGTCGATGCTGCGGTGGTCGAACATTCTGTTGCCGACCGGTCTCTTGACCGTGCTCGGCTTCGTCGTGCTGATCGTCCGTCGTGCGCACAAGCGCAGCTTCCTGGCCAGCCT
>JBILEY010000206.1:0-8968 GCA_044351865.1 Planctomycetota bacterium | reverse complement strand
CCGCCGAACACACGCGCCACCTCGACGAACGCGATCGCCTGACCGTGCTGGTGGCGACGTTGTGCCACGACCTCGGCAAGGGCGACACGCCAACCAGCGAGTGGCCGCAGCACCACGGCCACGAAGGTGCTGGCGTGCCGCACGTGGCGACGCTGCTGGCGCGCTGGCCGTCGTTGACCGACCAGCGCGGGGCGATGGTGAGCAAGCACGTCTGCGAACTGCACGCGCAGATGCGCCAGTTCGGCGACCTGCGGCCCGGCACGCTGGCCGGCCTCTACGACCGCTGGTTCCGCCCCAAGGACTACCCGGTCGAACTGTTCGCGCTGGCACTCGCCGCCGACGTCGCCGGGCGCTTGGGCTGCGCCGACGAAGGCGCGCCGACCGCGGCGCAAGTCGCCGCCGACGTGCACTGGCTGCGCACGGTGTGCGGCAGCGTCGACGCCAAAGCACTGCGCGAACGCCACGGCGACGACCTCGAACGCTTCCGCGGTGCCCTGCACGAAGCGCGGGCGCAGGCGATCGCCGCGGCGTGGTCGCAGCGACCGCGCGCGGCGACCTGACGCGATTCAGCGCGCCGGCAGGCGCAGTTCGGCCGTGGCGGTTTCGCCAGCGACGACCTGCACTTCGACGATCGGCGAGAAGCGCTCGGCGCCGTCCTGCGTCAGCTCCTGCGCGCGCAGTTCGTGCTTGCCGACCGACATCGACTCGAGGCGGAAGTTGCCGCCCATCGCCGGCTGCGGCATCGACCATTCCTGGGAGCCGATCGCGCGGTGCATGACCAGCGCCATGCCGACCTTCTTGCCGTCGCTGCCGAGCACGCTGCCGCGCACGATGCCGGCGGCGGCGAGTTCGATGCGCCCGGCGTCGGTGGTCTGTCGCTCGACGACGGTCAGCGGCTTCGACGTCACCGGCGCGAACTTCTTGTGCGTGACCTGCAGCGACCATTCGCCGACCGGCACGTCGTCGATCTCGACCACACCATCCGCGCCGGTGCGCGCCGCCTGCCCGCCGAGCGTCATCGTCGTCGCACCGCCGCCATCGTCGTCCAACGACATCGACACCATCATCACGCGTTGCTCGCGGCGCGCTTCGCCGCCTTCCTTCTTCGCTGCGACGACCTCGACCTCGGCCCCGGCGATCGGCTCGCCACTGCCGGCGAGCACGACCTGCGCGCGCAGCTTGCCGGTGTGCAGCGCCAGGTCCTGGCGGAACTCGGTGACGTTCGGTGGCACGCTGACTTCCTGCGTGCACTTGACGCGCTGCGTCGCCTTGCCGTAGCGCAGCGTGTAGTCGCCGGCGAGCACGTTCTCGATCGCGAACGTGCCGTCGGCCGCGGTCGTGGCCGAACCGACCGCCCCGCCTGGGACCTCGAAGGCCACCGCCTCACGCGAAGTCAACTCGATCTCGCAGTCGGCGACCGGACCGTCGGCGCCGAGGACGACCCCGCGCAGCGTCGTCGCGACCGGGCGCTGCAGCGTCAGCTTCGTCGTCTCGCCACCGACGAGCTGCAGCGCCTGCGCCGAGCCCGGGATCTCGCCACCGTTGCCACCGAACGTCATCATCGAGTCGCCGAAGCGCTGCGCGGCCGGCTGGCGCAGCAGCTTCGCCGTGTAGGCGCCCGCGGGCAGCGGCCCGAAGCGAACGCGCCCTTCGCCGTCGGTCCTCTCGGTCTTCGTCACCGCGTCCAGCACTTCTTGGGGACCGCTCAGCTCGACCTGCATGCCAGCGATCGGTGCACCCGCGGTGTCGACGACGGCGATCTCGGCGAACGCGGCCTGGCGCAGCGCCACGCCGACCTCGACGCCGCCCGTGGCCGGCAGCGACAGTGGCGCCGGCGACGAAGCGGCGAAGTTCGGGTGCTGCGCCACCACCTCGGCCTGGACCGCCGGCAATCCGGCGATCGTGGCGACGCCCTTGTCGTCGGTCGTGCCGGTGCCGAGCGGCTCGCCACCGTCGACGATGACGTTGCCGTCCTCGGCGACGTCGGCGACCGCGATGCGCGTGGCCCCCATGCCACCACCCGCAAGACGCCGCTGCTGCGGCTTCTGGACCTCGACCGTGGCACCCGCGACCGGCTTGCCATCGGGATCGACGACGGTGACCGTCGCCACGGCGCCGCGTTCGGCGAGCAGCAGGACGCCCTTCGTCGTCTGGCCGGGCTCCACGGCGACGTCGCGCTGCACGACGCGGCGATGGCCGGCGCCGTTGGCCGCGATGGTGACGCTGCCCGGCCGCACGTTCTCGAGCCGGAACGAGCCGTCGGCGAGGGTGCGGGCGCCGCGGATGTTGCCGGTGTCGCCCAGCGGGTCGAACTCCTCCAGCTCCTCCCGCACGAAGCCGACATCGATCCCGGGCACCGCGACGCGCACGGTGCTGTCGGCGATCGGCTTGCCATCGGCCGAGCGCAGCACGCCTTCGATCGCGCCGCAGCGCTGTACACGCAGCACCAGGTTGCCGGTGCCGACCGGCACGTCGGTGGCGCGCGCCCTGCCGTGGCCGGGGCCGTGCGTGCGCACGGTGACGGCTTCGTCGCCGAGGCCCGACAGCGTGAAGTAGCCGTTCGCGTCGGTCGTCGTCGCTTCGTCGGGGGTGAAGCGTTCGATCGCCATGGCACCGCGCGCTTCCTTGCGCTGGCTGCCGACCTTCATGCCGGCGACGCCGACGCCCCGTTCGTCGACCACCTGGCCGGCGATCGCCTGGCCGGGCTTCACGACCAGCACGAGGTCGTCGCGCGTCTGTTCCTCCGCCAACTCGACGTCGAGCATGGCCGGCAGGAAGCGGCTCGACGCCGTGCGCAGCGTCCACTTGCCGGGTTGCAGGCCGGTGAGCCGGAAGCGCCCTTGCGCGTCGGTCGCCACCTGGCGATCGCCGCCGAACCAGAGTCCGCCGAGGCCACCGCCGACCTTGACGTCGGCGACCGTCGCTCCGCTCGCGTCCTGCACGACGCCGGCGAGCGCGCACGCGCGCAGCACGCGCAGGTCGCCGAGGTCCTGATCGCCCTTCTTGCTGCGCAGGTAGGGAGCATTGCCGGCGAACACCAGCTCCTGCTCGACGAGGCGCAGCGTGCCGTCGCGGCCGCGCGGCAGCGGGATCTCGAAGCGGCCGTCGGCGCCGGTGCGCCAGCTCGGCAGCTTCTTCGCGTCGTCGGGCGAACGCATGCCCATCATCTCGGCGGGCACGACGTCGAACTCGACGTCCGCCGCTGCCCAGTCGGCGACCTGCAGGTCGACACCGGCGCGCGGCGCCCCCGCGCGATCGACCAGGCGACCGCGGACGAAGTAGCGCTCGCCGTTCGCGACCGGCTCGGCCGGCAAGGCAGCGCGTTCGCGCGCCGCGGCATCGCCACCAGCACTCGCAGCAGCCAGCTCGCCGCGCGGCCCTTCGGCCTGCACCGGCGTCGCGGCCACCGGCCTGGCCCCGGCCGCCGGCTCACCGGTCTGGGCGCCCGGCACCGCCATGGGGTCGCTGCCCTGCAGCAGCCAGACAGCACCCGCGCCGACGAGCGCGAGCAGGAGGAGGACGACGACGAGAGCGGAGCGTTGCATCAGGGGCTTCGGGCCGGTCGGTGTGGCGAACGGCGAGGCGCCACGACGGTACCGACCCGATCCGAACTCCCGAAGCACCGGACTTCGCCGCTCGGCGCATGCGCGCGATCGGAGCGCTGCCTACGCTGGCCGGGTCATGCCGCACCCCTCGCACCACAAGGCGCGCCGCGCCGAGTTCCTGGCCGCACTCGACGGTCCCGTCCTGCTGATGGCCGGTGGCTGGATCTCCCGCAACTACCCGGCGAACTGGAGCCCGTACCGCGCCGACAGCACGTTCCTGTTCTTCTTCCCCGAGGTCGAGCCAAACGCCGCCGCGCTGTTCGACCCGAAGGACGCGTCGGTGACGCTGTTCCTCGACGAACGCACGCAGACCGACGCGCTGTGGCATGGGCCGGTGCCGAGCTTCGCCGACGTCAAGAAGGCGTTCGGCGTGACCGCGGTGCAGAAGCGCAGCGAGCTGGCCGCGCTGGTGGCGAAGAAGGTCGGCAAGCGATCGCTGCGCACGGTGGCGATCGCCGATCCGCGCGCCACCGCCGAGGCGCTGGCGATCAGCGGCGAACGGCTCGACTTCCACGACAACCAGAAGGTCGCCGACCCGGCGCTGGTGGCGACGATCGCCGAGCTGCGCAACTTCAAGCGGCCGGAGGAACTCGCCGAGATGCGCGCGACGGCCGTGGTGACGCGCCTTGGCCACACGGCGGCGATGGCGCACACGCGCCCCGGCATCCGCGAGCAGGAGCTCGTCGGCCACGTCGAGGGCACGTTCGTGCGGCACGGTTGCGTGCCGGCCTACAACACGATCCTGTCGGTGCGCGGCGAGGTGCTGCACAACCACGCGCACGGCAACCTGCTGCACGACACCGACCTCGTGCTGCTCGACGCCGGCGCCGAAGCGGCGAGCGGCTACTGCAGCGACGTCACGCGCACGTGGCCGGTCAGCGGCCACTTCTCGCCGGAGGCGGCCGAGGTCTACGACATCGTGCTGGCGGCCGAGAAGGCGGCGATCGACGCGGTGAAGCCGGGCGTGCGCTACCGCGACGTGCACATGCTGGCGGCGCGCGTGCTGACCGACGGTCTCGTGCAGATGGGCCTGATGAAGGGCAACGTCGACGCGCTGGTCGAGAACGGCGCGCACGCGATGTTCTTCCCGCACGGCACGGGCCACCTGCTCGGCCTCGACGTGCACGACCTCGAAGCGTTCGGCGACCAGGTCGGCTACGCGCGCGGTCGCAAGCGCAGCGAGCAGTTCGGCACCGGCTACCTGCGGCTCGACCTCGACCTGCAGCCGGGCATGTGCGTCACCATCGAGCCGGGCATCTACTTCGTGCCGGCGATCCTGCGCGACCCGGCGTTCAAGAAGCAGTTCAAGGGCCAGGTCGACTTCGCCCGCGCCGAGCGGTTCCTGACCATGAACAGCGGCCGCGGCTTCGGCGGCATCCGCATCGAGGACGACGTCGTCTGCACGAACGACGGGCGCGAAGTGCTGACCGCCGCGATCGCGAAGGAACGGCTGGCGATCGAAGCGCTGGTCGGCAGCGCCGGGCGCTGAGAGCCCGAGAAGAAATCATGCTACGGGCTCTCAGCAGCATGTCTGGCGGCTGCGTTCGCAGCCGCGCAGAGGCTTCGAGAGGATTCTCTCTCAGCCTCTGAGCGGCGAGCCGCCAGGTCGGTGCGCCGACCGCCGTGCCGGCGATCAGGCGCTCGGCGGATACAGCAGCACGGGCACGTGCGCGTGGCGCACGACCTGCTCGGCGACCGAGCCGAGCAGCAGCCGCCGCAGGCCCGAGCGCCCATGCGTCGCCATGGCGATGTAGTCGGCCTTCTGCGCGTGCGCGTACTCGACGACCGCGCGCGGCACGTCGGCGGCCTCGACGACGACGGCCTGCTTGCAGACGTCGCGGCCGAACAGGTCCGCCGCCGCCTGCATCGCCGACTCCCAGTCGCGCTTCATCTGCGTGCGATCCGGGTAGACCGCCATCAAGCCACCCGCGGTCGGCTCGAACGGCAGGTCCTCGAGGACCGACAACAGCGTGACCGGCAGCCCGAGCCGCGCGGCGAGGGCCCGCACCGGCGCGAACGCGCGCTTGGACTCGTCGGAAAGATCCGTGGTGAGAACGATGCCTGGCATGACAACCTCCGATTGCGGCGGGCATACCACCCGCTGCGTAGACCATGGTCGACCACGGACGGGGCCGCCATCCGCAGATGGGCCACTGTGGCCAGGGCGATGAAACTAGCAGGGCGAGGGCGAGGTTCGCTGCAGAGAGGCGATCCCCATGAAGACCATGCCACCTGCGTGCGCTCCCGCCCCCGTCCACGACTTCCACCTGCTGCGCGCCAAGGACGTGATGCAACGCGAACTGGTCGTCGTGCACGCCAGCGACCCGCTGCGCGAGGTCGAGCGCGTGCTGGTCGACGCGCAGGTCAGCGCCGTGCCGGTGCTCGACGACGACGAACACGTGCTCGGCATCGTGTCGATGCGCGACGTCGTCAGCCGCTACGCCGACGACCACGAACTGCCCGCCGACGCCGATCCGGACACGTTCGACGACGAAGTCGACGAGACCGAGACGGTGGCGTTCCAGCGCCTCGACGACGCGCCGTGCGCCGGCGACGTGATGACGACCGACATCGTCAGCTGCGGCGGCAACGCGCTGCTGACGGACATCGCCGCGCGCATGGTCGACCACCGCGTGCACCGCGTGCTGGTCGTCGACCGCAACCGCCTCGTCGGCCTCGTCAGCACCATGGACCTGCTGGCCGCACTCGCCGGCCGCCTCGTTCAGGCCTGACCGAGCTTGCGCAGGTCGTCGAGATCCTTGGCGCCGAGCGCGCCCTGGACGTCCGTCAGACCGGCGCCCGTCAGCGACTGCAGGCGCTGTTCGTAGAGAGCGCGCATCTCCGTGTTCTGGAACAGCGCGTTCAGGCGATGGCTGTGGGCCAGCAGCGCCAGCGTGATGTCGCTGATGACGACCATCGTCAGGAAGATGCCGCCGCCGGCTTCGAGCAGCAGGTGGATCGCGGTGGTCCACGACACGTCGTCGAGGTCGAACAGGTAGAGCGTCAGCACGACGATGCCGGCGAGCGTGGTCATGCCGGCGGTGCGGCGGATCCTGCCGACGACCTCGCCCACTTCCGCGGCGGTGTGCGGGCGGACCAGGTCGGCGGCGCGGCGCACGTAGAGGACCGGCCCGGCGATCAGCGCCCCGACGCCGCCGAGCAGCAGCCAGCTGCCCTGGACTTGGCTCAGGAAGCAGACGATCAGCATCAGGAAGCCGACCAGGAACGGCGCGAACATCACCACCAGCCAGCCCGGCGCCGCCACTTCCGGCAGCAGCGTCTTCAGGGCGAGCGAGCTGCGGATGATGCCGGGGAACAGTGCGATCAGCTTCGGCGCGATCGTCGTCATCAGCAGGGCGGCGATCGCCAGCGCGACCTGCTGCTTCACCACCTTGCCCTGCTGCGCCGCGGCCCCGAACTGGTTCTGGTCGAGGTGCGCGAAGTCGAGCGACGACGACCACGGCCAGGCGGCGACGAGCAGCGGCAGCACGACCAGCACGAGCCAGCCCCAGCGCGCCAACGAGCGCGAGCGCTGGATGCGCGACCACTGCCAGGCGGCGATCAGGGCCAGCGTCGCGACGGCGAGCTTCACCACCAGCAGGAACTCCTGCAGGCCGTCGATGATCGACAGGTTGGACTTGCCGAAGCCCTCGGTGATCTGTGCCACCAGCTGCTGCAGGTCGGCGCCGGCGAGCTGCTGCCCCGCCGCCGCCGCCTGCACGTGGGCGATCTGCTCGGCCAGCGACTGGTGCGCCACGACGGCGATCAGGGCCCCGAGTGCCAGCAGAACGCCGCCGACCCACAACGCCGCGCGTCGCCAGACCACGTAGTCCTGCGCCAGCGCATCGGTGACCGGCTGCGGTGCGGCGGCCAGCTGCTGCCGTTCGTCCGCGGCAGCATGGTGCGTCTGGAAGTCGCCGGACACGGCCCGCCCCAGGAAGCGCAGGGCGAGATCGACGATCGAAGGGGCGGACTCGCTCATCGGACCGAGTATGCAGCCGCGTCGCGCGCGCAGGTAGTCGGCCGATGCCGCGCGGTAGAGTGCGGCAATGGAGAATTCGACGCTCGCTCGCCCGCCGCGCACGGTGCCATGGTCCCTACGGATCGTCGTGCTGTTCGGCGGCGTGCTGCCGCAGGTCGGCTGGGGCCTGCTCGCCTTCGGCCTCGCGTTGACGATGGTGTTCGGCGCGATTGCAGCACCGCTGTTCAGCGACCCGTTCGCCGGTCCAGTGCAGCGCGTCGTCGGCAAGGTCGTGCGCGTCGACGACACCAGCCTGCGCATCAACAAGAACGACGTGGTCGCGGTGCACTTCGAAGTCCAGACCGGGGACCGCACCCGGGCTGGCCGCAGCTACGCCATCACCTACCGGCGCGGCGGCAACAACGTGCCCGAGGTCGGCAGCGAGGTGCAGGTCGAGATCGCGCGCACGCCCGCGGCGCCGATGCGCATCGTCGGCCTCGACACCCACATGCTGCCGGCGGCGGCGCAGCTGGTGGTGCTGTTGCCGATCGCCGGTGCCGTGCTGGTGCTCTGCGGCGTCTGGCGCAACGCACGCCGCCTGCGCCTGCTGGTGCACGGCGAAGTGGCGACGGCGATGCTGGTCGCCAGCGAGCCCACGAACACGACCATCAACGGCCGCCGCGTGCAGGCGATGACGTTCCGCTTCCTCGACGGCCAGGGCCGAACGCGCACGACGATCGTGCGCACGCACCGGCCGGAAGCGGTGACCGACGACGAGGCCGAGACGGTCGTCTACGACCCCGGCACGGGCGCCGCCGTGCTGCTCGACGCGCTGCCGGGCAAACCGCAGCGCGAAACGAACGGCGAGCTGCAGCCGGCCCCGTTCGACCGGCTGGCGCTGGTGATGATCGGCCCGACGCTGGTGCTGATGGTGTGGCAGTTCGGCGCCTGGGCCGCCGGCTGAGGCCGGGCGAGCCGCGGGACTCTCGTTCAGTGCGGCAACCAGGCGAAGTCGGTGTTGCCGCCGCTGAGGATCAGCCCGATGCGCGCGCCGCGCAGTTCGCCGGCGATCGCGCGGACCGCCGCAAGCACGGTCGCCGCACTCGGCTCGACCACGGTCTTCATGCGCTGCAGGAAGAAGCACGAGCCGTCGACCATCGCCTGCTCGTCGACGGTGACGATGCGCACCGCGTGCTTCTGCAGCAGCGCGAAGTTCGGCTCGCCGAGCGCGGTCATCAGGCCGTCGCCCCAGGTCTTGGCTCCGTCGACGCGCGGTTGCCGCACGCCGGTCGCCATCGAACGCGCCGCGTCGTCGACGGCCTTCGGCTCGGCGCCGATCATCTGCGCCGCTGGGCGCAACGCGCGCACGACCACCGCCGTGCCCGCGCACAGGCCGCCGCCG
>JBILEY010000205.1:0-8992 GCA_044351865.1 Planctomycetota bacterium | reverse complement strand
GGCCTATGGCACCGGCTGCTACTCGATCCCGACCAACGGCATCTACCAGTTCTTCAGCACCGCGGCGCAGGCCAAGGCAGGGATCGAGAACAAGATCCTGCGCTTCACGCCATCCGGCACCACCTACAACGCCGCGCTGATCCCGTTCCAGCAGAGCGCCTTCGTCCCGCCGAGTCCGTCGGCCCTGCAGTTGGGGTGGTCGCAGGACGGCAGCGAGGTGCTGCCGGCGAACGTCTTCGCGCCGGGCTGGGGCGCGCTGCCGACGCCGTTCGGGCCGGTGACCTCGTTGCGCGTGAGCCAGAACGGCATCGTGCATCTCGGCGCCGCCGCCAGTCCGCACGACGGCGACTTCACGCCGAGCGGGGCGGAGTTCGCAGCGTGCACGCTGCCGGGCTTCTACGCCTGGCACGACTTCAACGACTTCGAAGGCGGGCAGGTCCTCTGTGAGGTCGTGGGCGGCTACATCGCCATCGTGACCTTCTGGTTCGTCGAGAGCTATGCGAGCCCCGAGACCAGCAACCCGTCGTTGGTGCAGTTCCAGTTCGATCTCTCGAACGGCACGGTCACGATGGTGTTCCAGATCGTGGACGCCAACAGCACGTCGCCGCGCGGCAGCAGCTACCTGGTCGGCTGCAAGGGCCCCGGCGCGATCACCGACCCTGGTTCGGTGAACCTCGCGACGAGCCTGCCCGCGGCGGTGCGCTGCGCCGCGCTGCCACCGATGGCGCTGTCGGCGTCGCCGGCCCCGCGCTCGACGCTGACCACCGGCACGCTGGTCACCTACACGCAGAGCAACCTGCCGGAGACGGCGCCGGGCTCGGGCCTGCGCGCTGGCGTGACGATGCTCAGCCTCGGCCAGAACCTGCCCGGCGTGGATCTCGCCGGCCTCGGCATGCCGGGCTGCTCGCTGCACCTGCAGTCCATCGACGCGATCTTCGGCTTCGCCGGGGCCGGCGCCGCGCAGGCGACGCAGTTCCCGATCCCGCCGGGAGTGCCCTTCGGCACCCAGGTGTTCGCGCAGAGCGCGGCGCTGTTCGCGCCCGGCAGCCTGCCGAACGGCCAGAACAGCTTCGGCGCGATCACCTCGAACGCGATCGCCAGCTTCGTCAGCTTCTACTAGCACTGCCGACGGGTCGCGGTGGAACGCTGCTAGCCGATGCAGAGCATGCGGAAGACCACGCGCGGCGGGATCGAGGGACGGCCGCCGTCACGGTAGAGCGGCTCGCGGTTCAGGCAGAAGCTCGCCGGAGTCGCCCTCTGGCAACGGGCTGCTAGCGAACGCTCGCGGCCGTTCGACCCGGCAACCAAGCGCAACCCAGGACTCACCCACCGCGCCCAGCCACCTTGCGGAACGCGCGCACGCCGTCGAGCTGCCCGTAGAGCACCAGCACCGCCCCGTCGGCGGCACCACGCTGGAACAGCCGGCGATACAGCGCCTCCTCCTCCGGCCACGGATACGCGAAGACCACGTCGAACTCGTCGAGGTCGCGCTCGAGCCGGTCGTAGGCGTCGTCGCTCTGCAGCACCGTGCGCGTCGTCAGCTCGGCGCGGTCGAGCAGCGCGTCGCTGCCGGGCGGCACGAAGCTGCCGGCGACGAACGGTACGCGCACGCGGTGCTGTGCCGCGAACTGTTCGGCCGCGGCGACCATCGCGTCGTCCCACTCGATGCCGTGCGCGTCGAAGCCGAGCAGCGAAGCGGCGACGGCGACGATGCCGAGCCCACTGCCCCACTCAAGGAAACGGCGCAGGCCGGGGTCGTTGGCGCGCAGCGAACGCAGGCCGCGCACGACGCGTTCGTGGTCGCTCGGAATCGCGCCGTGGCCCGGCGGCAGGTCGGGGCGCGCGAAGTGCGCAGCGAGCAGCGCGCGGCCGTCGGCGAGCACGGCGCCGACGTTGTCGGGCAGCGGGCGCGCATCGGGCAGCAGCGGTAGCGGGCGCAGCGCCATCGGTTCACTTCGCCGCGGGTGCGCTGGCCGAGACCGGCGCCACCTTGGCGAGCACACGGTGGCCGCCGGCGCAGTACGCGTAGAAGCGACCGTCCGGCGAGAATCCGTGCACGAACCAATCGCCTCCGTAGGGCGTGCCGAGACAGCGCGTGCCGCCGAACGTGAGGCAGAGCCGCTCCGCCACGTCGGCGTGGCCGAGCCCGCGCCGCGGCCGCGCCACGGCATCACCGAAGGCGACTTCGTCCGCGACCGCTGGGTCGGGAACCCAACCCACCACCGGCGCGCCATCGGCGCCGAACGCGCGCCACAGCCCCGACCGCGCCGGCGCGCGCGGCATCGGGGGCAACGTGCGCTCGCTCCAGGTTCCGTCCGCCTCGCGTCGCCACGACGAGTAGACGACGGCGCCATCCCCGCCCGGCTGCCATCGGCGGACGAGGCAACGATCGCGATCGCTGCCGCCGAGCAGCCAACCGCAGCTCGGGGCCGGACGCACGGCCACCTGCTGTTTGGCTCCCCCGCCCACGGAAATCTCCGCGGTCTCGATCGTGGCCGGCCGCACCAGCTCGCGCTGCGTCGGCACCAGGGCCCCGTCGAACGTCCAACGCTCGACCAGCGCAGCCGGCCAGCCGACGAACACCGCACCGTCGCCCGCCGGCTCGATCGCGAGCACCGGCCCCCGCTCGGCCTCGCCGCCGGCGATCGTCGCCAGCGGCCGCAGTTCGCCGCCGACCTTCGCGTTCGTGCAATCGAAGCGTTCGATCGTGTTGCCGCGCGCGACCAGCAGCGTGCTCGCGTCGAGGAAGTGCAGGGCATGGACCGCGGCGAAGTCGCCGAGCAGCCGGCACGGCACGCTCGGATCGTCCTGCCGCAGGTCGCGCAGTTCGACCGTGCCGAGCGGCCCCGGCAGCGCCAGCCAGCGCGCGTCGGGTGAGTAGGCGAGGCCCACGCCTTCGTTCGCGAAGCCGAGGAACGCCGTGGCGCCGTGTCCTTCGAGCTCGGACCGTGGACCACGCGCCGCCGCCAGCAGTTCCATCGTCAGCCGCCGTTCGGGACGATCGGCCTGCTGCGCCAACAGCCGCATGATGCCGGCGGCGGCGGCGGTCGGGCCGTGCGGCTCGGCCACTGCGACCGACAGGCGCACGAGCAACGAGTCGTTGAGGAACAGGTCGAACGGCAGGTCGAAGCGCGCCTGCGTGGGCGCGTGCGCGAGATCGGGAGACGACGCCGAGGACAATTCGACCGCCTCGGCCCCGTACCACTGCAGCGTCAGCACGCGCCGCCACAACAAGCGCAAGTCGAAAGGAATGCTCGCCACTTCGGCCAGCAGCGCCTTCAACACGGAATCGTCGACCAGCAGCGCCGCGATCGAAGCGAGCTGGGCGCGCACCACCGCCTGCTGGTCCAGATCGCCGCGGCGCAGCGCCCGCACCGCAGCCACGAAGCTCATCTCCAGGGCGACGTCGAACGTGTCGAGCCGCGAAGTCGCCAGTTCGCGGCCGTCGGCGTCGAACAGCACCAAGGCGACGCGAACCCGGCGCGTGGGGCGCTCCAGCACGATGCGCGCGTTCGGAGAGGGCTCGGCACGGGCCTGCGCCAGCCCCGTCTTCAGCTCCGGATCGTCGCGTTCGACGACGAGCCGCAGCAGCCGATGCTGCCGACGTTCGCCGTCCTGCACGGTGACGCCGAACAGCAGCGTGTCGCCGTCGCGCAGCTGCCGTTCGCCGGCGAAGTCGAAGCCGGACAACAACGCAGCCGCACCGGGGAAGCGCTGCGCGCGTTCGGCGTCGTTCGTCGTCGTCGCCGCCGCCGCCGCCGCCGCCGCCGCCGTCGCCGTCGCACCCGGCGGTTCCGGCACGTCCTCGGGCCGCAACGCCGAACACGCAGCGAGCAGACCGCAGCCGACCACGGACACCACGCGAGCGAACGCAGACACCATGCGCACACGGTAGGAGCCGACGCGATCGCCGACGACGTCCGCCTGCCCGGAATCGCCTCTCGCCGCACCCCGCGGCCTCTGCCATACTGCGCCTCCCCCTCGAACGCCCCGGAACCCCTCAGTACCGTCCCGTGCGACTCACCGTCGAGACCGGCCCGCAAGCCGGCACTGTCGTCCCGCTCGACCGCGACCAACCGACCTACCTCGGCAGCGGTGCCGACTGCGCGCTGCGCATCCAGGAGGGCGGTGTCGAACCGCACCACGCGGTGGTGAAGGCGCTGCGCGACCAGGGCTTCGGCCTGAAGGCGCTGGCCAACGGCGTGCGCGTCAACGGCGACAACATCGAAGCGACGCCACTGAAGGACGGCGACGTCATCGAGATCGGCACCACGCGCATCGCTTTCGGCGAAGTGCAGCAGCGCGGCCTGCCGACGATCCCCGGCTATCGCATCCTCGGCGAACTCGGCCGCGGCGGCATGGGCATGGTCTACCGCGCCGAGCAGACCAGCCTGCACCGCCAGGTGGCGCTGAAGGTGCTGTCGCGCGAGCGCACCAAGGACCCGTCGTTCGTCGCCAAGTTCGTCGCCGAGGCGCGCGCCGCCGCCAAGCTGCAGCACCCCAACGTCGTGCAGGTGTTCGACGTCGACAACAACGGCGAGACCTACTTCTTCGCGATGGAGGTCATGCAGGGCTCGCTCGAAGGCTGGCTCAAGCAGAACGGCGCGATGCCGGTCGATCGCGCGCTGCAGGTCGTCAGCGACGCCGCCAGCGGCCTCGCCTACGCCGAGTCGCTCGGCATCGTGCACCGCGACATCAAGCCCGACAACTTGATGCTCGACCAGCACGGCGCGGTGAAGATCGCCGACCTCGGCCTCGCCAGCACGGTCGAGGAGACCGAGGAGAAGGCGGTCGGCACGCCGCACTTCATGGCGCCGGAGCAGGTGCTGCGCAAGCCGATCGACCACCGCACCGACCTCTACGCGCTCGGCTGCACGTTCTATCGCCTGGTCACCGGCAAGACGCCGTTCCGCGGCCAGACGGTCAAGGACATCCTGCGCGCGCAGGTCAAGGACGAGCCGGAGCCGGCCAACAAGGCCAACCCGCAGGTGCCCGCCGAGGTCGCTGCGATCATCGGCAAGCTGATGGCGAAGGCGCCGGACCAGCGCTACCAGACCGCCAACGACCTGCTCGAGGAGCTGGCGGCGCTGCTGCAGCCACCGCCGAAGAAGGGCCTGTGGATCGGCCTCGCTGCCGCCGCGGTGTTGCTCGCCGGCGGCGCCGTCTACTGGGCGGTGACGAAGCCCAAGGAGGTCGTCGTCGAGCGGCAGATGTACGACGACCCGGAGAAGCAGCGCTTCGCCGACGAGAACGTGCAGCTGCGCGCCGACCTGAAGAAGGCGACGGCGACCGTGGCCTTGTTGCAGGCGCGCCTCGCCGGCGAAGGCGACGTGCAGATCACCGCACTCGAACGCGTCGCCAGCGACCACGCCGACACGCCGGCCGCCGGGGAGGCCCGCCAGCGCATCGAGCAGTTGCGCCAGGAGCTGCAGGCGGCGAGCGCCGCCGCGGCGCAGCGCGAACGCCTGCGCGGCGAACACCTGGCGACGCTGCAGCAAGCGCAGCAGACGCTGCTCGCCGGCCGCGACTACCGGCGCGCGCTGCAGGCGCTCGACGGCAAGGTCCCGGCCGAGCTGCGCGACGACCGCACGTTCGCCACCGAGCTCGAGGCGCTGCGCGACAAGGTGCTGGCCGGCGCGCGCGCGCGGCTCGCCGAACTGCGGGGCGCCGTCGACCTGGCGCGCACCAACAAGGACGAGTCGGCCCTGCAAACGTCGATCGGCGTGCTGCAGGAGGCCCTCGCCGACAAGGAACGTTGGCCCACGGCGCTGCAGGACGAACTGGCGCAGGGCCGCGCCCAACTCGCCGACGCCGGCAAGGCACTCGAGGCGCTGCGCGACGAACGCGGCGCCGCGGTCTGGCGCCTCTACGCGACGGCCCTCGCCGATGGCGACGGCGTGCACGCGGCCCTCGGCCGCGCCGACTTCGCCGCCGCGGCCGCTGCCGCGACGCGCTTCGCCGACGGTGCACCGACGTCGCCGGCCGCCGCGAACGCGCGCGGCCTCGCCGTCGTGTTGGCGGCCGCACAGTCGTTCGCCGAAGCGTTCGACAAGGCGATCGCCGCCGGCCAGGTGACGCTCCCGGTCGACCTGCTGGCCGGCAACGTGCCGCTGCAGCGCTGGGATCGCGCCGCCGGCGTGTTCGTGCATCTCGAGGCCAGCAAGAAGCCGCCGAAGGAGGCGACGATCGCGGTCGCCGCGGTGCCCCTCGAGCAGTGGCTGGCGCTCGCCGAACAGGTGGCGCCGCCGAGCCCGGGCGCGCGGGAGTGCTTCCTCGCCGCCCTGGCGCTGCCGCGCCACGTCGACGCCGCGCGCGAGCACCTGACGCGGCTGCGCAGCGACGACGACCTCAGCGGCACCGGTGCTGGGCGCTTCGGCGTGCGCTCGGTGGTGTTCGAAGTGCTCTTGCGGCGGTTGCCCGAGAACGACGACCAGGCGTGGGCCAAGGCCCTGCGCTTCGAGCTGCAGGCAGGCCAGCGGCTCGCCGCCGGCCTCGTCGCCTTGTCCGAACGGCGGAACCAGGCGGCGGCGGGCCATTTCGACCGCCTGCTGACCGATCACGCGCGCAGCTACACGGTGCTGATGCTGCCGTGACGACACCGGGCCAGCTGCCGGTGACGACGCGCGGCGAACTGGTGCAGTTCGCCGTCAAGGTGGTGCCCGGGGCCGCGCGCGATCGCGTCGCCGGCCTGCTCGGCTCGGCACTGAAGGTGCAGATCAGCGCGCCGCCGGAGCGCGGCCGCGCCAACGAACGGCTGTGCGAAGTGCTCGCCGCGGTGCTGGGCGTGCCGGCGCGCAGCGTGCAGGTGACGAGCGGTGCGAGCAATGCGCGCAAGGTCGTCGCCGTGCGCGGGCTCGCCGTCGACGAAGTCCAGCAGCGCCTCGCCGTCCACCTCGCCGCACAGGCCTGACGGGCACCGACCGGCGGCGTCACTTCGTCGCGGCGTCACTCGCTCGCGGCGTCACTTCGTCAACGACGGCGTGCGCAGCACGAAGCCGTGCTTGCCCTTCGGCAACTGCCCGAGCAGCCCGGTCGCCGCGCCCACCACCAGCGACCCGAAGCCGTGGCGCGCGCGCACCGCGTCGATCGCCGGGAACAGCTTGCCGCGCGCCTGCTCGGCGGCGCCGAACAGCTGCCCCTGCTTTCGCCCTGGCGGCGCCAGCGACGACAGCGTCACGCCGACCAGCCGCACCAGCACGCGCCGCAGCAGCAACTCGTCGAGCAGTTCGCCGGCGGCGACCATGCAGACGTCGGTGCGATCGGTCGGCTCGGCCAGCGTGCGCGCGCGTTCGCCGGCGCTGCCGTCGACGTGGCGCAAACGCACCTGCACGGTGCGCGCCAGGTGCCGCTGCGCGCGCAGTTCGCTGGTCGCGCGATCGAGCAGATAGCCGAGCATCGACCGCAGGAACGCGCGCTGCTGCGAGCCGACCTCGGCGCGCGGCTCGAACGACGTCTCGCGGCTGATGCTCTGCAGCACCGGCGTCTCCTTCACCGGCGTGTCGTCGAGGCCGCGGCAACTGCGCCACACGGCGCTGCCGCGGGCACCGAACGCGCGGCGCAGCAGTTCTTCGTCGACCGCCCACAGCTCGCGCACGGTGGCGACGCCGACCTGCTGCAGCCACGCCGCCATCTTCGGCCCGATGCCCGGCACCGCCTCGACCGGGAAGTCCGCGAGGAACTCGCGTTCGCCGCCGGCCGGCACCTCGACGATGCCGCCGGGCTTCGCCTTGGTCGTCGCCAGCCGCGCCACCGCGCGCGTGCTGCCGAGTCCCTGCGCCACCGACAGCCCGGTCGCCTCGCGCACCGCCGCACGCAGTTCGCGGCACAAGGCCACCAGCGAGCTCTCCGCCGGCGTCGCCGTGCCGCCGGCCAGCGCCTGCTGCACGCGCAGCGGCACGCCGGTCAGGTCGACGTAGAAGTCGTCGAGCGAGCACACCTCGACCACCGGCGAGAACCGCCGCAGCACCTCGGCGACGCCCTGCCGGAAGCGTTCGACCAGCCGCGCGTCACCGGGCCGCACGATCAGCTCCGGACAGCGCCGCAGCGCCTCGTGCAGCGGCATCGCCGTGTGCACGCCGCGCGCCTTCGCTTCGTACGAACGCGAGGCGACGACGCCGGTGCCGACCGCGACCGGCTTGCCGATCAGCACGGGATCGCGCAGCTGTTCGACCGAGGCGAGGAAGGCGTCGATGTCGACGTGCAGGATGCGGCGCTCCATGCCGACACCCTAACAAAACCAGAACACGCCACCAGGGCCGGGCTGCGACTCGGCCATCGCTGTGGCCCACCGCTCTTTCCACATCACTCTCCACAGCCACCCCGACTTTCCACAGTCTCTCCACGCAGCAACCCGCAGTGCCATCGCCGCCTGCGTGCACGCGCAGACCTTCTTCCACCGCGCTTGCGTCCGGCCCGGCAGTCGCCACAGTGCGCCCCCGCCATGGAGCCGACCACGCCGCTGCAGAGCCAGGTGCCGAGCCGTTCGTTTGGCGACGAACTGGCGCAGCTGCTGCGCCTCGGCGGCCCGATCGTGCTGGTCCAGCTCGGCATGACCGCGCTGAACTTCGTCGACATCGCGATGCTCGGCCACCACGACGAGGCGTCGATGCCGGCGATGGCGCTCGGCAACACGATCAGCTGGGGCGCGATGATGTTCTGCATGGGTGCGGTCACCGCCGTCGACCCGCTGCTGTCGCAGGCGATCGGCGCCAAGGACCACGCCGCAGTGCCGCGCGTGCTCGGCCGCGGTCTCGTGCTCGCGGTGCTGCTCGGCCTGCCGGCGATGCTGTTGCTGCTGCCGGCCGAAGGCTGGCTGCGCCTGTGCGGCCAGGAGCCCGAACTGATCCCGGCGGCCGCCAGCTACGCGCGCTGGCAGATGCTGTCGGTGCTGCCGTTCCTGTGGTACTCGGTGTTGCGCATCGTGCTGTCGGCGCACGCGCGCATCGGTCCGCAGGTGCTGACGATCGTCGCCGGCAACCTCGCCAACGTGCTG